>NZ_JSZM01000036.1:0-7920 GCF_000801965.1 Lysinibacillus sp. A1
ACTTTTTGGGGTCACTTCAAATTCAGAAAAGCGCCCAATTATAGAATAACAACTTACAATGTTTTCGAGTTGTTCATTGTTATTCCATTAGTTTTTAATGCCACTCTACATAATTAAAAACTAAAAAGATGTTTTATTCATTCAATTTAGTGGAATAAATTGAATGTGAATATATATTGGAGGGATAAATAATGACAGTCAAATTGACAGTAGAAAACGTAGTACAGGCGAAACAAGAAGTGGAGAAATTAGAAGCGCAAGGATACCTTCGAGATAACATTTACATCTTTGCGCACTATGAAGAACGTGAAGAGGATATTAACGAAGCACTCGGGACAGAAGAAGCTGGTATTAGCGAGCAAGGGTTCCTGACTTCTATGAAGAACCTGGTGAATTCCCGTGGAGATGAACTTCGCAATAAATTAGCTTCTGTCGGATTAAGTGAATCGGAAGCTGCTCAATTCGAAAAGGAACTAGATACAGGCAAATTGGTCATAGTTGCCAATAAGTAAAAGCAAACCCGGGAATCTCATCCCGGGTTTGTTTTTCATTTTACAAGTCCTCCTCGGTATTCCGTGAACTCTGTATTCCAGATAGCCTTTCAACCAAGTCAGTAAAAAACCATCCTTCTCTATTGTCAATGATCTGCTCGAGGAAATTTAGAGTCTTAACAATAAGGCCCTTTAAAAGGAAAAAACGCTTCCTAAATAAACGCGCCCTATTGTGGAAGATAATAAGCACATCTCTTCTTTAACTAACTTATCATTAGTAGAAGATTCTATCTCCTAAAACCTAATAGTTTTTCGGGGAAAATAATTATTCAATCCATATAATTAAATGTATGATTGGACTTTGTAATCTTCAATATCATGCGCTGTTCCTGTCTAGAGCTTTTCTCGATATAAGTAAATATGATGAAATATTCCACACTCTCACCTGCTAGTACTACTATTTTATTACCAAATTAGCCGTTTCACTCGGATGGTTAAGAGGAAAATGATGACCATATGGAACAAAATCAACCTTACCCAGGTGCGAAGGAGCAGAATAGCCTCTATCATAATCCCCCCAAATAATGCGAAGATTATACTTTGTTACTTCATTGAAATCACCTTGACCGGTTTTCAAAAGTAAACGGTTAAGCTGAACCGTAGTATTTAAAATTCTAGGAGAAGTAAAACCTTTACTTATTTTTTCAATATACTGTTGAGGGATACTCTCCGTACTTTCAAATAAACCATTACTTAATAAATAACGCTCTATCAAATTAGTAGTTGCCATTTTCAATGTCCATTTGTTCATAAATTGAGGAACATGTATCGATTTAGTATTCTTTTTAGCAACAGGTGGCTGAAGTAAAGTAATTGTATACTTCTTATCTATGTACTTTTGTACTAATGCTTCCAAAAGAATATACGCACCAAATGAATGGCCAATTAGATGGGCACCGTTAGAAGCTTTCTCCAATAACTTTTTCACTACATTCAAATAGATATTTATAAGATTTTTCTCTCGTTTAAAAGGAGAACGTCCCAAACCTGGAAGGTCCAAGATCCATACAGGTCGACCCGTTTTTTCATGAAGCTCTTTCCCTAATGGAAATAAATCCTCTCCATCACTTAATAAACCATGTAATAAAATAAACGGTTTCCCCTCTCCTTGTAATTGGTAAAGGGTATTGTTATCGCATAATGTTCGCTCAAATAAATGATGATGCTCACCATTTTGATACATCAATCGATAATCCAGATCAGCTACTACGGCAGGGAAAAAGTTCATGACACTCATCTTATTAAACCAATCTCCCCCCCTCATGTTTTTCACCGAAACATTTGAAAATGTTCGTTTTGTTATAAAATTCAGTCCATCAGAAGGAATGTTTGTTATTTTACTTACTCCACTTTTCATTATTGTTTTCATAAGCGGCATTGGAACAGAGATTTTTGGTGCCCTCATATTCATACTTTCCGACATAACACTTAATAATTCAGCAATGTTCGGATCGTTCTCTTTGTCATCAACAAGTGTATATGTTTGAATAGCCGGCTGCTCCAATTTGAAAACCTGCACAATAAACTTCGCAAACTCATCGTTTGAAATCAATGGCAACCTATATCCCTTACCTCCAGGAATCACTGGCATGAGCCCTCTTCGCATACTTGTCACAAGCAAACCTAATCCTGCTATCTGCTCTGTACTCCCTGTTTTACTACTACCAACTACGGTTGGTGGATTAATTACTGAAAGCGGATAACCTACTGCTGATGCCTGCTGACGGATATAAAGATCTGCTAAAAACTTTGTTCTCTCATATGGGTTTTTTATTTTCAAAAAATTGTTTCCTTCTTTAAACACATCTATCGCAATCTTGCTATTTTTATCATCAAAGGGACTCATATAGCCTACTACATGAATAAATTGTTGCAATCCCTTCAATTGATGAATATTTTTAGAGAATTCACTAATATGTTGGGCACCATTCAAAAATACGGAAGCTGCATCTTTACTTGTCGCTTGAATATCCATGGGACCACCTGCGTGAATAATCACATCCGTTTTCAATACCAACTCCTTATCTTCAGCACTTAGACCTAAGTCTAATTTCGTCAAATCACCTTCAATAAAGTGCATCACTGCCTCTTTTAAGATGCCTCTTTCTTGAAAAATGCGTGTTGCTTTACTTTTCGATCTCACTAATAGAAGAATTGTAACGTGCTCATCTTTGGCTAATTCTTTCACTAATTGCTTTCCAATAAATCCTGTTCCACCTGTTAAAAATACTGTTTTCATATAAATCCTCCTTTTAGTACTATTCAGTACTAATTTATTGTGAAAAAAAATGCTTCTTTTATCGAAGCAAGTTAAAAAAATGATCTGCTGTTTTCATGATGACAGTTGCATCCTGCAGTGTTTCTGAAATAAATAGCGCTCCTTCAAGATTTGTAATAAAAAGAGGTGCAACCTCGTCAATATTAATTGTCTTTCTAAATTCACCATTCTCTACTCCTTGTTTAAGTAATAGAGAAACTTTTGTTTGTAATCCTATAAAGAAAAGACCTATTTTTTCTTTTACTTTTGTGGCATTTGTTGGGCTTTGAATATAAAGCGTAATAAATGGACAGCTCCCCTTATATTCTCTCGTCTGAACTCCTTGTGATAATTGCTTTAAAAACAATTGGATACGATCTTCAACTAATAATTGGTTTTGAGATAGTAAGCCATCAATTGCAGATTGATACATTTCAATCCAATAATCAACGACCCCTTCCAACAATTCTTCCTTATTAGAGAAGTGATAATACACATTAGACTTTGATACTTTGCTTACACGAACTAATTCATCCATGCTTGTATAAGCAAATCCTTTTTCTAAAAATAATGTTGCAGCTACTTCAATCACACGTTTTTGATTCATTAATTTTACCTTTGTCATAATTAGTACTGTACAGTACTATAATAGGTATTGCAAGTATTTTTGTTAGTTTAATAAAAAATTGATCAAAAAAGCTAAACTTTAATGGACTTTACTGCTAAAAATTAATCTGATTTTGAACAAAGTTGAACTGAACCACAAAACTGTTTGGGATGGCTTGCAATTCTTCACTTGTGTTATAACGCTAGGTTCATATATTTTTGAAATCTAACTACAGCATTATTCTCTAGTGGTCTTTATTTTCAGCATAACGAAATAATGAGAAAAAATGTTAAGTTCCGAAGAGATATTGCTCTTGACGTTATGAAACGTATCGAGATTCAGTAACACGTACCTTTACCCGTCTCGATCGCTCTCACAGCGCAAAATATTTTACATAATACAGAATGAATACCTCATTGATTTTCTACAACTATAGACTTCAGCTTTTTCTTATTCCTACAATATTTGTATGTATTAAATAACTCATAATACTATCCGTATTTGACTAAACCATCTACAAAATCAATTCATGATAATAAAAAGTTGATAAGGTGAAACACACCATATCAATTTTTTATCCTTTGTAAACTACCCATGAGTTGTTGTTCTATATGGACAAGAACTTTGCGTCCATCCCATTTCTCTTCTTAGTTTTTAAAAGGACTGCTAGCTTTCGCTAACAGTCGAATTTTTAACAACATGTATTTGATTGATTAACAAGATTAATACTACATACCCCTGTTTCTGGTAATTCCAATTCCACACGTTTCGACGCTTCTTCATCTCCTGATAAATAGGCTGTTATTGAACGAACTTGTTCATAACCTGTGGCCATTAAGAATGTAGGTGCGCGACCATAACTTTTTGCACCGACAATGTAGAAGTTCTTTTCTGGTTGTCTTAGTATTTCTTCTCCATGCGCTCTTACTGTTCCGCAACTATGCTCATTAGGGTCAATTAGTGGCGCTAATGCTTGCACACTTTCTGTTGCTGAATCCATCGAAAGGCGTAATTCACTGTTAATTGATAGGTCTGGTCTATTTCCCGCATTGACAATAAGCTCTTCAAATCCTGTTAATACTTTTTGTTCTCCGTTTATAGTACCAAAAATATGGATGTTCTCTTCTTTCTTCACCTGTGAGATATAGAAAGGTGTTATTACTTCAACCTTACCAGTATCCACTAATTCGTGAATGCGAACACCGAGTGCGCCACGTGCTGCTAATGCATCTTTTTCTTCGCCACCATAGGCTTCTTCAACAGATTTTTTACGCATAATCCACACTAGCTTTGTTGATGGGTTCTCGTCTTGTAATTCCGCAAGTGTCAATAATGTATTGATAGCTGAATGGCCACCACCAATAACTGCAATCTTCTTATTGGCATAACGCTTAGTATTCATATTTATGTCTGGGATACCATATTCAATGTGATCTGCTAAAGCTTTTTCATTTTGGAGCCATATACCTGTAGAATTTGCTGGGTTGGGATTTCCCCATGTACCCGTCACATCAATAACAGCTCTTGCTTCAATCATACGGATGTCATTCTCTTGTTCAATATAAATAATAAAGGACTGTTCTACACGATTTTTTGTCTTCATCTTATCATTAAATTGTCGTGAAATTCCTACCACTTTTGAGTTCAACTGAATGTGAGGCTTTATTTGCATTAGATTAGACAATGGTTTTAAATATAGATCAATTAATTCATGTCCTGTCGGTAACGTATCTAAATTAGGTTCTTCCCAATCGGAGGCATCTAATATAGCCTTAGCAGCTTTATTGATGTTATATCGCCATGGTGAAAATAAAGTAACATGCCCCCAAGTCCGAATATTGTGCGCTACTTCATGCCCAGCTTCTAATAAAATAAAGGCTTGCTTGTGTTCCACTAAATGAGCAGCTGCAGTTAATCCAATGGGGCCTGCACCAATTATGGCAATCGGTAAATTTTTTATATTCTTCTGTACTTTAATTTCCTTAGTAGTAGTACAACAAGATCCATTTTGGTTGATTATTTTTAGTGTTTTCATCATTCACTTCTCCACTTTTTTCTTTATATAAGCATTTTCTTATATAAAAAATATTTTTTTACGTCTAGCCACGTAGCTAGACGTTTAAGCTTTGCATGTAATTAACACATTTCAATTTCACATATCATTTGCTCATTTTTTACTAGCATTTTCAAATTGCCATCATGACCTAATGCCGTAACAATCCATATCTCAGAAATCAATAGCGAAATCTTTAGCGAGATGCAATGAGTATAGATATTAATTTATTTGCCCATCCTTTAGCCACCGGACTACTGCATGAGTTCCAGTACACAAGAGGTAAGCAATTCCGTTTTATTAATCGGTTTTGTGTCATAATATAGTTCAATATTTAATAGTTTTAAAGTATTTTTTCTGCCAACGTAAGGCAACCCATACAAGTCCAATGAGGACCGGCACTTCCACTAGTGGTCCAATAACAGCGGCAAATGCGACGCCACTATGCAGGCCAAACACACCCACTGCAACAGCAATGGCTAACTCGAAGTTGTTGCTTGCAGCTGTAAAAGAAAGAGCTGCTGTGACAGGATAAGATGCCCCAACTTTACGGGAAGAGAAGAACGACACAGCAAACATAATCACAAAGTAAATAAATAATGGAATAGCAATTCGCACTACATCAAGTGGCAGTTCTACTAATTGCTCACCCTTTAATGCAAACATCATCACAATCGTGAACAGCAGTGCAATTAAAGTAAGTGGTGAAATTTTCGGTAAGAACTTTTCTTCATACCACTGTTTTCCTTTTGCTTTAATCCCAATCCATCGTGTGAGGAACCCTGCAGCAAATGGTATCCCTAGGTAAATTAGAACGCTCTTTGTAATCTCCCACATAGAAATGGATACATGGAAATTCTCTAAACCAAACCAACCAGGCAAGACATTTAAGAAAAAGTAAGCAAAGATAGAGTATGTTAAAATTTGGAAAATAGAGTTAAATGCAACTAAACCAGCTACATATTCACGATCTCCACGCGCTAAATCATTCCACACAATCACCATGGCAATACATCGAGCTAAGCCAATCATAATGAGTCCAGCCATATATTCTGGGTAATCATGTAAGAAGATAATCGCTAAAAAGAACATGAGGAACGGGCCTAGTAACCAATTTTGTAAAAGTGATAGTAATAGCACTTTCCAATCCTTAAACACTCGCCACATTTCTTCATACTTTACTTTCGCTAATGGTGGATACATCATGATAATTAACCCGATAGCAATCGGTATGGACGTTGTGCCAATAGACATGGACTCTAACGCTTCACCAATATTAGGCATGGTGATACTTAATACAACACCTATTCCCATCGCAACGAATATCCAAAGGGTAAGGTAACGATCTAAAAAGGAAAGCTGTTTTATTAAAGATTCATTACTCATTATCAGTTCCCCCTTCATGGCAACAATCTGTGCCACAGTTGCACCCGTTTAAAGGTTGAATTTGTTCTAAAACACCCTTCATCAGTGGTGTTTGATCCTCTACTAAACGGTAATGTTTCCAAGTCCCTACTTTTCGTTCCGTAATAATGCCTGCCTCCTTCAATTTTCGTAGATGTTGACTAACTGCTGGTTGTGATATTCCTAGCACATCCACAAAATCACATACACATACCTCCCCATTTTTCATGCATGCAAGTAATTTAATACGATTTAAATCAGCTGCTGCTTTTAGTTGTTTTTCAATTAGTGTGTTTTCCATTTATCTGCACTCCTTATATAATTATTTGCTTATATATTATTTTAAATAAAATCACCTCGTTAAAGAAAGGTGAATTAATCTATATATAACTATATGCTTATATTATGATTTAATGTTTTGAATTGCAACAGATATTTACCCCATTTGAAAATTTCTTTTTCAACCATTTAAATTTCCCCTATACAACCTTACATTACCACAATATCCCATGTGAATTATTCCATTAAACTGCACTGTTAGTAAAAAAGCGTCTTCACTTGTTGTAAGTTAAAGGGGAAAGTTTCACAAATAATAAAAAATAGATTATACTGGACTAAATAACATACTCAAAAAGGAGCATTTCTATGACCGAGAATAATCAATCTGAGGTACCCCCAAAAAAAATCAGCCTGCAAGAGGCAGTGAAACAGCAGCTTGAAAACAAAAAGAACCGTTCCTCTGTTAATCAAGGAAAAATGAATCACGACCTTTCAACAAAAAAAATGAAAAGCCAGCAAACTAAAAAAACAAGCAATACCCGTAGAAAAATGGGTGTCTAATATACGGACAATATCGGAAAGACATATAACAGGAAAAGCTATTAATATTGTTAAAAAAAGGTTGGAAAAAGGGAAAATTACCAGAGATATCATTTAAGATATTTTTAACAAATCAGGCAACCTTCCCCACGGTATTAAAGTTAGGCTAACAGATGGACAGGTTGGACGCATACAGGAAATCCACTCTAAATAAAAGAAGTGAAAAAGC
>NZ_JSZM01000037.1:0-33328 GCF_000801965.1 Lysinibacillus sp. A1
TTCAATGAACCGTTTATCCAGTTTTGAAAGAACAATCCTTTCAATAAAAAGAGCTTCAAGACACAGTTTTATGCCGTGTATTGAAAGCCGAAAATAGTCTAGTGATGATGGCAAAGAGGTCACACCCGTTCCCATACCGAACACGGAAGTTAAGCTCTTTAGCGCCGATGGTAGTTGGGGGCTTCCCCCTGTGAGAGTAGGACGTCGCTAGGCAATAAAGGCAGTCAGCTGTGTGCTGGCTGTTTTTTTATTTTATTATCTTAAGGAAATGCTTCATAAATTACAGGATTTTATACAAAACTCAATTATTATATAATGATTCAATTGTAAGATTTCATAAAACTATAAGATGGTCGCTAGTAGTTTTTAATATAGCTATTTATTTGGATTTTCTATTAAAATTTGCTATGATTAAAAGTCTGAATTGTCTTTCTTTTATAAGTTTCTTGACAGTAGCAGTCCACGTTGTTAATCTTACAATTAATATTCTTTTAACTATAGGAGGACGTTACGAAAATGTGGGAGACTAAATTTGCCAAAGAAGGTTTAACTTTTGATGATGTATTATTAGTACCAGCTCATTCCGAAGTATTACCGAAGGATGTTGATTTATCTGTTCAATTAACACCAAAGATTAAATTAAACATTCCAATGATCAGCGCAGGTATGGATACAGTTACAGAGTCTAAAATGGCTATTGCTATGGCACGACAAGGCGGAATCGGTATTATCCATAAAAACATGGGTATTGACGAACAGGCTGAACAAGTAGAAAAAGTAAAACGTTCTGAAAATGGTGTTATTACAAACCCATTCTTCTTAACTCCAACTCATCAAGTTTTCGATGCTGAGCATTTAATGGGTAAATACCGAATCTCTGGTGTACCTATTGTTGACAGTATGGAAAACCAAAAACTAGTAGGGATCATTACAAACCGTGATTTACGTTTTATCTCTGATTACTCTTTAAAAATTGAAGATGTTATGACGAAAGAAGATTTAATTACAGCTCCTGTTGGAACGACTCTAGAGGATGCAGAAAAAATTCTTCAACAATATAAAATCGAAAAACTTCCGATTGTTGATGAAGAAGGTCGCTTAACTGGACTTATCACAATCAAAGATATCGAGAAAGTTATTGAATTCCCTAATGCTGCTAAAGATACACATGGTCGCTTACTTGTAGGTGCAGCAGTAGGTGTATCGAAGGATACAATGGTACGTATCGAGAAGCTTGTAGAAGCACAAGTTGATATTGTAGTAATCGATACAGCACACGGACATTCAGAAGGTGTATTACAGACAATCCGTTCAATCCATGAAACTTACCCAGAACTAGAAATCATTGCTGGTAACGTAGCTACTGCAGAAGGTTCACGTGCATTATTCGAGGCTGGTGCAGATGTTGTTAAAGTAGGAATTGGCCCAGGCTCAATTTGTACTACACGTGTTGTGGCTGGCGTAGGTGTACCGCAAATTACAGCAGTATATGATTGTGCTACAGTAGCTCGTGAGCTTGGTAAAACAATTATTGCTGATGGTGGTATTAAATACTCTGGCGATATTGTGAAAGCTTTAGCAGCTGGTGGAAATGTTGTAATGCTAGGATCACTTCTTGCAGGTACTTCTGAATCTCCAGGAGAGACAGAAATCTTCCAAGGTCGTCGCTTCAAAGTATACCGTGGTATGGGATCTATCGGAGCAATGGAAAAAGGCTCAAAAGATCGTTACTTCCAAGAGGATGCGAAAAAGTTAGTGCCTGAGGGTATTGAAGGTCGCCTTCCTTATAAAGGACCATTAGCTGATACAATCTATCAACTGATTGGTGGTATCCGAGCTGGTATGGGTTATTGTGGAGCACCACATCTTGAGTATTTACGAGAAAATGCACAATTTGTTAAAATGACGGGTGCAGGTCTTCGTGAATCACATCCGCATGATGTGCAGATTACAAAAGAGTCACCAAACTATTCCATGTAATATATTACTTGCAACTTTTATGCTTTCGCATCGTCTACAAAGATGGCGCGAGAGCATTTTTTTATGGTAGAGAGTCAACACGTATGTTGATATCTATGATAAAATGTCGAGGACAAGATTATTTTTTGGAGGGCTTTCAAGGTGAAAAAGAAAATGAACACCGTATTACGCTTACTCCTAATTCCCGTTTTATTAATTGGTATTTTTGCAGGTATTCCTGCAAAGGCAAGTGCAGAGACGGATTTAGGACTAACAGTGGATGCTGCAATTTTAATTGACGCAGATTCAGGAAAAATTTTATATGAACAAAATGCAGATACTTCACTAGGTATTGCAAGTATGACAAAAATGATGACTGAATACCTGTTATTGGACGCTATTGATGCAGGGACAGTTAAATGGGATCAAGAATACCACGTAACCGATTATACGTATCGTATGTCTCAAAATCGTGCATTAAGTAATGTACCTTTACGTCGTGATGGTTCCTACACGATTCGAGAATTGTACGAGGCAATGGCTATTTATTCAGCGAATGCTGCAACTGTTGCTATAGCTGAAACAATTGCTGGAACAGAGACTGAATTTTTGAAATTAATGAACAAAAAAGCAGAAGAACTTGGCCTAGAGGGTTATAAGTTTGTCAATGCTACAGGTCTAAATAACGCTGATCTTTTTGGGATGCAACCAGCTGGGACAGGACCAGAAGATGAGAACGTGATGCCTGCAAAATATGTGGCAAAACTTGCCTACCATCTATTAAAGGACCACCCAAAGGTATTAGAAACTTCTCAAATTACTAAAAAGACATTCCGTGAAGGTACAGAGGATGCCATTGAAATGTCTAACTGGAACTTTATGTTACCAGGGTTAGTTTTTGAATATCAAGGTGTAGATGGATTAAAAACTGGTACTACAAACTTTGCAGGCCATTGCTTCACTGGTACTGCAGAACGGAATGGTACTCGATTAATTGCAGTGGTCATGAAGGCTGTTGATGCAAGTGGACAAGGGTCATATAAAGCTCGTTTTGATGCAACAGCAAAATTATTTAACTATGGTTTTTCACAATTCTCAAAACAAGAGATTTTACCAGCAAACTATACGTTTAAAGATCAAAAAACAGTAAAAGTGACAAAAGGTAAAGAAGACAAAGTAGAGATTGCTGTAAAAGAACCTATTTCATTTATGATCAAGTCTTCTGATAAAGATCTCTATAAGCCTAAATTGATTTTAGATAAAAAGAGTCTTGAGGCAGGAGTTAAGAAAGACACTGTTGTAGGGAAGGTCGTTATTGAGCGCACAGAGGGCACAGATTACGGCTTTATCGATGGTAAGGATATTTCATCCGATATTGTTACTACAGGGGCTGTAGAGCGTGCTAGCGGTATCTCATTGTTCTTCCAAGGTGTTGGGAACTTCTTCGGCAATTTATGGAGTGGGATTTCTGATTTCGTTGGAGGTCTATTCTAATCATTAATTAAAGAGCACATGAATGATAACAAACATTCATGTGCTTTTTCACATTTTTGACCCGAATAGCATAGGCTAATAGGCGAAAGGATGTGGTTAAATGTGTGGCATTACTGGATGGGCTAGCTTTCAACAGGATTTAAAAGCAAGTGAAAAAGTTTTGCAAGCAATGACACGAACATTAAACAAGAGAGGGCCAGATGATGAAAATATTTGGTGTAGTGAACATATTGCATTTGGCCATCGACGGTTAGCGGTTATCGATTTAATAGGTGGCAAGCAGCCGATGAAAAAAATACATGATGGGGTAAACTATGTCATTACATATAATGGCGAACTTTATAATACGGAAGAGCTGCGCAAAGAGCTGCAAAAAAGAGGTCATACTTTCACAACACATTCAGATACCGAAGTGCTATTGACTGCTTATATTGAATGGAAAGAGCAATGTGTAGACTTTCTAAATGGTATTTTTGCCTTTGGTATTTGGGATGAACAGGCGCAATCTCTTTTTTTATGTAGGGATCGATTAGGTGTGAAGCCCCTTTATTTTACAGAGCAACAGGGGGGAGTTCTTTTTGCATCGGAAGTAAAGGCTTTACTGGCACATCCAATGGTTGAAGCTACTATTAATACGGAGGGATTAGCAAGCATGATGGCTGTTGGCCCCTCTAGAGCTCCAGGTAAGACTCTTTTTCAAAACATTGAGGAGTTACGACCAGGATATGCAATGCGCTTCTCTAGAGAAGGGTTAAGAAAGTGGCAATATTGGCAGCTACAAAGCCGCAAGCATGAAGAATCATTGCAAGAGACGATTGAGCATGTTCGTTTGCTGTTAACGGATGCTATTGAAAGACAGCTTGTTTCGGATGTACCGATCTGTACATTTCTATCGGGAGGTCTTGATTCTAGTATTATTACAGGGATTGCTGCAGATAGATTCCAACAACAAAACAATAAGTTGCATACGTATTCAATCGATTATGAGGATAATGAACGTTTTTTCAATCCTCATGCATTTCAAACTTCAACAGATACGTATTGGATTCAAAAAATGACCGATACTTTTAAGACGACACATCACGCAGAGGAAATAACCCAGCAACAGCTGATTGATTTACTAGTAGAATCGGTTATAGTTAGAGATTCACCAGGTATGGCAGATGTTGATTCTTCGTTACTATGGTTTTGTCGAGAAATTAAAAGAGACTTTACTGTAGCACTATCTGGCGAATGTGCAGATGAAATTTTTGGTGGGTATCCATGGTTTAAAGAAAAAACTACGGGTTTTCCTTGGATTCGATCATTGGCGGAAAGAAATGCATTACTCCAAGAGAAGTGGGATAAAAAATTAAAAATTGAATCCTATGCACAGCAACTATATACGCAAACGATTGCAGAGGTCCCGTTGCTAGATGGCGAAAGTCCGGCAGAAGTAAAACATCGTGAAATGTTTTATTTAAATATACAATGGTTTATGCAGACATTGCTAGAGCGGAAAGATCGTATGAGTATGGGAGCTAGCTTAGAGGTGCGGGTTCCTTTTGCGGATCATCGCCTTGTAGAATATGCATGGAATATTCCTTGGGAAATGAAGGATTTAGAGGGCATAGAAAAGGGGTTACTTCGAAAGTCCATGGCACATTTATTGCCTGATGAAGTATTGTATCGTAAAAAAAATCCATATCCTAAAACATATCATCCAGTTTATACAGCAGGTGTGCAAACATGGTTAAGAGAAATTCTTAAAGATAAGAACTCTATCTTACATGAATTATTTGAGCATAAAAAACTTACGGAACTAATAGAATCGGGAGGCAGCTCTTTCAAAATTCCATGGTATGGACAATTAATGGCGGGACCTCAACTTTTAGCATATCTAGGGCAAATTCATACTTGGTTTGAGCATTATCATATTCAACTCATTGAATCCTAATGGGGGTCACCCATCTACTACTTGGTTGTAGTAGATGGGTGATTTTTTTGTATTCCCCAACAATCCATTAATTGTTCGATCGATTGTTCAATTACATGAACAGGTATACCCCCAAAGCCAAGTAAAAATTGTGCTTGCGAGGATTCAACGTAATCTAGTCGATAATCAGATAACGGATAAATACCTATCCCTGCTTGGAAGGCAAGTTGTTGTAATTGTTTTTCCGGCAACTTGTGCTTAACGTCTAATAATATATGCATCCCTGCTTGCTCACCAGTCATGTTAATGGATGATGAATATTTTTCTAAAATAGAAGTAAGCTTATCATGTTTTTTACGATAAACTTTACGCATCCTGTTAAGATGTTTAGCAAAATGACCATCATGCATAAAATTTGCAACAATATGTTGATCAAACCGAGGGACGGTTGATGAATAGTAATTAAAGACATCATTATATGTAGCAAGTAATTGAGGTGGAAGTACAAAATAGGCTACGCGCAAAGAAGGCATTAACGATTTTGTAAAAGTGCTCATATAAATGACTTTATCGTTTCTATCGAGAGCATGTAGAGCAGGAATTGGTTTTCCAGTATAACGAAATTCCGAATCATAATCATCTTCAATGATATAACGAGATGGGCTTTGTGTCGCCCAATTTAAAGCCTGTGCACGTCTAGTAGCGGATAATACTGCACCAGTAGGAAATTGATGTGATGGTGTAATATAAACAACATTAGCTTGTGTTTGCTCTAGCTCCTGAATGATGATTCCTTCCTCGTCAACGGCAATAGGATAAACTTTTCGTTTATGCTGAGAGAACATACGATGCACAGCCGGATACCCTGGATTTTCCAATGCAAAGCATGTATCATCACTAAAAAGACGTAAAATCATAGGCAGAAGCTGCTCCGTACCAGAGCCAACGACAATTTGCTCGGGGTTACAGACAACTCCACGTGATTGATATAAATAATTCGCAATTTCAGTTCGCAAAGAAAGCTCCCCTTGAGGTTCCCCTGTTAATAATAATTTCTTTGAGGCTTCATCAAACAGCTCCTTTGCATATTTTCTCCAGATCTGAAATGGGAAAGCATCGATATCAATAGAACCAGGATTAAAATCTATTTTGTATGATTTTTTTTTAGGCTGCTCATTGAATGGGATTATCGTGTCCTGCTGGATATAGGGTAGTTCATCTATTTCTTCTACAAAATAACCTACACGAGATTTGGACATAATATAGCCTTCTGCAAGAAGCTGTGCATAGGCAATTTCAATCGTTGTTTGAGAAATATTCAAAAAATCGGCTAATTTTCTTTTTGATGGTAATTTTTCGCCTACTGCTATTTTTTTGGTAATAATAGCTTCTTTAATGCCGTTGTATAGCTGATCATATAGCGGTTTATCGCCATCCCGTTCAAGCTGAAATAAAAGCATATCCATATGCTAAAAACCCCCTGACCCTATGAATTTTTAAAAAACTGGATATTTTTATATGGTCAATTTCTATTATACTAAATTTCATCATAAAGGTGGAGGTTAGACAATGAAAAAGACAGGTACAAATTTGGTGAAGCGTGGTATGGCTGAGATGCAAAAGGGCGGCGTCATTATGGATGTGATTAATGCTGAGCAAGCAAAAATTGCAGAGGCGGCAGGAGCAGTAGCAGTAATGGCATTAGAAAGAGTACCTTCCGATATCCGCAAAGCAGGGGGTGTTGCTCGTATGGCAGATCCTCGTATTGTAGAGGAAGTACTAGGAGCAGTCTCCATTCCTGTGATGGCAAAAGCTCGTATCGGTCATATTGTAGAAGCTCGTGTTTTAGAAGCAATGGGGGTTGATTATATTGATGAAAGTGAAGTGCTCACACCAGCAGATGAAGAGTATCACTTATTAAAAAGTGATTATACCGTACCATTTGTGTGTGGCTGTCGTGATTTAGGCGAAGCAGCCCGTCGTATTGGTGAAGGAGCAGCTATGCTACGAACAAAAGGTGAACCAGGAACAGGGAATATAGTGGAAGCAGTTCGACATATTCGTAAAGTAAATGCCCAAGTTCGTAAAGTAGTAGGTATGACAGAGGATGAATTAATGACAGAGGCAAAATTACTAGGAGCACCTTTTGAATTATTAAGAGAGATCAAACATCTTGGTCGTTTACCAGTTGTTAACTTTGCAGCGGGAGGTGTGGCAACACCTGCTGATGCGGCTTTAATGATGGAGCTTGGGGCTGATGGTATTTTTGTTGGTTCGGGTATCTTCAAATCCGATAATCCTGAAAAATTTGCACATGCAATTGTGGAAGCAACGACGCATTACAAGGATTATAAGCTCATTGCTGAACTATCAAAGGAACTCGGCGTACCCATGAAGGGTATTGATATTGCACAGCTTGGACAGCATGAGCGCATGCAAGAGCGAGGCTGGTAGGATGAAACGAATTGGCGTTTTAGCCTTACAAGGGGCGATACGAGAGCATGTTCACATGCTAGAAAACCTTGGCTGTGAAGCTGTTGAAGTAAAACAGAAGCAGGATTTGATAAAACTAGATGGACTTGTATTACCTGGTGGTGAGAGCACGACTATGAGAAAGTTGTTGGATCGTTCTGACCTACTAGAGCCTATACGAGAGCTAGCGCAACGAGGTTTGCCCATGTTTGGGACATGTGCAGGATTAATTTTAATGGCCAATACTTTAGTAAATGATGAACCGCATTTAGCAGTTATGGATGTGACAGTTACGAGAAATTCATATGGACGCCAAGTTGACAGCTTTGAAGTAAAACTCGATATCCCTAAAATAGGTAAGGCAATTCCAGCAGTTTTTATTCGGGCACCTCATATGGAGACAGTTGGAAAAGATGTTGAAATTCTCGCCGAGCATGAAGGTAAAATTATTTTAGCACGGGATGGACATTTACTAGGTTGTTCATTTCATCCCGAATTAACATCAGACTCACGTATTCTTGAATATTTTGTAGCATCTATGGTATGACTTGCAAAATTTGTTTTCATATAGTACAGTATGGTTAAAATTTAATTAACTGAACACGATGATGGGAAGTAGTAGCAAGCACGTTTTTTTTAGAGAGTCAGCGGTTGGTGGAAGCTGATAAAGGCACTTGTGAATCCGTCCTGGAGTTGCACAGTCGAAGTCAATGAAGTAGGCTGCTGCCGGCTGGAATGCCGTTATAAAATAAGTGGATTAGACATTGTGTCTAGTCAATTAGGGTGGCAACGCGGGTAGCTCTCGTCCCTTTATGGGATGGGGGCTTTTTTGTGTTTATCTTGAATCAGAAAATGCTGCCCCTTTACAGAGCTTTCTATTCTGATGTTCAAATGACCACTGAATCAAGTTAGAGAAACAAGATGCAACAATTCCCCATCATTAAGAAACTACTGGAGGTATGATCGATGTTAGATATTAAACGCGTGCGCGATAATTTCGCCGAAATTAAAGAGATGCTATTAACACGTAATGAAGATTTAGGAAATTTGGATGACTTTGAAAATTTAGATGCAAAGCGTCGTGAACTAATTGCTAAAACGGAAGAACTGAAGGCAGAACGAAATAAAGTATCTGAGCAAATTTCTGTAATGAAGCGCAACAAAGAAAACGCAGATGAAGTGATTGCTCGTATGCGTCAAGTGGGCGATGAAATTAAAGAACTTGATGTTCAATTAAATGATGTGGAAGATCGCTTTAAAGATATGATGATGCGCCTGCCGAACGTTCCTCATGAATCTGTACCAGTGGGTACGACAGAAGATGACAATGTTGAGGAATATACATGGGGTGAAATTCCAGCATTTGATTTTGATATTAAAGCACACTGGGATCTAGCTACAGATCTAAAAATTGTGGACTTTGAACGTGGCGCCAAAGTAACTGGTAGCCGATTCTTATTCTACCGCGGTCTTGGGGCACGCTTAGAACGTGCGTTGATGACATTTATGATGGATTTACATGCAGAAGAGCATGGCTATGAGGAAATGCTGCCACCTGTGATTGTAAATCGCGATAGCTTAACAGGTACTGGACAGCTACCTAAGTTTGAAGAAGATGTATTTAAATTAGAGGAAACAGATTATTTCATGATTCCAACGGCGGAAGTACCAGTAACAAACTTCTACCGTGATGAAATTTTAACTGCTGAAGCTTTACCACAAGGTTTTGCTGCATACAGTGCATGTTTCCGTTCAGAAGCGGGCTCTGCCGGTCGTGATACACGTGGTTTAATCCGTCAGCACCAATTTAACAAAGTGGAATTAGTTCGTTTTGTAAAACCTGAGGAGTCATATGAGCAGTTAGAGCTGTTAACGGGTCATGCTGAAAAGGTACTACAATTACTAGGCTTACCATATCGTAAATTAAAAATGTGTACAGCCGATTTAGGCTTTACTGCTGCGAAAAAATATGATTTAGAAGTTTGGATTCCAGCACAAAATATGTACCGTGAAATTTCTTCTTGTTCAAACTTTGAGGACTTCCAAGCACGACGCGCAAATATTCGCTTCCGTCGTGACCCAAATGCAAAACCAGAATATGTCCACACATTAAACGGTTCAGGGCTTGCGATTGGTCGTACAGTTGCCGCTCTACTAGAAAACTATCAACAAGCTGATGGAAGCGTAGTGATTCCTGAGGTTTTAAGACCATATATGGGTGGCAAAGAAGTAATTGCCCCAAAATAAACAACTGATCAAGGCTATTTTAGATGAACCTTTACACGGTAATCTAAAATAGCCTTTTTTCAATTCCAAAATTGATAGCTCTCATAATTTTTGAAAATTCGTTATAATGGGTAATATTCATGGGGACAAGGGGGAGAAATTCATGGATCTACAGCAATTTGCTCAGGCTTTAAATGAATTTGACAATGTCTTAATTACTGACGATAAAGGCTGTGCAATATTTTATGATTTAGCAGATTTAAATATATTAATGGAAATCGGCTTAACACCAGATGAATTTTTTCACAGTACTGTAACTGATAATTATCAAAATTTATCACCTGAAACAAGTACCGTTTTTAAAGTATTACAAACGGGACAACCAATTTTATATTACGAACAACAATTAACAACCTTGAATGGTTTTAGTTACTTATCACTAAGTTCAACCTATCCAATAATGGAACAGGGCAAATCCGTTGGTGCAATTGAATTTTCAAAGCATTTTTATGAAAGTAAGCAAATAAAATACTTAGATAATTTCCTGGGACATAAACTATATAGAGATAATCACACGACGTATCGCCTAGAGGATTTTATTACAACAAACGCGGACATGAAGGAGCAGCTCGATAAGGCACGCCGTAGTGCTAAGAAAAATGCTCCTATTTTATTGACAGGGGAAACAGGGACAGGAAAAGATATTATTGCACAAGGTATTCACAATGAGAGTGAGCGCTATACAAAACCATTTATTACACTGAATTGCTCAATATTAACGGAGGATAATATCTTTCCACAGCTATATGGCTCAGAAAATGAAGAGAAATGTGGGAAATTACAGGAGGCCAATGGTGGAACATTACTCATCGATCATCTTAATTTGCTTGATGCATCTTTACAGGCAAAACTGTTACATGCGGTGGATATAAATATGTTAAATGGTGAGTCTTTGGATATTCGTTATATTACGACGGTCAATGAGGATGTAGATAAACTTTTAGTCGAGAAAAGATTACGGGAGGATTTATTTTATCGCTTAAATGTCCTACAGATTGATTTGCCACCACTTCGTATGAGGAAGGAAGACATTCCGGCCATTCTAGATTTTTATATACAATTTTATAATGAACATACTGTACAGAAAAATGTGAGCTATCGTGATGAGGTACTGCAATTATTTTATGCCTATCATTGGCCTGGTAATGTACGCGAGTTAAAAAATGCTCTGGAATCAGCCTACAATAATTTAACGGGCAATGAAATTCGCGTTGAGCATGTGCCGGAGAGAATTAAAAAAAATATCCAACAACCTGCTCATCTACTAATGCAAGTGAGCCAATCCGGTCATTTACGTGATTTAACAGAGGCCTACGAACGTCTTATTATAGCTGAAAAACTACGAGAAACCGATGGACGATTAGCAGAGACAGCCCGTCGTTTAGGAATTTCACGTCAACTTTTGAAATATAAATGTTTAAAATATGAGCTGCTGTAAAATTTTTTTTACAAAAAGGGGATAAAAATTTATCTCCTTTTTTCATGTTTTAAAATTTTTTATTATTTAAATAAATCTTATGTAAATCAGTGATAAAGGGGCTGAGGACATGTCTAAAATTATGCAGCATACGATCATAGTCGGGCTAGCTTTATTCGCCATATTTTTTGGTGCAGGTAATTTAATTTTTCCACCGTCCATAGGAAACAGTGCAGGGGTCTCTTGGATTTCTGCATTGATGGGCTTTAGCTTAACAGGTGTTATTCTACCTGTACTTGCGGTGTATGCCATTTATAACACTGGGGGAACAGTGGAAGCGCTCACAAGGCCAATCGGAAACTGGTTTTATAAAGCATTTAACACGGTCATGATGGTTTGTATCGGAATGGTTGTCACAATACCAAGGATGTCAGCGACCACACATGAATTAGGTGTATCGCAAATTATTCCTACTATACCTTTACTAGTGTCAGTGCTGGCATTCTTTGCAATTTGCTTTTATTTTGCTATGGATCAATCAAATGTCATCGATAAAATTGGGAAATGGTTGACGCCAGTTCTCGTTATCATACTCATTATTCTCATCGGTAAAGGGGTATTAGATCCGATCGGGGCAGCGGTCCATACGGAAGCAAAAAATGTATTTGCCAACGCCATTATAGCCGCCTATCAGACGGGAGATGTTGGAACAGGTATTCTTTGTGCACCCATTTTTCTGGCAGCGATTGTCAGCTATGGCTATAAGGGTAAACAATCTAAAAAAGTCGCACTCGGAGGAATGGCTATAGCCGCGATAGGCTTAATAGCCGTTTATGGAGGTTTGCTTTACTTAGGTGCCACAAGTAGCGGTATCATCACGAATCCAGGTAGTGATACAGAGCTGTTAGCAAGTATTGCTTATCGTGTGATTGGAAACTTGGGGAAAGCGCTATTGGCTATTTGTGTTGTGTTCGCCTGTCTAACATCCGCAATAGGAGTCATGGTTATCTCATCACAATTTTTAAACGAATTAACGAAAGAAAAGCTTGGCTATAAAACATGGGTGTTGATTATGTGTATAGTGGGCGCAACAATCGGTTCGTTAGGAGTAGGTGCCATCGTAGAAATTACACTGCCCATTTTCTTGGTTATATATCCAGTCATTATCGTACTTGTGTTGCTTGGAGCATTTGATCGTCTTGTGCCCAATGCAGGAGCTTATAAAGGAACCGTATTATTTGCTTTTTTAGTAAGTGTTGTTGAAACAATTTCTAGCTATGGAATTACGATACCCGGGGTGACAAAGTTGATCTTACATTTACCATTACAATCGAGTGGATTTGCCTGGGCTGTCCCATCTATTATTGGCTTTATTTTAGGCGCCTTCTTGCATAGAGTGCTTAAAGCAGAAAATCCGGAGAAATCAACTTTCGGTATGGAAGAAATAGGAGTTGAAAAATGATGAAAATTATTCGAAATGCAAAAATTTATACAGCAGATACTAATCAGCAGATGGCAACAGCCATGGTTATTAAAGGTGGAAAAATTCTATGGATTGGACGGGAGGAAAACTTACCTGCTTACCAAGGTGATATCATCGATGGACAGGGCAAGGTCATTATTCCAGGGATTATTGATGCGCATATGCATCCGATTATGTTAGCTGATGTTTTGGAGCAGGTGGCCTGTTTACCTCCACATATTCATTCGATTGAAGATATGCTTGTTGCACTAGAGAAATATGATGCTAGTCAACGTGGTTGGATTTTAGGATGGGGCTATGATGAAGGAAAGCTGAACGAAAGAAGAGCCCCTCTAAAAGAAGATTTAGACCGCGCATCCACGGCGCTTCCTATCATTGTTATGCGTACTTGTGGCCATATCATATCGGTCAATAGTAAAGCCTTAGCCATTGCAGGTATTACGAAAGATACACCCGATCCACAGGGCGGGCAAATTGATCGTGATGAAAATGGCGATCCGACTGGTGTACTTCGTGAAAATGCACGGAACCTCGTATTACAGCATTTACCGACGCCATCAGAGGATGAAATTGTAACAAGACTGCTAAAGCTATCACAGACCTTAGCATCCTATGGTGTGACAAGTATTACCGAATTAATGGCTACTGTGATGCCTATTGATTATTTAACCCTGTATCGTAAAGCCCGTGAAAAAGGCTTTAAGCAACGTGTTGCCACCTATTATATTTGGGAGGCTGTTCAAAACTATGAGCTTTTAACAGCGGACAATTTGGACCGTTCAGCAGGCGCTTATATTGGAGGCATTAAGTTGTTTTCTGACGGGAGTGTTTCAGGTCGAACAGCGCTTGTTTCCGAGCCATTTTTGGGAGGAGAGGAGCGAGGCATTGCTATGACTTCAAAAGAGGAGCTACTAGCAGCTGCGGCTGTAGCAAAAGAACATGGCATTCAGCTAGTAGTTCATGCGATGGGGGACAGAGCTATTGATTTAATTGTCAATACTTTTTATGAGGAAAAAGCGTGGTTAAACGATGCGCCTTCTGTGCGTATCGAACATGCAGCGATGCCTTCAGCAAGTGCTTTGCAAAAGGCTGCCAAATGGGGCATAGGATTTGTGCCACAACCAATCTTCCTCTTCTGCGAAATTGAAAGTTATTTAGAAAATCTAGGGCTGGAAAAAACACAGACATTATATGGAGTTCAAACATTCTTACAGCGAGGGATTGCAACAGCCTTATCCTCAGATGCGCCTGCAACATCATGGGCAGAAGCGGCTAATCCATTTGTCACGATGCAGGCGGCTGTTACTCGTATGGCCTATGATGGGTCCGATCTAGGTGCCGCTGAACGAATCTCTGTAGAGGAAGCATTACAATTGTATACAGCGGATGCTAAGACAATGATTCGTATGGAGAACGTTGGTCAACTGAAAGAAGGCTATGAGGCTAATTTTATTGTACTAACGGATGATATTCTTTCTATTTCGCATGACCAGCTTATGCATGTAAAGCCATTCGCTACATATATTGAGGGCGAATGCGTTTTTGGACAATCAACGATGCAAGCTACACATTAAGTATCTATATAGATGCTGTCGCTGCTACGACACATTTCATATATATCGCCATTCCCTTAAATATAATAAAGAAGGTGTCTCACTAGGAGGCACCCTCTTTTCTTTTAGTTAGAAACTACTGTTATAAAATGTTAGCGAGTGCGAACTCGATGTTTCACAGAGAAATTGTGTTCACTAGAGAGTAAGTAAATAATACCTTCAATAAAAGATATAATGACAGGTATATAAGTCCAGCAGAAAACTAAATAAAGAATCCCTTGGAAAACCTTCCCTAAATAAAATTTATGAATACCGATACCGCCAAAAAATATAGCGAGGAAACCAGCTAAACCTTTACTTTTTATAGGCCATGAAGGATCAATACCATCATACATAGGAGCTGGTTGTGGCTGCGCTTGATAGGCAGGCTGTACTGGTTGTTGAAAAGCAGGTTGTTGCACTCTTGGTTGTTCGCTTTGGAAACTGAATTTTTCCCCGCAATATTTACATTGAGATAATGTGATATCAGCAGGTGCACCACATTGTGGACATTCGATATTGCTCAAGTTAATACCTCCAATTGTCTAAGTACATAGTCGAAAAATTAGTGTGATTAAAACTGTTAAATGGGATGAACCTGAGCACCACAGTTATTACAAAACTTAGAATTAACATCTATTTCTTGTCCACATGAACAAACTGGTTTCAGTAAACTAGTTCCACAAGTACTGCAGAATTTTGAAGATTCTTCGTTTTCATTGTGACAGGAATGACAAGTAATAACTTTTCGCACTAAATTTTCCCCACATAAATTGCAAAACTTACTGCTAGAAGAAATACTGCCATGACAAGAAGGACAAATCTTATGCGTAGGCTGATGACCAGGTTGCTGTACTTGTTGGTTCATCATGGATGCCATGCCTTGTCCTACACTCAAGCCAACTCCACCAGTTGCAAATATACCAGCTACTCCATTTTCATTTGATGCGGCTGACTCATAAACATCAAAGCTACGTTGGGTAACATAACGATTGTCTCCCATAATTTCAAACTTAGCTTTATCCTGTAAAATTTCATTAATTTCTTCAAAATCTTCTTCAGGGAAATTGATAGATTGAATATGGAAATTCGCTGTTATAAAGCCATACTTAATAAATTCTTCGGATACTTTTTCTTTTAAACTATTTGAAATGTTTTGAAGCTCTGGCGTTATTTCCAACGCAGAAATTTTCTCATTAATAATCTTATTTGCGAGTTCGGTTTTTACAGATGTAATAAGAGAACCTTTAAAATAATCCTGTACTTTTTCGAAGCTAACAATATCATCTTTATTCATAGAGCCGATCACTTCTGAAAAGAATACTAAGTAATCATCAAGTCGTAGAGCTAATTGCCCAAATGCTCTTATACGCAATTTTACAAAGTATTTTGGATCAATTAACTGAATAGGATCAGTGGTCCCCCAATATAAGTCCATTTTCACAGTGAGATTAATAAAGTAAATCTCTGCTGAGAAGGGAGTCTCCCCTCCATATGCTAAATTTACAATGTTATGAAGTATCGGTAGGTTATTCGTAGATAAAACATGTGTTCCTGCATTAAAAACATCACACATTTGACCACCTTTTACAAAAATGGCTACTTGTCCTTCATGGACGATAAGTGTGGTACCAAGTACTAACTTGTCAGTTGGATGCTTGTAAATTAACCAATCACGTGAGCGTAATCCGTCAAATTTCACTCTATCAAAAATAGGCATGAACATTAACCCCCCTATTTATTTACTAATAAATCAAAATTATAACTAGTTATATTCTCCCTTTTGAGTTTATGTATGTCAATGTTTTATCGCGCAGAAATTTGGTGCTGCCATATAAAAAAAGTGTCTTCATAATGAAAGACACCTACTTTTTATATTCACATTTTTTATTCATTCGGCTATTCCTTTTCAGCCATTGCTGCTTGTCTTGCCTTTTTCTCTGCCTTCTTTCGTTCACGTAAAGCTCGGAAAAAATCGGTTAGGATTTGACCACATTCATCAGCTAAAATTCCTTCAGATACTTCGCATTCATGGTTAAAGCGAGCATCATTTAATAAACGATAAAGTGAATCTACACAGCCTGCTTTCATATCCTTCGCACCATAAACGACACGTGGTACACGGGATTGTAGGATTGCTCCTGCGCACATGGGGCAAGGCTCAAGTGTAACGTAAAGTGTTGTTTTTTCGAGACGCCAACTGCCGATTTTTTGACAAGCCTCTTGAATAACCATTAATTCAGCATGTGTTGTTGCATTTTGTGTTGTTTCTCGTAGGTTATGAGCTCTTGCAATAATTTCCCCATCATAAACAAGGACAGCCCCTATAGGTACTTCCCCAAGTATAGCTGCTTTTTTTGCTTCCTCTAATGCTTGATTCATAAATAGACGATCTGTTTCAAAAATATCCACTAAATATCTCTCCTTAAAAGTAGTTTATCCTGCTTAATTGGTAATTGCTACTTTTAACTTCATGCATAATGTATTGACATTCCTAAAATAACCATCTATATTTATATATGAACACATGCTCATATATAAATATAGATTATTGGGGGTAAACTAATATGGATGAACAAATAAAAATAACGAATGTGGAAAATAGTCAGCATTTAGACGATGAGACATTATTCGTTGTGTCACAAACTTTTAAGGCATTAAGTGACCCGACACGAATCCGAATTTTAAATTTACTATGTGCAGATGAGCATTCCGTCAACGACATTGCTGAAATTTTAGATTTAGGACAATCGACCGTTTCTCATCAATTACGGTTTCTAAAAAATTTGCGATTAGTGAAATTTAGACGAGAAGGTACCACTTTATATTACTCCAAAGATGACGATCACATTATGAATTTATTGAAGCAGGCAATTGAGCATGCTGCACATAACTAAAGAACGGAGGGATTAATGATGGGACATAATCATGACCATGGCCATGATCATACACATGGCGCTAACAAAAAGGTGTTAATCGTATCATTTATTATTATTACTAGTTATATGGTTGTTGAAGCAATTGGTGGTTTTTTAACGAATAGTTTGGCTCTTTTATCGGATGCCGGTCATATGTTAAGTGATTCCATCTCATTAGCTATCGCCTTACTCGCGTTTGTTTTTGGAGAAAAAGCAGCAAGCTACAGTAAAACATATGGATATAAACGATTTGAAATATTAGCGGCAGTATTAAATGGCGTTACATTAATTGGGATTGCATTATTTATTTTTTATGAAGCGATCGAACGTTTTGCAAATCCTCCTGAAGTGGCTACTACAGGTATGCTTATTATTAGTACAATTGGTCTTTTGGTTAACATCTTAGTTGCATGGATTATGATGCGTGGTAGTGATACAAAGGACAATTTAAATATGCGTGGGGCTTTTTTACATGTACTGAGTGATATGCTAGGATCCGTAGGGGCTATTGTGGCTGCCTTACTAATTATGTTTTTTGGTTGGGGATGGGCTGATCCTCTAGCAAGTGTTATTGTCGCCTTATTAGTAGTAAGAAGTGGCTACTATGTTACAAAATCCGCTATTCATGTCTTAATGGAAGGAACACCTTCAAATGTCGATGTTCAGGAGATAATTCAATTAATTGAACAAACCGATGGGATAGAAAGCATCCATGATTTACACATCTGGACAATTACTAGTGGAACGAATGCTTTGTCTTGTCATGCAGTTGTAAATGAGCACTTAAAAATTGTAGATGGTGAGCATATTCTACGAAAAATTGAACATAATCTTGAGCATAAAGGTATTAAACATGTAACCATTCAATTAGAAACGGCTTCCCATCCACATGAAAGCTCGATTTTATGTCAATTGAAAAATGTACATGAACATCATCATGAATAAAAAAAAAATTTTATGGCTTGCATACCCTTCGTGGGTATAGTATGATGAAATTGAAATAGGAGGTGTAGTGAATGGAGGACATAGTAAAAGAGGATGCTTGTCATACAGAGGGAGCTACGTCTTGTCGAAAAAGCCATCACCCTGAGCGTGTAAAAAAGGATTTAACAACTCGTTTAAACCGTATAGAAGGTCAAATCCGAGGCATTAAGGGAATGATCGAAAAAGACGTTTATTGTGATGATGTTATTACGCAACTGTCTGCGACACAGTCAGCTTTGAATAGTGTAGCGAAAATTTTATTAGAAGGTCATTTAAAGGGTTGTGTTGTGGATCGCCTATCGGAGGGCGATGATGCAGTTTTAGATGAATTAGTAGTAACGATTCAAAAGTTAATGAAAAAATAGATGTTTATAAAAAAATTAAAAGGAGAGATTTATTATGCAAAATGTAACATTAAATGTACAAGGAATGTCATGTGGTCATTGTGTAAACGCGGTTGAAAAAAACGTTGGTGCTTTAGCTGGTGTTGAACAAGTAAAAGTAAATTTAGCAGAAGGTTTAGTTGATGTTGCATTTGACGATGCACAAGTATCACTTGATCAAATTAAAGAGACAATTGATGATCAAGGCTATGAAGTAAAATAAAATTTGTAGAGTGCTTCTGTGGCACTCTCTTATTTTCAATAATATATACCCCCAGTCGGTATAAGGAGAGGTGAAAGGTAAATGAGTTCTGATCATAAGGAAGCTAATTTGCAAATTACAGGGATGACATGTGCGGCCTGTGCCACTCGAATAGAAAAAGGGTTAAATAAAATGGATGGAGTAGAACAAGCAACAGTTAATTTAGCGCTTGAAAAATCATCTATTAAGTACGATCCAGCAAAGCTAAGTGAAGCAGATTTTGAAAAAAAGATAGAAGCGCTTGGCTATGGAGTAGTTAAACAAAAAACTGAACTTGATATTGCAGGAATGACATGTGCGGCCTGTGCTACTCGAATAGAAAAAGGATTAAATAAAATGAGCGGCGTATCATCTGCCAATGTCAACTTAGCTCTTGAAAAAGCAATGATTGAGTTTAACCCATCAGAGGTGAACATTGCAGATATTATTGCTAAGGTTGAGAAGTTAGGATATGGTGCCCATCAAAAAGCAGATGAGCAGGAAACAGAGGATCATCGAGAAAAGGCTATTAAGCAGCAACAACAAAAATTTATTTTATCAGCTATTCTATCCCTACCACTGCTCTGGACGATGGTTGGACATTTTTCATTTACATCGTTTTTATATGTGCCGGAAATCCTTATGAATCCATGGATTCAAATGGTGTTGGCTACACCCGTACAATTTATTATTGGTAAGCAGTTTTATGTAGGTGCATATAAAGCATTACGAAATGGCAGTGCAAATATGGATGTACTTGTTGTGATGGGGACATCAGCGGCTTATTTCTATAGTGTTTATCAAGCAATCGTGACGATAGGATCACATCATGGCCCGCACCTCTATTTTGAAACAAGCGCTGTATTAATTACATTAATTTTATTAGGTAAATTATTTGAGGCAAAAGCAAAAGGACGTTCATCCGAGGCGATAAAAAAACTGATGGGACTTCAAGCCAAAACAGCCATTGTTGTACGTGACGGTCTAGAGATGGAAGTGCCTTTAGAAGAAGTGATGATTGGTGATATCATCCTAGTTAAACCAGGAGAAAAGATACCCGTTGACGGAGAAGTTTTAGAGGGAACAACGGCTGTTGATGAATCCATGTTGACAGGAGAGAGTTTACCAGTCGATAAAAAGCAGGGCGATTCATTATTTGGATCGACTATTAATAAAAATGGTTTTATAAAAATGACAGCGACAAAGGTTGGCCGTGATACGGCACTAGCACAAATTATTAAGGTGGTAGAAGATGCCCAAGGATCAAAAGCACCAATTCAACGTTTAGCAGATCAGATCTCAGGAGTTTTTGTACCAATTGTTGTGGGCATTGCGATTGTGACATTTATCGTTTGGATTATTTGGGTACGTCCAGGAGAATTTACGCCTGCTTTAGAGGTCTTAATTGCAGTACTTGTGATTGCTTGTCCATGTGCACTTGGTTTAGCCACACCGACCTCTATCATGGCCGGTTCAGGTCGCGCCGCTGAATTTGGCATTTTATTCAAAGGTGGCGAGCATTTAGAACAAACACAAAGTATTGATACAGTCGTTGTAGATAAAACAGGGACAGTGACACATGGTAAGCCAGTACTAACGGATGTTCTTTTAGCGCCAGACCAAGAAGAAACACGCTTTTTATCATTAATTGGTGCGGCTGAAAAACAGTCGGAGCATCCACTTGCAGAGGCGATTGTTCACGGTATAGAAGAACGTGGGATTGCTTTAGGGGAAGTTCAATTTTTTGAGGCTATTCCAGGTTACGGTGTGCAGGCAACAGTCTCAGGTCAAGGTGTTGTCATTGGTACACGAAAATTAATGCAACAGTACGGCATCCAACTGGATGATATTTTACCAACAATGGAGCAATTAGAGCGAAATGGCAAAACAGCGATGTTGGCCGCAATAAATGGCCAATATGCGGGGGTAGTAGCTGTTGCTGATACAGTAAAAGATACGTCTAAGGAAGCCATTCTTCGTTTACAGAATATGGGCATTACAGTCATCATGATGACGGGAGATAATGAACGTACAGCCCAGGCAATAGGCACAGAGGTAGGCGTGAACCAAGTTATTGCGGAAGTTTTACCTGAAGGAAAAGCAGATGAGGTGAAAAAACTTCAAGACCAGGGTAAAAATGTAGCAATGGTTGGCGACGGTATTAATGATGCACCTGCGCTGGCAACGGCCAATATTGGTATGGCCATTGGAACAGGGACAGATGTGGCGATGGAAGCGGCAGATATTACCTTAATCCGTGGTGATCTAAATAGTATTGCGGATGCCATTCTTATGAGTAGAAAAACAATGCGTAATATTAAACAAAATCTGTTTTGGGCATTTGCTTACAATACATTAGGTATTCCGATTGCTGCAATTGGTCTGCTTGCTCCGTGGGTGGCAGGTGCGGCAATGGCTTTTAGTTCTGTATCGGTTGTATTAAATGCTCTACGTTTACAGCGAGTGAAATTGTAAAATGAAAAGGCATTGGGATGCATATTCTCAATGCTTTTTTTCTATTTATACGGAGGGAAATCTCCTGCTTAATTTTCTAGAATAATAGGTTGATTCTGTTTTTCATTTTCTCACTATGATAAAATGAAAGGTACTGACTCATTTATGTAGAACACAATAATCGAATCCATAGAACAAAAGGAGGAGCTTCTGGTGACGGTTCCATTTGTTACGGTAGAAGGTCCGATTGGTGTTGGTAAAACCTCTTTATCGAAAGAGATAGCGGCGACATTTAATTACCATCTATTAAAAGAAATTGTAGACGAAAACCCTTTTTTAAATAAGTTTTATGAAAACATTGAGGAGTGGAGTTTCCAAACGGAAATGTTCTTCCTTTGTAATCGCTATAAGCAATTAACGGACATTAAAAAATTCCGATTTGCTCATGCCAAGCCAGTTGTAGCAGATTATCATATTTTTAAAAATTTAATATTTGCGAAGCGTACACTGGCATCTACCGAATACGAAAAGTATGAGGAAATATATCAAATATTAACAAAAGATATGCCTGTTCCTAATGTAGTTGTTTATTTACATGCAAGCGTTGAAACATTGATGAAACGGATTGCCATGCGTGGACGAGATTTTGAAAAAATGATATCACGCGATTATATGGAGCAGCTCGTAACCGATTATCATTCTTTTATCGAACATTTTGAGAAAATGCATCCTGAAATACCAGTTATTCGATTTAATGGAGATCAGCTCGATTTTGTTAAAAATCCAGACGATTTAAATTATGTTTTAAAAATTATTAAGGATACGTTACAAAAAAGGAGTTTGCAATAATGAATTTAAGAGAGAAATACGATATTCCTCCACAAACGGTCATCACGATTGCCGGTACTGTAGGCGTAGGAAAGTCTACGATGACAAAAGCTTTAGCAGAAGCATTAAATTTCCGTACATCATTCGAAAAAGTAGATACAAATCCGTATCTTGATAAATTTTATGAGGACTTTGAAAAATGGAGCTTCCATTTACAAGTCTACTTTTTGGCAGAGCGTTTTAAGGAACAGAAACGTATTTTTGAGTATGGTGGAGGATTTATACAAGACCGTTCTATTTATGAAGATACTGGGATATTCGCTAAAATGCATTATGATAAGGGAACAATGAGCCCAACAGATTATGAAACATACACAAATTTATTTGATGCTATGGTCATGACACCGTATTTCCCACATCCAGATTTACTTGTTTATCTAGAGGGACCGATTGATGCTGTTATTGGGCGTATACAAGAACGAGGGCGCGCAATGGAGCAACAAACGCCAAATGATTATTGGATAGAAATGCATGAACGTTATGAAAACTGGGTTAATAATTTTAATTCCTGTCCAGTTCTACGTTTAGATATTAATGATTATGATTTATTAAAAAATCCGGATGCAATTGAATCAATTGTGAGCCGTATCAGTCATATGCTAAAACAAACAAGCCATTTAAGAAAATAGAAGCGCAAAAAACGACCAAAGAACGTGAAACAATACATAGCTGATTGTTTCACGTTTTTTGAATAGGAGGGATTACTATAAGAATTGCAGTGTATTGCGGATCTGGTATAGGTAAAAGTCCAGTGTATGGGGAGAAAGCTACAGAGCTAGGTACAGTATTAGTTAAGCACGGACATAGTGTTGTTTACGGTGGTTCCAAAATGGGGTTAATGGGAAAGGTAGCAGATGCTGTTTTAGCCGCAGGTGGAGAGGTTATTGGTGTTATGCCAACCAATTTACAAAAGCGGGAACTGGCTCATGCTACATTAACAGAAATTCATTTTGTTGAGTCTATGCATATTCGGAAAGCTAAAATGGCGGAGCTGGCTGATGCATTTATTGCTCTTCCAGGAGGTGCAGGAACTTTAGACGAATATTTCGAAGTTTTTACTTGGGCACAAATTGGCCTTCATGAAAAACCTGTCATTTTATATAATGTAAATGGTTTTTATGATGCACTCTTACAGCATTTTAAAATAATGCTAGAGGAAGGATTTATACGACCTGAACAAAAGTCCTTTTTCCGTATAGCAACTACTCCAGAGGAAATAGTACGTTTACTAAAAAAACATGGGTGAACATTGCCCATGTTTTTTATAATATAAAATAAACGGTAAAAAATAGAAATGGATGAGGTGGATTATGCAAGGTGCAGATACTCAAGTAACCGATGATTTGGTAGTACAAGCCATTGAACGCAATATAGCAATTATACGTTTTGATATGGATCGAAGGGTAGCCTATGTGAATGAACTGTTTGCTAGAACATTAGGCTATACAGTACAAGAGATGTTAGGAAAGAATCATAAAGATTTTTGTTTACCAAATTTCGTTCACAGTCCAGCATACGAAAAATTTTGGCGCAATTTAGTAGCAGGAAATAGTTATCAGGACAAAATTGAGAGAATTGATGCAAATGGCCAAAGGATTTGGCTTGAGGCTACGTATATGCCTGTTTTCGCCAACCATACAAATAAAGTAATTGGTGTTTCAAAAATTGCTACAAATATTACTGAACGTCAAAATGAAATAACAAATGTAGCCGATCAATTGAAGGAAATGTCTAATGAGCTTCATCAACGCTCAGAGGCTGGTATTCAAAATAGTCAAGAATTACTGAGCACCATCCAAGCGGTTTCTCAGGAGTCAAAAGAAAATGTTAGCAATTTGGCACAGCTAAAAAATCAAGCAGTTTCCATTAAAGGGATTGTGAAAACCATTCAAGAGATTGCTTCTCAAACAAATTTATTAGCTTTAAATGCAGCTATTGAAGCTGCACGGGCTGGGGATTATGGCCGAGGCTTTGATGTAGTGGCAAAAGAGGTGCGCAAGCTTTCTGTCAGGGTAGAGCAATCCATTTCAGAGGTGAAGGATCATATAGAGGGGATAGAGCGGGAAATTAATCAAGTGACAGACAGTATTACAAAGATAGCTGAAAAAGTAGAAAAAACAAATGAACAAATTACTATTACAACTAAAGATTTTAATGAAATTGCATCTGCGGCTGAAGCTTTAGACGAGCAGTCCAAGCAATTTATTGAAATTATTTAATGTTCCATATTGCCCCATCTGCAGACTAGATGGTGGACTAATTTACAATATTTTGGTAGATATGTTGAAATAGTATAAGTTTTTTCATTACAATATTTGTGTAAGACGTTCATTAATCATAATAGGGGTGTTATGGATGACAAAAGTGGAAGTAAGTTTTCAGCATCTACCAACAACAGCTATTTCAGATGCGACAGGTGGACATACGAATTTGTGTAGTACGATTAAACCGCTAGCCAATCATTTTAAAATTGCTGGGCGTGCGGTAACTGTACGATTACCAGATGGTGAAAATGGTGCAGTGTTGGAGGCTATTCGAGTGGCCAATGAAGGTGATATTTTGGTTATTGATGCAAAAGGAAACACCAATCGAGCGGTAGCAGGAGATTTTGTGGTGTCCTTAGCAAAAGGTATTGGTGTACAAGGCTTTGTAGTTGACGGTGTAATTCGTGATATTGCCGCTATTCGTGAGCTAGATTTCCCTGTATTCGCTTTAGGTACTACAGTAGCTGCTGGTAATAAAAATGGTGGTGGCAAAGTAAATGTACCCATTGCCATTGGAGGAGTAACAGTTCACCCAGGCGACTATATAATTGGAGATGTGGATGGTGTCATTGTCGTACCACAGCAAGATGCTGAAAAAGTGATTGAAGCTGCAGAGGAAAAGATACTTAAAGATGAAAAACGTGCGCAAGAAGCACATGTAAATGGCAAAAAATCTATTGTTGCGTATTTAGATAAAGTACTTGGAAATTAAAAAAACGCTCACGATGCCATCCTACATCGTGAGCGTTTTTTATTTTATGCTAAATTCTCATTTTCATTAAAGTAATTCTTCATTTTTTCGCGATCGAAACGGCCTTCCCATTTCGCCATTACTAATGACGCTAATGAGTTACCAATTACGTTAACAACTGTACGTCCCATATCAAGAATACGGTCAATACCAGCGATAAATGCTAGACCTTCTAACGGAATGCCGACAGTACCTAAAGTGGCTAGAAGTACTACGAAAGATACCCCTGGAACCCCTGCAATCCCTTTCGATGTAACCATCAATACAAGCATTAACGTAATTTGTTCACCAATGCTTAGGTGAATACCGTACATTTGCGCAATAAATAATGCCGCAATCGCTTGGTATAGCGTTGAGCCGTCTAAGTTAAAGGAGTAACCGGTTGGGATAACAAAGGATACAATATCCTTCGGAGCGCCTAATTTCTCCATTTTTAACATAATACGCGGTAATACAGCTTCAGAACTTGCTGTTGAGAATGCTAAGATTAGCTCATCTTTCAGCACTTTAATTAAATAGAAGATGCTGATTCCTGCGAATTTTGCCACAAGGCCAAGAACAACAAAGATAAAGAATAACATAGTTGCATAAACAAGAATGGCTAATTTGGCAAGTGGCACCAGTGAGGCAAACCCATATTTGGAAACGGTTACACCAATTAAACCAAATACCCCGATTGGAGCAAACTTCATTACGAGGTTAGTTACCCAGAACATCGCATCTGCTACCCCTTGGAAGAAGTCTAAGACTGGCTTTCCTCGATCGCCAACTGCTGCGACTCCTAAACCAAAAATAACTGAGAAGAAAATAATCGCAAGCATATTACCCTCAGCCATAGACTGAATAATATTTGTTGGGACAATACCTACAATTATATCGAAGGGCCCCTCATGCTGTACTTCCTCAGTCGTTGTAACATATTTCGAGATATCTCCTTGAGATAATTCGTTCATGTTTATTCCTGCACCAGGTTGGAAAATATTCGCGGAAAGTAATCCGACTAAAATAGCGACAGTCGTAATAATTTCAAAGTAAATAATGGATTTCCCGCCTAATCGCCCAAGCTGCTTCATGTCTCCAGTACCAGCAACACCTACGATTAATGTAGAAATAATAATCGGTACAACAATCATCTTAATAAGATGTAAAAAGATATCCCCTAATGGTTGTAAATATGTCTCAATCTTGGGGTTTCCATAAAAAATACCACCAACAATGATCCCTAAAATCAAGCCGATTAAAATTTGAGCGGCTAGACTGATTTTAAATCTCTTCTTCAAACCCTTTGTACCCCCTGATATTAAATTTTTAGGACACGCCTTACTTTAATAATACGGAGGACTTATGGAATCCGACAAAATCCGAGAAAATTAATTTAATTTTGTTAAAATGTCTGAATATAGCACTTGTATAAACTTCTTAATATTTACCTTTGCTTTACGATTGTCATGATCTTCAATCTGAGTCATGAGTTGACGAATTTCTTTAAAATCGAAGTAGCGAGGGGCATAGTATTCAAACTCAGAGTTGGTGTAATCGACAACACCTAAGTTTGCGAGATTAATCATGGCAGCTAATATCGTTCTGCGCACACGCTGTTCTATGGCTTTACTTTCCTTTAAAATGTCATCAGGTGTTGCCTTTGTTACAGCAGCGATTTCTTCATAAAGCTCCTTTAATGGGGGGAGGGGTGCAATCTTATGCTGATGAGCAAGTAAAGTTTCGATAATAGCTATAATATCCTCGCTCCCAATCTCACCGACAATACCCATATCATTTAATATGGACTGAATATGGTCTCGTGAAGTTGCTTTATTTGCTTTTTGCTCACTTAATTCAATATTTGTAAGTGATTGACGAATAACTAACAATGAATTTTTCAGCCGAAATTGTTCTGTAGTTTTTTTCAAAACATTTTCAACCTCAATGCGGTTAATCGGTTTATGAATGAAGAAATCTATTCCTTGCTCATAAGCCTCACCAACCATTTCTTTATTCACAACCTGAGAAATCATTATAAATTGACCCTCAAAGCGATTTTGAATAAGATGTTCGACTGTGGCTATACCATCAAGCTTTGGCATCAGTAAATCGATTAGCACAATCTCAGGCTGGGTCATTAAAATTTGTGGTATGGCATCCTCTCCATTGCGAGCTTCGCCAATCACTGTACCTAACCCACTATCTTCAATAATTTGTTTTAACATGACACGACTTGCGCGATCGTCGTCTACAATAAAATACCTCATTTAAGTCTCTCCCGTTTGAATAGTTTGCGTAGGAATTATGATTTTAAACGTTGTGTATTGATTGTTTGATTCAACGGTTATGGAGCCTTTTAATTTTTCTATTAGTTCAGCAACATGTGAAAGGCCAATGCCAGTTGCTGCGACACCTTCTACATTATATTTTGTGGTAAATCCAGGTTCAAAAATAATAGAAAAATCATTCTGTGAAATTCCCTTTCCATTGTCACATATTGTTACTACAGTATTATCCTCTTGTCGTTGAATAGCAATAGAAATGATACCTTGTTCTTCGATAGCCTCCACTGCATTGGCAGTTAAATTATTTAAAAGCGCAAGCAGTGCAATATGTTCCTTTGTTTGAAAATCGAAGTCTATACTTGTTTCAAACTGTATATTCTTCCCAAGTAATTCAGCGTACTTACTATTACCGTCTTCGATATAATGTAATAATTCTGATAATATAAAAGGCCCGAAGCTTCTCTCACCAACAATCTTTGAAATGCCCGCATAGATGCGTTGTGAATCCTTTTTCACTTCATGAATTTCCTGGGCAATATGAAGAGCTTGCAAGCTTTCCGCTCGATATCCTTGAGCTTTTAATTGCCGATATAATTCAAAACCGCTAGCTGTTATGGTTTCAATATGGTTCATGGATTTCTTTAAATACAGAGTCTCAACGTAGAGGTCAGATCCAATATTCAGCATCTCTTGTACACGTTTTTTTTGTTCGGCGATCAATATAGAGCTATAAATACCAACTACAAAAAAGCTTCGTAATAAGGCCACTGCTAATAGGATCAAAAGGTCGTGAAGAAATAAAAATGTATAAGTTTGTACAAAAAATCGGAAAATTTGTTCGGCTAAGTTACTAATGACCTCACTAAAAGCGACGAGTAAACCAAGCTTTAGTGGTTTTTCTCTATATGTTTGAACATCTAAAATTTGTAGGCATATAGCAAACAATACATAAAATAATCCTGCTGGTAAATGGTTAAATATGCTCTCTAATACGGGTATATCATGTAAATAGGAATTAAAAACACGAAAAATGATTGTCACTATACTTGTAGCAAACCCAGCTAAAATAATGGGAGTGGGTTTAATTAATGTGCATAAGAAAAAGATAATGGTGCCTAAACCAAAGCGAAATGTCGTATTGGCAAACGGCATAATTTTAATTTCACTACCAATTGCGGTCAAAACAGCAATCAGAATAACCCAAGTGAGGGAAGTGCGAGCTATATTTCTTTTCGATGGCAATTTGACAACCTCCCATAAGCGATATAATAAAAAAATACCACAACCGAGACGGAAGTGGTATTTAACAAGTCATACATACAATTTTGGCAAAAAAAAACGGCTACATTCGTAGTCGGAAATTAAAAACTGGAGGAGGTAGAGGGATTCGAACCCCCGCGCGGTGTTACCCGCCTGTCGGTTTTCAAGACCGATCCCTTCAGCCAGACTTGGGTATACCTCCATGTTATATTGCTTTGCTGTCTTTCGACAAAAATAAATTTATCATAATTTAAAAACCAAGTCAATAATTTTTTTACAAAATATCGTGATGTTAAAAATACATAGGTAATAAATAATTTGTGCATTAAGTTGCAATTTATACAAACAGTAAGTATACTAGTTATTGCCGTGCTAGGTGGGAAGGTAGCGGTGTCCTGTAACTCGCAATCCGCTCTAGCGAGACTGAATTCCTTTTTCGAGGCTGTCCGTATTGTTTGGTCTGCCTTCTGCACGTAGTGTTGACGATTGGGTCCTGCGCAATGGATACCCATGAACCATGTCAGGTCCGGAAGGAAGCAGCATTAAGTGGTCATATCCATGTGCCGCGGGGTTGCCTAATCTGAGCTAACGACAGGAGTAACGCTTATGTGCGGCTGTCAAGGAAAGGTGCACGGCATTAAATTGCCAACTCAAAGCATCCGTCTACTTTAAAGGCGGATGCTTTTTTTATTTTTATTTAGTAACTTCATTTTATATATAAGGCAGCAAATGCTATAATTAAGACTATTCTATTTAATGGAGAAGGGGAGAGAAAAACAGTGACGTATCAAGCATTTTACCGTGTGTATCGGCCGCAATCTTTTCGAGAGATGTCCGGTCAAGCGCATGTCAAAAGAACGCTACAAAATGCTCTCCTAGCGAATAAAACGACGCATGCTTACCTTTTTTCTGGGCCACGTGGTACAGGGAAGACGAGTACAGCTAAAATTTTTGCAAAAGCTTTAAATTGTGAACATGCGCCTGCAAAAGAGCCCTGTAACGAATGTGCTACATGTATAAGTATTACGGACGGTTCGCATCCTGATGTCATTGAATTTGACGCAGCTTCAAATTCACGTGTTGAAGAGATTAGAGATATTATAGAAAAAGTTCGTTTTGCTCCTGCAAGCAGCAGATACAAGGTGTACATTATTGATGAAGTGCATATGCTCTCTACAAGTGCTTTTAACGCTCTTTTGAAAACTTTAGAAGAGCCGCCTCCTCATGCAGTATTTATTTTAGCAACAACAGAGCCTCATAAATTGCCTGCAACAATTATTTCTCGTTGTCAGCGCTTTGATTTCAAACGACTTTCTACCAATGATATTATTGAACGTATGAAAGTTGTCTTAGAAGATATTGAGCTGCCATATGAGGAGCAAGGCTTAAAGGTAATAGCGCAATCTGCTGCTGGGGGAATGCGTGATGCTTTAAGTTTATTGGACCAAGTAGTATCTTTCAGCGGAGAGAAGCTAAAGCTTGAGGATACATTATTAGTTACAGGTTCAATAAGTCAGGATGTTTTTTATAATTTAGCCGAGGCACTTAAAGCGAAAGATGTTGCACAAATGCTTGCGCTATTAGAACAACTAATTGCTGATGGTAAAGATCCACTGCGTCTTTCAGAAGATTTAATTACATTTTTCCGAGATTTATTATTACTTCAAACAAGTGATGATTTAGCTGAATTATTAGAGCTCGTGTCTCCTGAGGAACGTGTATTATCCTTGGCGCATGAATTTGCACCGAATATGCTTTATGGCTATATCGATATACTTGCGAAAACTCAACAAGAAATGCGCTTTTCTCACCATACGAAAATCTATTTAGAAACGGCATTACTTAAAATGGTACAGTTTTCGGGAGGGAGCACTAATCAAGCGGTAACTACAACGAGCGATACGGCTATTAGCCCTGATCTTGCTCAAAAAATTGTAGCGCTTGAGCAGATGGTTCAACAATTATCCGTACAATTACAATCAGGTGCTCCTGTGCAAGCATCGCAAACACCCAAAGAGCAAAGACCGCGTGCTAAAAATCCAAACGGCTATAAGGCTCCGACAGGTCGTATTCAAGAGGTACTAAAGGACGCTACAAAGCAAGATGTTCAACGTATAAAATCGATTTGGGCACAAGCACTAAATCAATTGCAAAAATCTCAATCTGCACTTTTAGCTGAAGCCGAACCAGTTGCGGCATCTTCAAGTGCTTTTGTGTTAAAATTCAAGTATGATATTCATTGTCAGATGGTTGCAGATAATCAGTCTTTAAAGGGCCACTTTACCCAATTAATTGCCGGACAAACTGGTACAATGTACGAGATGCTTTGTATACCAGAGGAATCTTGGTTAAAAATGCGTGAAGAGTTTATCCGTGATCATAGTATGCAGCACAAAAAAACATCAGCTGCATCAGAGAATGGTGAGGAATTATTAGAACCACCACCGGCAGAAATGTCGGATGAGCCATTTATCGATGATGCTCAGCCACTTGCTTCACAGGACCCACTTGTGACAGAGGCTGAAAATCTCTTTGGTAAAGATTTTGTTGAAATTATGGAAGATTAAATTTTAGGAGGAAAACATGTATGCGCGGAATGGGAAATATGCAAGGTATGATGAAAAAAATGCAAAAAATGCAAAAGGAAATGATGGAGGCTCAAGAGGCTCTCAATGCAGAGCAATTTGAAGGTGTTGCTGGTGGCGGCATGGTAAAAGTAACTGTGTCTGGTCAACGTGAAGTTGTGTCAGTAAATCTTGATGAATCTGTAGTAGATCCAGAGGATATTGAAATGCTACAAGACTTAATCGTTATTGCTACTAATGAGGCATTAAAAAAGGTAGAAGAAAAAACGAACTCAACGATGGGTAAATTCACTCAAGGCTTAAACCTTCCATTCTAGGAGGTATTCATATGTACTACCCAGAACCAATATCAAAATTGATCGATAGTTTTATGAAATTGCCAGGTATCGGGCCGAAAACTGCGGCTCGTCTGGCGTTTTTTGTGTTATCAATGAAGGAAGAAGATGTCTTATCTTTTTCTAAAGCATTAGTTGATGCTAAACGAAATTTAAGCTACTGTTCCGTTTGTGGCAATATTACGGATGTAGACCCATGTCACATATGTACAGATAAACAACGAGATCATTCGATTATTTGTGTTGTTCAAGATACAAAAGATGTGATTGCGATGGAAAAAATGCGTGACTATAATGGCATGTACCATGTGCTGCAAGGTGCGATATCACCGATGGATGGCATTGGTCCAGAGGATATTAATGTCGCTTCCTTGTTAGTCCGGTTGCACGATGAAAGTGTCCAAGAGCTTATTCTAGCTACGAATTCAACTATTGAAGGCGAGGCAACAGCTATGTATATATCTCGCCTTGTCAAACCATCAGGTATTCGTACGACCCGCATTGCGCATGGATTGCCAGTAGGTGGGGATTTAGAATATGCTGATGAGGTAACGTTATCTAAGGCGATGGAAGGTCGACGTGAGCTGTGAGTGAGGGATTAATATGTTCTTCCGTAGTAAAGGAAAGCTAAAAAAAGAGTTCGATAATAGGCTCGTAAATCTTATAAAAGAAACAAAAGAAGATTTACAGCAGGCTAAGATAATAGAAGAATTAATGGACGACTATGATCTAGGGGCGATCGCTCAACGAAAAGCGGCAGAAAGCATTCATTTTTATTTATTTAAAGAAGCTAGAATTCGCAGAGTGTTAATTAAATAGTTCTATTGGCCATTCATAGAAGCAATACAGGAAACATAAACTTTCATAATTATTTTTTTGAGGGGGTAACCATATGTCTTGGTTAGTAATTATGAGTATTTGTGTTCCTGTAGGGCTTCTTTTTCTTTATGTCATAATAAGACATGCTAAGCTTGGCAAAATCTTAGAAGGATTATCTGTTTTTTGGTTTCGATTTGCATTTGCATTCCTATTATTATTTATGATTCATTTAGGTATCGGTTATATAGGATATAATGTGCCGATTAATCTTTTCTCTGTCTTAACAATTGCCGTTTTAGGTATTCCGGGGGTTCTAGGAATAACCGCTTTAATATTTATTTTATAAAATGCTTGCAATATAATAATATTATGGTATAGTTATAGAAGTCGCCAATACAACTGGTTGAAACGAACATAAATTAAAAAATATGTTGACACAGTGTGTGTGACGTGATACTATATGAGAGTTGCTGTTGAAAAAGCAACGACGAACAATATGAACCTTGAAAACTGAACAAGCAAAACGTAATCAATAAAGTTCTTAGTAGCTAGCCTAGCTAG
>NZ_JSZM01000038.1:0-30234 GCF_000801965.1 Lysinibacillus sp. A1
CCATTGCCATTGCCATTGCCGTTACCATTGCCATTGCCGTTGCCGTTGCCGTTACCATTGCCATTGTCATTACCTGGCTTTTCAACTAACACATCAAATGTTAGTGTGTGGTTACCATACGTTACCGTAATCGTCGTAGTACCTTGACCTTTTCCTTTTACAACGCCTGCATTGACAGTAGCTATTTTAGTATTTGCTACTTCATAGGTTGCAAGCTTAGTAACATCTTTTTCTGTTGTTTGACCATTAACAGTAGTTACTTCAGTAATCTTCACGGTAACTTCTTTACCGATTCTTGTTTCAACCTGTGCTTGGTCAATTTCTAGTGTTACTTTTGGTTCTACAACAGGTGCTTTAACTGTAACATTTACCGAAACAGTATTTTTACCGTATGAACTAGTAATGGTAGTCGTACCTTCACCTACTGCAGTGACTAATCCATTTACTACTGTTGCAACATTTTCATCTCCAACAGCATACGTAGCTTTTGATGTTACGTCTTCCTCTGTTGCATCACCTTCTGCAGGTGTTGATGTTTCCGTTACCTTAAGCTGTGCAGTTTCCCCAGCTGTAAGGTCTAGCTCAGTTGGATTTACAGAAAGTGTTACTACTGGTTCAACTATTTCTTTTTCATATATTTTTGCTTCCCCAACATTCCCGGCAGCATCCGTAATGACTACAGATACAGCATTAGTTTCCGCTGTTACTGGGAATGTGAAGCTACCATCTTGATTTAATTCAAAAGCAACAGGTGCTTTTACTTGGCCATTTACCGTCGAAATATAGGAAGCTTTTAATTTATCATTTAAATTGTAATTTAAATCATATAAAGCTAATTCTTCATTGTAGTCGATATATTTATCTGTTACTTGTCCTGTAGCGACGCCATCAGCTACTGAACCCGAAATTTCTGGTTTAGTCGTTTTCACAATAATTGGTCCAACATAGTCGGAAATTGCACCTGATGCTGCAAGACCTGTAAAGTCAATTGTATAGAGACCGTCTGGAATCGTTGTGGCAGGTTCTGTTCCCCATGGTTTGTACTGCCCACCAATATTCAGTGTGTAAGAGCCTTTTCCTAGCGCAGTACCTGCATGGAGATAACCAATGTAACCGTCGCCGTATTCGCCATCTTCAGGATTCATAATATCCCATAGCTCGATATAGTTAGTTGTTACATCTCCAGTTAATGTGAATGAAAGGACTGCTGAATCTTTCACGCCATCTCCGTTAAAGGATAGGTCTGTTTCTGTAATCTTGTAATCTTTAATTTCCGTTACTGCCTCGCCGCCAAGGTCAGCTGCGAATGGTAATGAAATTTCTGTATCTCCCCCATTGATATAAATATAGCCTAGTATTTCAGAGCCGTTTGGTGCTATAGCCTGTGAAGCAGTTAATGTAATATTTAACACTTGCTCACCGTTTAAATTAAATGTCGGCTGATCGACTGTAACCGTTGCATCACCAAATGTTTTGGTCACATCAACTGAAACGCTATAATTACCACCGTTTCCTTTCATGTCTTTTACTAGAACTTGTTTCGTTACAGAAATATCCTGGTCCTTCAGTGATTGTGGACCGAAAGTAACTGTACCTTTCAAGTTTTCAGTAATGGCACCTGTTCCATCTAAAATTGCGGTATCAAGTGCATAAGCAAGAATCTCTGGGTGCGCTGCAGCATACGGATTTACACGCCCCGCACCTTGAGAAAACACATCGTATGTTGTTTTATCTAAAACCTTGGCCGTATTAGAAAGCGCCACTTTTACATCAAACGCATTCCAATTAGGATTGGCTTGTTTAACTAAGGCCACTATACCTGCAATATGCGGTGTTGCCATAGAAGTTCCTGTTTTACGGCCATAAGCTTCTGCATAATCCGCATCAGGGAAATCTTTTTTATACATTGGAATCGTTGACATAATATTTGTTCCAGGTGCACTTACATCTGGTTTAATATCAAAGTTTGGAGTAGATGGTCCACGTGAACTTGAAGAGTTTACATCATCCCCCAGTGTCTTTGTGGAAGCAAATTTACTGAAGCTTATTTTACCTGTTCCGCCTGCTAATGCAGCGCGCATGGCATTTCCATCCGTTTGAGACATATCAAATGTTGGTAGATATTCGAATGCATCACCAAGGAATGTGCCTGAAATGTCCGGTGCATTTGATCCACCTGCAAAGTTATGAATAATGGTTGCGACAGCTCCATTTGCCTTTGCATTCGCAATTTTATCAACGAAGGCGATACTGCCACGAGAAATCAATGCCACTTTACCGTCTACATCAATTCCTTCAAAGTCTTTTACTTCTCCATTTCCTGGAACAGCAACTACATCAAATTCTCCTTGAAGCTGTGTAGCTACATTTTTTCCGAAAGTAGTTCCCATTAATGGAAGCTGTTTAGTTAAATTGTAGTTGCCAACTGTCACTTTCACTTCACCGTTGTACATGATTTCAGGATTTGTTGTGTTACCAACAGCAATTCCTAGTCGAGCGGTTGCAGGCGTCCCCATTGTTCCGCGATTCGGACCAGAGTTCCCTGTTGCAACTACTCCGATTGTTCCAGCTATCATGGCATTATTTATAGCAAATGAACCAGCATCCGTTTCAGTGTTAGCTCCCCCGCCAAGTGAAAGGTTGATAATGTCCATTTTTTCAATGACAGCTGTTTCAATTGCTTTAACAATACCTGAAGTAGCACCACTTCCATATGCCCCAAGAACACGGTAAGCATAAAGGTCTACTTTTGGAGCGATCCCTTTAATGCCGTATTCGTTAGCACCGATTGCCGCAATTGTTCCAGCAACATGTGTACCGTGAGATGTATAGAACGCGCTTCCTTTTTCATTAAATTCAGGAGTACCAGCTGGACGCTCTGAAGGCAATGTTTCCGATGCATCATTATCTGCCCGAGGCTTCGTGTATGTCGAAGAGTTTGGAATAAAGTTTTTTCCGCCTTTATAAATTCCAGCGAATTCAGGGTGATCTGCATCAATACCAGTATCTAATACAGCTACTTTTATACCTTGTCCTTCAAGCCCTTCCTTCCAAAGCTCTTCAATGCCAAGAAAAGAATTACTTGTATTCATTTGAGCTTCTAATTGATCTTCCTTTATAAGTTCTGATGATTTCGTCGAATCATCTTCTGATGCATGAACAATGACATCAGGTTCTATTAATGTAATTCCTTCTACTGTAAGCAGTTTCGGGAGATCGTTTGCTTTCACAGTTGCCGCAAAACCGTTTAAAACAGTATCAAATGTGTATCCTTGAGTCATTTGAACCTTTTTAGTAGCTAACTCCTTTTTTACTTGTGCTTGCTGTACTTTTACATTAGAGCGAACTTCTTTTGCTTGGGAATTAGAGAATTTTTGGCCTTTGATTTCGCTTATACCTTGCTCTAGTGCAACAGGTTTTTCAGATAAATGAACAATGACTGCAACCTGTTGATTGCCTGATACATTTTGTAAACTTTCGTGGAGAGTTGGGCCATCTTTAGATAAGCTTAGCTGTTCAGCAATAGCCGCCTTTAGTTGGATAATACTTTCACTTTGACTATCCTGCTTGAATGGTTTCGATTCTTCAGCACTAGCACTCGACAATGGAACCAATAAAGAGAGCACCATAACGAAAACTAGAATACTACTAAAAAACTTCATAAACTTAAAATTTTTCAAATCTCATTTCCTCCCCTACCTTTTATTGTCACACTTTTCAGTATAGTGTGATATTTCCAATTTATCACAATGGAACTAATTCGAGTATCGGAATATTTAAATATTCTGAAATATTGATAATTAGTATCATTTTATGAAAGATAGATTAAATCTATTTTCCTAGTAATGGAATAAAAAAGCAGAACTTTCCAATGAGAAATACCTATCCAAGTTTTCTCAATTACTCCTATGGAAACAGATAAAAGTAGGTATAGATGGCTGTAGTAGCTTATAGAAAAAGAGGGAGGCCAATAGGAGGAGTGATTGAAGGGATTATTTAATAGCTTAAAAATAAAAATAGCTGGCGATTTTTTTACAAATCGCCAGCTAAAAGTATGTGGTAAACTACCTCATCAGTAAATGTCATTTGATTTTTTATGCAGATTGTTTTTGGTCTAAGTGATAACTAAAAAATGTTAGTAGGCTTGCACAGATCGCAACGAGCCCACCGACCCATGTTACATTCATTAAATTCCCTTGATGGTAAACAATTCCTCCTAATGCAGATCCAAAGGCAATACCAACGTTACTCGCAACTGGCATAAGTGAAGCTGCCAATCCTTTAGCGCTTGGCTGGTAAATTTCGGCAAGGTCAATTAAATATAGCTGAGTAGATGTTGTTAACAGGATGGCCATTAACGACATTAACCCGATGTTGACTAGCCCTAAAATAAAATGATTGGAGGTCCAAAATAAACAAATTAGCACAATTGCCTGCACGAGAAAAACGAAACGAAGACGACCGATAGCATTGTGATTGGCAATTTTACCAGCGAGAATATTGCTGAATATCGAAATAAACCCATATCCAAAAAGGATAAGACTAATAGAATTATTTGGCGCTCCCATTCCGTTCAAAATAGGGACAAGGTACGTAAAGACCGCGTAAGTTGCACCAAATCCTAGAGCAGGAATGAAAAAGGCCATTAAAATACGTGGCTTGATTATGAGAGAAAACTGATCCCGTATGGAGCTACGTACTTGACTGAGCCCTTTTGGCAAGACGAAAAAGGATGCCAAAAATGCAACCCCTCCTAGTAAAGTGGTTAACATGAAAGTGGCATTCCATCCATACGAGTTGGAAATAACAATACCAATTGGTACCCCCACGACATTTGCCAGTGTGAATCCGCCGAAAACGAATGAAATGGCAAGTCCACGTTTGTTACTCGGCATGGTTTCGCTTGCCACAATCATGGCTAGTGAAATTAAAACGCCTGTTACAACCGCTGTCATAATACGAAGTAGCAGCAGCATAATGTAGTTCGTAGAAATGATACACAAAGCATTAAAGACGATGAAGGCTGCTATTAAAAACAACATCCATTTACGCTTTGGAAAGTGACTTGTTGCGGACATCACGAGTGGTGTAGCAACGGCAAATGAAATGGCAAATGCAGAAACGAGTGTGCCTGCTTTTGCATTTGTCATTTGTAGACTTGAAGAAATATCAGTTAAGATTCCGACTATGACAAACTCACTTGTCCCCAACACGAATGTTAAAGAAGTAAGTGTGAAAATAAGTAACCAATGTCTCTTGGATAATTGAGTGTGGTGCATAAATACCTCTTTCTTAGATGAATATAAATGTGTCACAGAGTAGATAAACAACCTAAACATCATATCATAAAATATTTTTACAAGAAAAATTTTTCTAGATTGCATGGGATTATTGGATTTCCACTGTCGATAAGGCTACTAATTTTAATAGCTACATCAACTATGGTTAAACATCAATCCTGCTTCCTTACATTTTTTCTTAAAGGAGGAATTTACTAAGTTTGGTCGAAATTTAACATGAAGAAAGCTTGTTCAATTTCTGCCGTACTAACTACCTTTAAAAAAGGAAAGGGAAGATTCCTGATGATTCAATTCCAAAATCATACTACTACAGTTTTTCAAAGTGCATTATATATGACTACCTCGGCAATCATTCAAACGAATGAAGCAATCATTATGACAGATCCTAATTGGTTGCCTAGCGAAATTCAAGAAATTCAAGATTTTATAAATAACATTCAGGGTGACAAACAACTATATATTATTTATACCCATAGTGATTTTGACCATATAATTGGTTCAGGAGCGTTTCCAGAGGCCAAGGTAATTGCCTCTAAACGATTTGATGACAATTCGAATAAAGCAGAAAGCATTCAAAAAGTTCATCAATTTGATCAGAAATATTATTTACATAGGAGTTATTCCCCTGTATATCCTACAGTTGATATTGTCGTTTCAGAGGATGGATATACAGTAGAGTTAGAGTCCATTACGATGACCTTTTACCAAGCCCCTGGCCATACAGATGATGGTTTATTTACAGTGATAGAGCCGTACGGGTTATTCCTTTCGGGCGATTACTTGTCCGATATTGAATTTCCGTTCATCTTTAGCAGCTATAAGGATTATGTGAATACGATGAATAAGGCTGAAAAGACTTTACATAATCATGCCATCACAACCCATATACCCGGTCACGGAATGACGACCCAAAATCAACAAGAAATTCAAAAAAGAATTGATAGCTCAAAGTATTACTTAACTCAGCTTCCACAAGATAAAGGGGAGTTAGAGAATTATTTAAGGAGCGAGTATTCATTTTTTGAAGGAATGAAAAGCATTCATACGGACAATAAAGAGATGATCTGTAAAGAAAGTTCAGAAGAGCATTTGTAGTCTTCTAGAATGCATCGACATGTAGGACAAAGCAACCAAAAAGGAGATTGGCTTGCAATAGCCAGTCTCCTTTATTATGAAAGCTTACTTTGTTAATTGGTTTCTAGTAAACGCTGCAAGTAGTTCACGTACTTCATCGGTTGAATGGGCATTTATTAATTGAATGCGTAATTGATTAGCTCCCTTGAAGCCACGCACATATATTTTAAAGAAACGTTGTAATGCTTTAAATGAACGAGTTTCAAATTCCTTAGAATAATGATCATGAAGATGAAGGTGAAGGGATAGCAAGCTCAGGTATTCCTCTGCAGTATGCTCCTTCGGCTCTTGCTCAAAGGCATATGGGTTTGAAAACACGCCTCTCCCAATCATTACTCCATCGATACCGTATTGCTCAGCTAATTTTAATCCTGTTACTCGGTCCGGAATATCTCCGTTGATCGTTAGCAATGTATCAGGAGCTATTTCATCCCGTAGTTTTTTTATATCTGCAATCAATTCCCAATGTGCGGGGACCTTACTCATTTCTTCTCGTGTACGTAGATGAATAGAAAGGTTAGCGATGTTTTGTTTTAAAATATGAGTGAGCCACTCACGCCACTCTGCTACATCTGTGAAGCCAAGTCTTGTTTTTACGCTAACAGGTAAACCACCAGCTTTAGCGGCTTGGATAATCTCTGATGCTAGTTCAGGATGAAGAATTAAGCCAGCTCCTTTACCACGTTCAGCTACATTATCGACTGGGCAACCCATATTAATATCGATCCCTTTAAAGCCCAGCTCTTTCATACCGATACTCATTTGACGGAAATGTTCAGGGTTGTCTCCCCAAATATGGGCAACAATCGGCTGTTCATCTTCTGTGAAAGCTAAACGGTTACGCACGCTATCCATACCATCTGGATGACAATAGCTTGTCGTATTGGTGAATTCCGTGAAAAATACGTCGGGACGACCTGCCTCACTAATGACATGACGAAATACAACATCTGTCACATCCTCCATAGGTGCTAAAATGAAAAATGGCCGTGGTAAATCAAGCCAGAAATTATTTTGATTCATTGATGAAAATCCTCTCTTTCCAAAATACTACCTTGCAAAAAGATAACATATTTCGTTTATTTCTTCACAACTAATTGGCTTAGGCACCTATAAGAAAGTTCGAAGTTGTTCCTCTTTACATTAATGGGGAATGAGTATAGGTCTTCACAGCATTTTTATGGCTAATCTAAAGGAGGGATACCATTAGTATTTCTTAGAAATATTGACATTTATTTTTCAGACCACTAAGCTTAATTGGAAATAGACAGGGAGGGGGATTGCCAGTGGAATTTGTTACATTAAAATGTCCTAATTGTAATGGAAACATTGAATTTAAAGAGGGGCATTCATTTAAATGTCCATTTTGTGATACTGAAATAATGTTAAAAGAAAATAAAGTCTACTATGTAGATCAAACGATTAATAATTATTATGGTACAACTGCTCCTCAAACAGCGACACGTCCAAAATCGAATTTAAAAGTATTACTTCTTATTCCGTTTGTCTTTCTATGTGTATTTTTTGGATATTTGCTGTTAAGCAACCATCAAAAAGAAGAAGGAAATTATGGAGAGACAGCTGTACGAACAATACCAGAAAGCAAGGTTTTACTACTCTTTTTAAAAGATGTCTTTGAAAAGGGGGATGTAATGCCAAGTGAAGAAGAGATTGCAAGCATCCGTTATTTGGCTGCCTATTTTTCTGAGGATCAATGGCATTTTGATTACAGTCTGGATGATCCGTTTACAAATAAGGAAGCAGAAATTGTGACCTATACTATGAAGGATAAGTTATTAAACACACAAAAAATTGAACAAAAGGACTTCGAAGCATTTACTGGATTGACTGTATTGAAGCTGATGAATGATTATGAAATATCGCAAAGTGAAAAAGTAAGCTTTCGACATTTGAAAAACTTGAAAAGCTATACAGGAAGCTTTAATGAATCTTTTAGTAAAATTGCAGAATACTTTAGCGATAAATCTACGGTTTCAGAACTCTCTATCCAAATTCGAAGTAATAATGAGCTTGCTTTATTATTAGAGTTTCCCAATCTCCAATCACTAGAAATATCTTATATGGCGGAAGAGGTCACAGATTTTCAGCTTCTAAATAAATTGCCGCTAAAATCACTGTCTTTAAAATTTACCAATGATTTTAAATGGCTATCTACTTTAACAAATTTAGAATCATTAACAATCGATAATAGTGATGCGACAGATTTTAGCTCTTTTTATTCACTGAATCAATTACAGGGATTGAAGCTTACTTCGGTAAGAAATTTAAAAACTCTTGATTTTATACAAAACATGCCTAATCTCCAATCACTTGATCTTGAAAATATGAACATTGCTAATTTAGAAAAATTAAGAAATAAGTCGTCTTTAACAAAGCTACGCTTATCTTCTCCAGGTCAGTTAGAATTACTTGATATTGTGAACAGCCTATCGTCACTCACGGAGTTAACGCTAACAGGTTACTATGGCGACACTCCACGGATAGTAGCGCCCCATTTGAAAAAGGCGGAAATAACAGGCTCTTTTATACCTAAGCTAGAGGCACCTAGTTTAACAAATTTGATTGTGGACATAAGTGGAGGGGATTCGACATTAAATGGTGCACAATTACGGAAATACCCAAAGCTCGAACAACTTACAGCGAAGGAGTATGGAATTTTTACAGAGATTAGTTCTTTAAATGACCTACCTAATTTGCAAACACTACATTTTGACGAGACGGTTTTTGAAGAGGGAACGAGGGAGCTATTCAATCTAAAACATGTAAAAACATTAAAATGTTCTAAATGTAATTTTCAATTTACGAATGCGCATCCTTTAACAAACAATGTGCTGTTGCATTTAACTTTAAATGATGTATCGATGCGAGTAGGGAATGGTGATTGGGTGCATGAGGTTGATAAGATGATGCCTTTCTTTGCTGATTTTTCAGCTCTACGTTCATTTACTTTACAAGATAGTTCGTTACAATCGTTAAGTTTTTTGGAGAATTGGCAACAAATTGAGGTGCTTCACTTGGAAAACAACGCTATTTCAAATATAGAGCCTTTAGTGAATCTACCGAATTTAAAAAAGCTTTATATTCTAGGGAATCCGGTACAAAATCAATCTGCTCTAGACAAGGGAATTATGGTTTATTAAGGTTATGCGTAATTTAAAACATTAGAAGTGTGGATTTTTAGGTTATTACAATATGAGAGGCGATAGAATAGCTTTATAGGAGGGCCGAAAAATGAGGAAGGCAGAAATGATGGACCAGCATTTAGAGACGTATGAAGAGAAGATTAGTAGTACGGAGATTTGGCATGCTGTAGATTTAATTTATAAAATTAACTTAGATGAGGCTCCTATTGTCAATAAAGAGATGGAAGGAATGTCTTCATTATCAGGAAGAGAGGCCATAGATTCCTTTCTACAACAATATGAGGGAACTATTACAGGGGCAAAGGCTCGAACTATTCTAAATGAAATGTTTGGTGTTAATTTGGATGCCATTTCCTCACTAGAGGGAGCAAGGCTATCTTTATATTCAAAGGGTCAATGGATTGTTCAACATGAAAAGGATTTATTTGTCGTACATACAGGAGCAGGAGATATAGATGTGAAGGTCTATCCTACAAATTATTTCGTAGAACAAACTGGGCAAAAACAATTACCAACTAATTTACAGCATGAGCTAGCAAGTATCGGATATTACTTCGACGATACAAAGGATAGCTACTATTACTCAAATCCTACGGGTGAAGCTGTTTCAGATGCTTTTAAAGGAAAAACAATAGGTGCGATACTCGGGGTCATTCAACAATCATTTGCACATGTATAAATTAAAAAGGTCATATAGAGGGGTTATTCATCCCATCTATATGACTTTTCATTATTAGTGATAAGATTTACTTTCCAAAAGAGGATAAAAATTTAACTCGATCTCCCATAGGAGGTGTATTATTGTCGGTTAACACTACTTCCAATACAGCTGGACCCTTTAAATTCATCAAGTTATGAAGCATATCTTGGTTAAGGTCTTGCAGCTCTGTTACTTGGAAGCTAGGTATATCCATCGCTGAAGCCATAGCACTAATATTAATTGGATGTTGTTCAAAGGATGGATGCGTACGCTTAAACTGTAAAGCATGTCCATGGTAGACCATCCCTAAACGAGCATTATTCATGACAATAAATAAAATGGGTAGATTATATTCTTTTGCTGTTAAAATCTCCATCCCATGCATGAAAAAGCAACCATCTCCTGTAATACATGCAACAGGACGTTCAGGTTCAGCTAACTTTGAACCAATGGCAGATCCAATTCCACTTCCCATAGCTCCAAAATGGACATTTATATTAAATGTATCATAATCTACTACTTTCATATGATGAATGACATAGGACATAAATTCACCAATATCAATAGCATATCTTGTAGAGGCAGGTAAATATTTTTGAATAGTTAACAATACATTTTTCGTGTTATATTCCCCTGTGTCTTCTTCATAAATATCTTTATTTTCTGTAACCTCAAACGAAGTTCTTGCTAGACCTTTAGCTCTTAGTTCTTCAATAAGCAATAATAAACTACTATGGATGTCACCTAGCACAGGGAGATCGATTTCATATTTACGGTTGAACACGGATTGATCAAAGTCCAGCTGTATTGAAAAACGATTTTTCGTAAGGTTTAAGTTGTAGTTATTCGTGGCTGTCTCACCTAAACTTGAACCGACAATGAATAAAACTTGCCCATCGCCATCAGCTATTAATTGTGAGGCAGCCTCGTGGCCAGCAAAACCGAACACACCAACTAGGAGAGGATGATCCTCTGGAATATACCCTTTAGCTTGTGGTGTTGTGATAATTGGCCAATTTAAAATTTCTGCTAACTCTAATAGTTGTTCAACAGAGTTTCTTACCCCTTGACCTACCAAAATATAGCCACTTCTTCTTGCTAATAGCTCTTCAGCTACACGTTTAATGGTATCTAATTCAGGAACAATAGCTGTTCCTTTTGGTGGAGCTGGTATTTCTACGTTTGGAACGGTTTCATGTTGAACATCTATTGGTATAGCAATATGTACAGGACCTGGCACGCCAGATAGAGCAATTTCTGATGCTTTTACTATTTCTGTTAGTAAATCCTTCGATTCTTTCACCGTTACGCTATATTTGGTAACTGGTCGGAAGATTGGTTCAGCATCTAGCTCTTGAGAGGCATTTAAACCGATCGTGTTAACAGGAACAGCACCGGTTAAAAATAAAACCGGTAAATGCTCCCGCATAGCATTTGCGGCACCTGTTACTAGATTTGTTCCACCAGGTCCACTACAACCAATACAAACACTTAGATGATTGGTGTATTTTGCGTAAGCCGCAGCCATATAGGATGCTGCTCCCTCATGTTTTGTGACAATAGGTGTTAATTCACTCATATCATTGAGTTCATCAAAAAATGCATTGACGGAGCCTGCTGGAATACCAAAAATATATTGCACACCACTATTTTTTAAATACTCTAAGACTGTGCGAGCTGCTTTCATCATCATTTCTCCTTTGCATATTTATTTAATAGGCTAACAGAAATATTTTTTCATAATTTCTCCAGCTTTCATAGGCTTACTGAAAAAATATCCTTGCATTAAATGACAATTTTGTGCCAATAAATAGTCTGCTTGCTCCTTTGTTTCGACCCCTTCAGCAATAACCTCCAGTTTCAAATTTTGAGCTAGGGTAATGATTGTATTAGTAATAGCCGCTGCATCATCCGTTAACATTTCTTGTACAAAGGATTTATCAATTTTTAATGTGGAAATCGGCAAATTTTTTAAATAGCCTAAAGATGAATAACCAGTACCGAAATCATCAATAGCTAAATTGACCCCAAGGCCATTCAATTGTGTCATCGTCTTTAATGTTACCTCTGTATTTTTTACAATTAGATTTTCTGTGAGTTCTAGCTGTAAATACTCAGGAGACAAATCTGTTTCATTTAAGACATTTTCAATAATAGAAAATAAATTATTCTGCTCGAACTGATGGACAGATAAATTCACAGACATACTAATTAAAGGATATCCTTGATTATGCCACTCTTTTAATTGCTTGCATGCTTCCTTAAGAACCCACTCACCGATTGGAACGATTAACCCTGTTTCTTCAGCAAGTGGAATAAACCTATCGGGCGTTATCATGCCATGTTCTCGATGATTCCACCTTAATAGAGCTTCCACACCTTTAATTTTATTTGTTTTATAATTGATTTGTGGCTGATAGAAGATAATCAATTCATCGCGCTCTAAAGCCTTATATAAATCATTTTCAAGTTTGATACTCTCAAAAGTTCTTGTATCCATTCCTTCACTAAAGAAATGGTAGCTAGTGCCAGGTGTCTCCTTTGATTTATACATGGCAGTGTCGGCATTTTTGATTAACGTTTCTGTAGTATCACCGTTTTCAGGAAATAAACTGATACCAATACTTGTTTTAATATATATTTCATTGTCTATTAAATTAAAAGGTTGCGAGAAAGAAGCATTGATACAATTAATAACTTTTAAAATGTCATTCTCACACTTAATATTAGGTAAATAGATTGTAAACTCGTCTCCACCTTGCCTTGATAAAGTTGCATCTTCTGGGACGCAAGCACTTAAACGTTTGGCAACACTTTGAAGCAATAAATCTCCATAACTATGACCTAGCGAATCATTTACTAACTTGAAACGATCTAAATCCAAGTAAAGCACAGCTAATTTTTCACCATTTACTTTTGCATACTTCAGTCCTTGCGTTAGTCTGTCTATTAAAAGAACTCTATTGGGCAAATCCGTCAAACTATCGAAGTAGGCGTGGTATTTAATTTTCTCTTCTAATTGCTTTCTTTGCGTTATATCTTTAAATGTAATAACTTCACCTACGACTTTATCTCCTTCTTTTATTAAAGAAGTGACGTATTCAACGGGGAAGTTGGAATGATCTTTTCTGAAAAATACTTCATAGCTGTTAAAATTTGCATTTAAAAAGGGTGAAACAGTCATGTTATCCTCTGCTTCACAACCACTCATAATAATTTCAACTGATTGTCCAATCAATTCTCTATCTGTTTCATACCCCAGCATGAGCGCACCTGCTGGATTGCAAAATGTAATGTTACGGTCAAGATCCAATCCAAAAATCCCTTCATCTGCCGAGTTGAGAATTAACTCTTTTTCACGGCTAAGCTGCTGTAACTCCGCGACTACTCGTTCAAGCTCTTTATTTTTGTCTCTTACTTCTGATGTTCTCTCCTCAATAATAATCTCTTGTTTTTCCATATATAACTGGTTGGATAAGGCAGATGCAGTAGTATCAACAATGGATTGAGCTAACTGTAATTGAGTCTCAGAATAGAAAAAAGGTTTATTTTCAAGATTAACAATTGAAATTTGTCCTAAAATTTCACCCATTGAAATCAAAGGAAACATAACTAATCCATTTATGCCGAAATTACGACAAACTTCATGATTTGGCCTGTCATCCTCAAATACATTTGGAATAAGAATCGCTTTTTTCGTTGTAAAAACTTCCTGCATGACAGGGTCATTACTCTCATCAATTTTTATTTTGTTATGCGTTTTAAGCCAATTCTCTTCGGTCCAATCGCTATCCTTACTCAACTTAGCTGGTTTAATACTTTTTTCTGCTAAAGGATCTAATAAATGAACACCTATATTTTTATTATCTAAAACCTTTTCTAAGTAGAAAAAGCATTTATCAAGGCTTTCCTGTAGCGAAGAGCACATGGATAGGTCGCGTGTAACATCGAGCAGTAACTGCTTTTCATTTATAAGATGCTCTTTATAAGTTAAGTTGTTTGCGTTTTGAATGGCCACCGCAGCCATATTTACATAGGCCTCAACCGTTTGAATTTGTTCCTCTGTTAAGTTCATTGGAATTCCATAATCAAATAAAAAAACAAGTCCAAACAGCTCTTGTTCAAACGAAATAGGAAGTACTAATAAAGATTTAATATGAAATCCTTCAACGGCTCTAGGGTCAGGGCGATTGTCTCTTGAAGTATCAGGAATATAGATTGTTTTCTTTGTTTCAATCACTTCCTTAGCTAGTAAATCTATTTCAGTCTCAATGACATGCATATTCAATGTCCAGCCGTTAATCACTTCTGGTTTTCCTACATATCCTCTGAATGTTCCATCTTCTTGTGGCAAATAAATTCCCACTGAATCACAGTTGACGATTTCTTCAGATATTGCGATTGTTACCTGTTCCAATACTTCACGTAAATCTAGCTTCATGTTTATCATTTTCGTTATATTGGCCAGTCGAGAATATCTCGTTTGTTCTATAGACATGTAAATGAACCCCCAATTTTTTGTCATTGTCCTGTAGAAAAATTGTTAAATTTTTGCTTTATTCGTATCGAATGTCTTATTATTTTATTTTACAGTAGTAATAATCAGGTAGGTAAAAAAATGTAGAAATTAGTTAAAATTTCTTAATAGTATTTTTCGGTTTTAGCCATTACCCTTTTGATATAGGACTAGATTCCTTTGCATAAAATTAAATACATTCTACAGTAGCGATAATGATCTATTAGGTTTTTACTAGTAATGGAAAGTAAATGTTCATCAAAAAAAATGCAATAATCTTGTATGGCACTTTGTAGCATTTTCACAGGAAAACTATGTGCCAGTTCAAAAATGGGCTTTTTCAACTTTAACGGAAGAATATTAAAATATTATTACTATCTATTTGACCGCTATCTATCTAAGTAAAACTTCAGCTCATTTTCCAAAAGTCTAAAGTTAAAATGACAAACATGGAATTATATTCAATATAAGAGAGCTTCCTAGATTTTATTCTACAGTGCAATAAAAATTCCTCTCTCTAAACAAGCATTCACCTCCTAAATAATGAAATATTCTGATTATTATTTGTGTTATATCCAAAACATATTTTAATTTATGGTACAAGAAATCACCTCAACATGATGGGTGATTGATTGTGGTCAAGTATGGGATAGTTTTATAATGAATAGATGGTAAATAAGAGGAGTTGAAAAGATGTTCACACGTAACAAAGGTTTTTATGTAGTGTTATCGTTGCTAGCAATCATTTTTGTATTGACGGGCTGTGGTACAGCTAAGGACAGTAAGAAAACAGAGGGAAGTACAACGAAGGAATCAGAAGAAAATTACGCATCAAAGGTGAAAGAAAATCCGATTGTAACGATTACGATGAACAATGATGAAAAAATTGTCATCGAATTAGAGCCTACTGTAGCACCCAATACTGTAGCGAACTTTATTTCATTGGTGAAGGAAGGATTTTATGATGGTCTTATATTCCATCGCGTCATTCCTGATTTTATGATTCAAGGTGGAGACCCTTCAGGTAATGGTACAGGTGGACCTGACTATTCAATTGATGGCGAGTTCTCCTCAAATGGTTGGGACAATAATCTGAAACATGAACGTGGTGTCATTTCAATGGCACGCTCGCAAGATCCAAACTCTGCAGGATCACAATTTTTCATTATGGTAAAAGAATCGACGAATCTAGATGGAGACTACGCTGCTTTTGGGAAGGTTCTTGAAGGTATGGAAACAGTAGATGCTATAGTTGCAGCTGAGCGAGATGCTACAGATAAACCATTAGAAGATCAGCAAATGAAAAAAGTAGAGGTGGACACGAAGGGCTTTGATTACCCGGCACCTAAAGTAAATAAGTAGACACTAAAAAAGGCTAAATCAATTAGGATTTAGCCTTTTATATTTGTCGATAACCTCGTATATACCCTTATCCTTCAGCTTCCTTTGGTATCGAAATAAGCCATAAAAAATCGTCCTCTATAAGTATTTGAATATCCTCACCATAGTTCATTAGTTGCTCAGCTTTGCGTTGTTTAGTACTGATACCACGACGTTTGTCTCCGAGGATGACAAAATCCGTTTGTTGTGTGACGGCGCCTTGTAAAAATCCACCACAAGCCTTTACTTGTTTGGCTGCTTCTGAACGAGTCATTGTGGCAAGAGCGCCTGTAAACACAATTTGCTTTTGATAAAAGGGGTGGGGAAGGCTTTCGGTTGGATCTGAAAAGGTGATGTCTAGGCTGTCTTTATTCGTCATATTGCCCTCCTGAAACTCCTTCGATTTTTTGCCTGCTAGTTGTGATAAATACATCCACAAAGTTTTGCATGTATGCTACATTAAAAATAAAAATTTAAAGAGGTACATAGACATGAATTCGCAATTGACCGCTTTTATTACTCTTTGCTGTACATCAGGTGTACTAAATTTGTATTTATGTTTATATGTCTTTCTACAACGTTTTAATTATACAAAAATTGCTCAATTGTTTATTGGTTATACAGCTTTAATAACAGTGTATTGTTTTGCTTCTGCGTTTTGCATTATAGTTACATCGCTTGAGGCTATAAAGATTTGGACAACTATTTTATATGTCGGCATGGCAACTTCTGCACCCTTAGGCTTATTGTTTATCATGCAGTATTTGGGCTTTCAATTATCAAAGAAAAAAATCATTGGAATTCTTGTTATTCCTGCTATTAGTATAGTGTTGGTTGCTACGAATGATATCCATCATTTACATTATCGAGTATTTGAAATTGACCCTGTTTTAGGGGCTCCTTATATTCATCAGGAAATTGGTTTATGGTATATCATTCATGGCATCTTCACATTTTCCAGCATGCTTGTAGCATTTTTATTAGTGCTGACCCATTGGAAGGAAACAGCTAAATCTTATCGACCACAATTAATTGCGTTAATGTGTGGGCAGTTGATTCCCATTATAACAGCATTTGTCTATTTGCTGGGTTTAACACCACAAGGAATTGATCCAGTTCCAATGGTTTTATGGGCTTCCTCCCTGTTATATTTATGGTCTATTCATTCCTCGCGCTTGTTTAGAGTAATGCCGGTCGCTAAGGATGCTATCTTTCATAGTATCAATGATGGCGTTATCGTATTAGATGAAAGTTTTCGATTAATAGAATTTAATAAAGCCTGTAATAAGATGATCCCACCCTTAAAGAGATCGATGTTCGGCATGGACTTTGCGAAGGTATGGCTTGAGGTAACGGGGCAGTCAATTCCCTTTACATGGGAGAGCGTGGTGAAGACGCAGGAATTTGAGCTGGATCTTACTGATCGTACGTATCAAGTGCGTATTTCAGCACTACAGCATGTGAATCATGGTAGTGGACTATTACTAATTTTCACCGATATGACGGAGGTAAAAAATCTCCAAAAAATGTTGGAAAAACAGGCCTATTATGATGAGCTTACACAAATTTATAATCGCCGTGCATTTTTTCAACAATGTAATCAAGCATACGTTGAGGCGAAAGGGACGTCATCCTCATTTACAGTGGTGCTAATGGATATTGATCATTTTAAACATGTCAACGATACGTATGGTCATGCAGTGGGTGATCAAGTACTAGTTCATGTCGTCAAGGCTTGTCAGGATGAATTAAAACCTGGTGAACTTTTTGCAAGATATGGCGGTGAAGAATTTGTTCTTGCGTTACGTGGATACACATTAGTAGAGGGAGAAGATTTAGCAAATAAGCTTTGTCACAGTATAGAGCTACAACCGCTTAAGACTACAGAGGGAATCATTACGACTACGATTAGCTGTGGGGTAGCTGAAGGGACAAATGGGGAAGAGACCTTATATCAACTCTTGAACAAAGCAGATAAAGCACTGTACTCAGCAAAACAAGCAGGACGTAATCGAGTACATGTGTATAGAGATAATGAAAAAGCTAAAATATACAATCATTGAACAATGATGTATATTTTAGCTTTTTACTTACCAATCTGTGTGAAAAACACCTGCTAAATCAGTTCGTTCATACGTATGAGCACCAAAATAATCTCGCTGTGCCTGTAGCAAATTAGCATTAGATGAACCAGTTCGATAGCTATCATAATATGTGAGCGATGCACTTAAGCATGGGAATGCATTCCCTGCCTGTATACCTTCGCACACAATTTTTCTCAATCCACTTTGATAGTCCTTTGTTTTTTCTGCAAAGTAAGGATCGATTAATAGGTTAGGGAGTGTAGGCTGTTTTTCATAAGCATCGCTTATAACATTTAAAAACTCTGCACGTATAATGCAGCCACTACGGAAAATGAGCGCAATATCCTTTAATGGTAAGTTCCAATTATAGAGCTCTGAAGTCATTTTATATTGTGTAAAGCCTTGTGCATAGGCACAGATTTTCCCCATATAGAGAGCTTGTCTGACATATTCTACCCACATATCTTTATCGAGATTTGGCTGAGTACTGCTTGGACCTGCTAATACTACTTCTGCACGAACTCGTTCGTCTTTTAATGATGAAATATAGCGAGCGAATAAAGCCTCCGTAATAATCGAAGTTGGAATGCCATTATCGATGGATTGCATACTTGTCCATTTGCCAGTTCCTTTTTGACCCGCTTTATCAAGAATCATATCGATCAGAGGTAAGCCTGTGACATCATCTTTTTTTCGTAAAATTTCAGCAGTAATTTCAATTAAATAGCTTTTTAATTCTCCTTGATTCCATGTTTCAAAGATTTCAGCGATCTCCTCAACAGACAATCCAACATTATTTCTTAAAAATGTATAGGCCTCGGCAATAAGCTGCATATCAGCGTACTCGATACCATTGTGGACCATTTTGACAAAATGGCCTGCACCTTTAGGCCCCATATACGTGCAGCATGAAGTGCCCTTAAATTGCGCTGCTATTTTTGTAAGAATAGGGGCCGCTTTTTCGTAGACCTCACGATCGCCACCAGGCATGATTGAAGGACCTGTCAAAGCTCCAACCTCACCACCTGAAATGCCAATGCCTAAATAGCCGATGCCTCGAGCCATCAGTCCATCATGTCTACGCTCGGTATCTTGATAGTGAGAGTTACCGCCGTCCATAATGACATCGCCTGTTTCAAGGAACGGCACTAAGGAATCAATGACTGAATCAATGGCTTTACCAGCAGTCACCATTAAAAAGATCTTTCTTGGTTTTTCTAAAGATTGCACAAAATCTTCTATTTCATAGTAAGGAGTAAGCGCTTGTCCTTCGACCTTTTGTAGAAGTTTGTCCGTTAGGTCGCGTGTATAGTTATAAACGGCTACTTGCTCGCCCTTGTTAGCCATGTTTAAGGCGATATTACTGCCCATAACACCTAAACCAATAACGCCTATTGTATTTAACATTTATGCTCGCTCCTTCTTGTCTATTTTTTAAACAAATAAACTAAGTAATAAAATAAATCCTAAACCAGCTACAGATACAATGGTTTCCAGCAACGTCCATGTAGCAAACGTTTCTTTCATACTTAATCCGAAATATTCTTTAAACATCCAAAATCCAGCATCATTAACATGTGAAGCAATTAAGCTTCCCGCACCTGTCGCAAGAACCACCAATGCAAGGTTCACATCATGTTGGCCTAACATAGGGATTACTAGCCCAGCTGTTGTTAAAGCGGCAACAGTAGCTGATCCCAATGAAATACGTAAAATAGCAGCAATGATCCATGCTAATAGAATGGGTGATAAAGTAGTTCCATGGAATAGTTCAGCTACATAATCACCAACGCCGCCATCGATTAATACTTGTTTGAAGGCACCGCCACCACCAATAATCAACAGCATCATGCCAATATGCGAGATAGCTGTTGTACATGATTCCATTACTTGCTTAATTGGAATTTTTCTTGCTATACCCATCGTATAAACGGCTACTAATAAGGAAATTAACATGGCAGTACCAGCCTCTCCAATGAAGCGGATTCCGGCTAATAAGCTGTTATCTTCGAAGCCTATTGTTTTTTGTAGCAGTGTAATTATAGTAGCGATGGACATTAAAATAACAGGTAACAATGCAGTGAAAACACTGATGCCAAAGCTAGGAGTATCCTCCAACTCAAAGGTTTTTTGCTCTCCTAAAGAGGCAATATTTCCAGTTTTATTGAATGATTCAGGCACTAATCTTTTAGCTACCTTTGTAAATAATGGCCCAGCTAGAATCACAGTTGGAACGGCGATAATAAAACCATAAAGCAATACTTCGCCGATATTTGCCCCATATTCACCTGCAATCACCGTAGGGCCTGGATGTGGGGGTAAAAATCCATGTGTTACCGATAAAGCGGCTGTCATCGGAATACCTAGATACAAAATAGAAACCTTCAATTGTCTCGAAATAGCGAAAACAATAGGTATTAATAGTACTAGTCCTACCTCAAAGAAAAGGGCAATTCCGATAATAAAGGATGCCGCCACCACGGCCCACTGAATATTTTTTTCTCCAAATTTGTTCACAAGGGTCATAGCAATGCGCTGTGCGCCCCCTGAATCGGCTATTAATTTACCTAGCATTGCGCCAAGTCCAAATATTAATGCCAAGTGACCTAGTGTACCACCTAATCCTGCTTCAATCGTTTTTACAATACTATCTACAGGTATTCCAAGAACTAAAGCCACACCAAATGAAACAATGATTAAAGAGATAAACGTATTTAATTTAAAGACCATTATTAAAATCAACAGTGCAATAATACCAATACCTACAATAACTAAAGGCATATATTTTCCTCCTTTTTAGTCAGGCTTTATTAAGCTCCTCTGATATTGAGCAATAGATGCATAATCGTCTGCTAATACCCTTGATAAACGAATGAAAATAGGAAGTAGCTGTCTATATTCTTTAGCTGCCTCTTCTAAAGGTGTATGTTTATAAGTGTCACCAATCATATCCCCAACCACTTCAAATGAATCAATTTTGCCGATTGCATATAAGCCTAAAATACAAGCACCAAGGCAGGAACTTTCATAGCTTTCAGGTACTACTACCTCTGATTCAAAAATATCAGCCATCATTTGCCGCCAAATCTCTGATCGTGAAAAACCACCTGTTGCTTGAATACGTGTAACGGGACTTTCCATACATTCAAGTAAGGCTAGGTATACGGTATATAAATTGTAGATAACCCCTTCAAGAGCAGCTCGTATCATATGCTCTTTTTTATGGGACATGGTTAAACCAAAAAATGAACCACGTACATCTGGATTCCATAAAGGAGCGCGCTCCCCTGATAAGTAGGGATGAAAGAGTAATCCATCAGCACCGGGTCTTACACGCTCGGCAATTTTTGTTAACACGTCGTACGGATCAATGCCTAATCTTTTAGCTGTTTCAATCTCAGAAGAGGCAAACTCATCACGAATCCAACGAAGAACCATACCACCATTGTTTACGGGACCACCAATAACCCAATGGTTTTCTGTTAATGCATAACAAAAAATTCTTCCTTTTACATCTGTTTTGGGTTTATTAATAATCGTACGAATGGCACCACTTGTCCCAATTGTAACGGCAATTTCGCCTTCCTTAATGGCGTTAACTCCTAAATTTGAAAGCACACCATCACTTGCACCGATCACAAAAGGTGTTTGAGGATCAATGCCGATTTGCTCAGCCAAAATTGGGTGACAGTTGGTGAAATATTTAGTTGTTGGTACGAGTGTTGATAATTGTGCACTTGTAATTCCAGCCACCGTTAAGGCCTCTTCATCCCAATCTAAAGTATGAAGATTCATCATCCCCATAGAGGAGGCTAATGAATAATCCACGACATATTCATTGAAGAACTTTTTAAAAATATATTCTTTAATGCCGATATATTTTTTTGCTTTACTAGCTAGTTCAGGGTGTTCCTTTACAAGCCATGTAATTTTACTTAGCGGGGACATGGGATGAATAGGGGTCCCTGTTCTTTTATAAATCTCATGCCCGTTCCATTCGTCTTTAATTTTATGTGCCCATGCCTCACTACGATTATCCGCCCAAGTAATGACAGGAGTTAACGGTCGGTCATTTTCGTCTATCGCAATTACACTATGCATGGCACTACTAAAGGATACAAACAATAATGGTTTGCCCGAATGGACTTTCATAATATTTGACATTGCTTGCAGTACTGCCTGAAAAATCTCTTCTGGATTTTGCTCCGCTGTCGAAATATCAGGTGTATATAGTGGATACCCGATATTTTCTTGTTGAATAACTTCGCCTTGTTCGCTGAATAATACAGCTTTTGTGCTAGTAGTCCCTATATCTACACCTAACATATAGTTAGTCATCCTGTGACTCAACCCCTTTAGATAGCATTTGCTGTGACTTCCATAGGTCCTCCACAGTCCCTTGAACATCGTCAAAATTGTCATGTAAAGATTTAATCATGAGCTTTCGATCTTTAGCTCGGATAGCATCTATATATAGCTCGTGATTGTTTACAATACGAGTGAAATCGTCGTATTTTTCAATAAAGCGCATGCGCATGGATAGTAGTATTAACCCTTCCATTACTGGCTTTAAATTATTCCAGATCATACCAATATAGGAATGTCCAATGGAGCGAATAATAGCTTCATGGAACATAACATCCTGATAAGAAAATTCATCTGCATCATTATATTTTATGGCAACTTTCATCATTTCTAATGTTTTGCTAAGTTCCAGCGCTAGGTTAGTTGTATCCATTTTAATGAGGCGCTCAAACACAAATGTCTCAATCAGTAAACGAACATCATATATTTCTTCTATTTCCTTCTCTGACAAACCAATGACAACAGCGCCCATTTTCTCAAGTCTAATGATGTTCTCAGATGCCAATGTCCTTAATGCTTCACGAATGGGTGAACGACTTACCTCAAAATCGGCTGCTAATTTGTTTTCAGAAAGAATGGTACCGCTTTCAATTAATCCTGAAATAATACGCATTCTAAGCTCATAAGCTACACGATCGCCAGTTGAAGCCTTAGAAAGCCATTTTTGAGGATATAAATAATCATTAGATTCGCTCATAATATCACCTTTTTTTATTTTCAGTATACTTGTATACAAGTATTATAGTCAGAAAGAAAATAAGATTGCAAGTCACATAAAAGGAATAACAATAAGACGTCGAGAGAAGAGCCTTCACGATAATGCTTCGTAAAATAAAAAATTTATTGTACATGCTTTCTTTTTACATGGACAAACTTTACAGTGAGAAGTTTTAAAATGCATGAATGTTTAAAAGCTTCTCAAATAATTAGTGGAGGATGGTTATGTCAAATATGAATACAAATCGTAAAGATGCTAAAGCAAATGAAACGAGAAGTGCAAGCATAACAAACCAACCTCGACAAAAGCTCCAGGAAGAGTTTGGTTCTGAATTTGAACTTGATACATCTTCAGCACAGATTAATAATTTTGCTGAAACTAAAGGGAAAACAGGTATCAAACAACCAGTCAGTGAGCGTACTGCGTGGCACTAGTTTATATTTGACAACTATTCAACACAACGAGAAGAACTAGGGTAGACACCTTAGTTCTTCACTTATAGCCTGGGAAATATTGTGTTATTTAATATACTTTCCATACATATTTTCTGAGCATTTCATAATACTACATTTGAACAATGAAAACTTTTTAAGGAAGGGAAGAAAGTAGATTGGCAAAACACTCAGATACAAGTTGGAAACAGGATCATCCAAGTACATTATTTAGTAACTCGGTGCAAAAGGCGGATCGTATGTTAAAGCATGCGAAATCACACCCTGAGGAAATAGCTATCGAGCATGCCTTTGATCAAATCAAGCATGCAGAAAATGCACGTCTCAATGCAGAGCAATATGGTGAGCATTTGGATACAGTGCAGCAAAATAAAGAGTATCTAGAGCAAATCAAGCAGCAGCTACATGAAATGAAAGAAAATATGTCTGGACAGTAACAAACAAAAACGGCTTATGTCCAAGTGGATGGACTTAAGCCGTTCAAACTTTTTCTTAACACCAAACGATAATCTCATATGGGGTAGTTTGGGCAGGTATACTTCTAGTAGTAGGACCATATATAACAATCAGGTTTCGATTAGCAGGGCTTTTGGTAAAAGGTTGCCCATTTTTAAGTGACATAACGGTTGAAGGGGACAGGTTTAATTGTAATTGCCCATCGCTACTCACCAATTGTTGATTAAAAAAATCTACCTTTACGTTTTGGAAGTTACTTTCTTTTACTACAATTAATGCACGATATTGTGGTGGATAAATCATAGGTACAGGTGCATCCCCATCATAATACCCAGTGACCCATTCACCAGCCGTAACCACTTCTTGATTCACAAAATAAGTAGAAGGAGAAATGACAAAGTTGACGACTCCGCCTACACCATCTTCCACACTCATCATTTTATAACATCCATCCCTGTCTCCATTTTGCCCCATTGGAAAATCACTAATTTGTGTAATGACGCCACGAAAAGATTTAAAATTTACCATAGCCATTCCCTTCTAAAATCATTCTTGTTCCTTCATTTAATTTATGTAGCATTGCAGACTAAGGTGACAGACATAAATAGGTATTACTATTTTGTATGATCCTCATCTATACTTAAATATGTTTACTATAAAGTTAGAGGAGTGGAATCTATTGAAGTGGATTTCTAAACATAAGAAAGTCTTTTTAGCAGTAGTAGTTGTGGTAATGATCATTGCGGGTATACTCGATATCAAATATGAAGGATTATTCTATCAATTATTGCCAACATCCATGCAAAGTTTTTTATCTGATCTATTTTAATAGTGGCTCCATATCAAAATCCTTCAAGAAATACAGTCTCGAAGGATTTTATTTAATACATTCGTTATTTATAGGAAGTCGCAGCAATCATTCAAAAGCAATTGTCAGGGGATTCCTTGGTTTTATAAAGGAAATACATAATAAAGAGGGGAAATGGATGACGTTGGAAAATTGGAGAAAAGCACTCGAAACATTTTTGAAAGATTGGCAGGGTAGAGATGAAGTAGTTGGCGCGTTAGGTGTGGGAGTTACGTTACAGGACATCCTTCCGAACGATCTGATATAGATGTACATATTATTTTATCAAATGATGTGAAATGGCGAGAAAGAGGTAATCAAATAGTTGATGGCTTTTTGATTGAATATTTTGCTAATCCACCAGGTCAAATTCGGCGATATTTCCAAGATGATTTTAATAAACATAGGACAATGTCCATGGTACAATTTCAAACAGGGTAAATTTTATTTGATTATACTGGAATAATAAATGAATTAAAATAAGAGGCATATGCATGGCAAGAGAAAAATTATGAAACCATTAATAAAACGGTTCTAGAATTAAAAAAATATAGATTGTGGGATATGTTAGATAATACAAAAGACTGTTATGAGCAAAAGCGAGGAGACTTTATCTTTGTTTATCATCATGCATTAGCGACTTTGTTTATGAAGTATGGACAGTTTTTAAATGTGAATACGATTCCTACTTATCAAATCTATGCTTATCTTGTAGATCCTATCTACCTGCAAAAGTATATGAAGTCAGCCTTTCCTGATGAGCACTTTAAACAAATGTTTCTGCATGCAATGAAAGAGAGCAATACTGAACCATTGGAGGCATTGGTTAGTTATGTGTTAAAACAAATGGGTGGTTTTTGTATAGATGGCTGGCATGTAAAAAGCCCAATAGAAGGTTAATCTGCCTCATTCTGATATGAGACGCGTGTCAATTTTTATGTTACTATACAAATATAATAATAAAAGAGAATATATTTTTTATGAAAATGTCAACCATTTTTAGGCCCATTATTCCATAAAACTTAAAATATCCTAGTTTTGTGTCTAATAAAAAATGAGTTTTTTGCTTGAATTATGATGATAAAGGCTCGAAAAAAGCTGATAACTCTCATATAAATAGTTGATATTTTATTCTTGAACTAATTGTGATAAACTGCAATAAGGTAATAATTGATACAGAAATGGTGTGCTCCGAGGTTGCTCCATGGCTTACAGTACTTCTAAAGCAGGAGTGCTTACATCCTTTCTGCAAATCTTAACATATAAGGAAGGTAAAAATGAGTAACAGACAAATAAAATCAGATGTTATCTTAATTGGTGCCGGAATCATGAGTGCAACTTTGGGAACAATACTCAAAGAATTAGCACCAGATTGGAAAATTACAGTGTTTGAGAAGCTTGAGAAAGCAGGCGAAGAAAGTTCTCACGAATTGAACAATGCGGGGACTGGACATGCTGCACTATGTGAGCTGAACTACACTTCAGAGAAAAAAGACGGATCAATCGATATCAAAAAAGCGATTAATGTTAATGAACAGTTCCAGGTTTCAAGACAATTTTGGTCTTATCTTGTAAACAATAAGCTGATCAATAATCCACAAGACTTCATTATGCCTTTACCACATATGAGTTTAGTGCAAGGGAAAGAAAATGTTGAGTTTCTTAAAAAACGTCATGAGACAATGATCCAAAATCCTTTATTTGAAGGAATGGAATTTTCAAATGACCCTGAAACACTAAAAAAATGGATTCCACTTATTATGGAAGATCGTCCTGATGGTGAAGACATTGCTGCAACAAAAATTGACACGGGTACAGATGTTAACTTTGGTGCTTTAACACGTATGTTAATTGACCACTTAAAAGCAAATGACGTGGATGTTAACTACAATCATAGTGTTGAAAGTTTAAAACAAGCTAGTGATGGTTCATGGGAAGTACGAGTGCATGATTTAGACGGCTGTAAAATGGAATATCATTCAGCAAAATTTGTCTTCCTTGGAGCTGGTGGAGGAAGCCTAGAATTACTACAAAAATCAGGTATTCCTGAAGGTAAACATATTGGTGGATTCCCAATTAGCGGTTTATTCCTAGCATGTAATAACCAAGAAGTATCTGAACAGCATCATGCAAAAGTATACGGAAAAGCAAAAGTGGGTGCTCCACCAATGTCAGTTCCGCATCTAGATACACGTTATATTGATAATAAGAAGTCGTTACTATTTGGACCATTTGCAGGTTTCTCACCGAAATTCTTAAAAACAGGTTCAAACATGGATTTATTTGCCTCTGTAAAACCGCATAATATTACAACTTTATTAGCGGCAGGCGTTAAAGAAATGGGATTAACAAAATATCTAATCCAACAACTTATGCTTTCAAAAGAGCAACGTATGGAAGAATTACGTGAATTCATTCCAAATGCAAAGAGTGATGATTGGGATATTATCGTAGCGGGTCAACGTGTACAAGTTATTAAAGACACTGAAGCAGGCGGTAAAGGAACACTTCAATTTGGTACAGAGGTTGTAAGTGCAGGCGATGGATCAATTGCAGCTTTACTTGGAGCTTCACCAGGTGCTTCTACAGCTGTACATGTAATGCTAGAAGTTATTAATAAATGTTTCCCTCAACATATTAAAGAGTGGGAAGCAAAAATTAAAGAAATGATTCCTTCTTACGGTTTATCATTAGCAGAACACCCAGAGCTTCTGAAAGAAATTAATGCAACAACAGATGAAGCACTTCGTTTGAAATAAAAATCAATTATATAGATGTTTAAAAAGCTCTTAATCCATTTGCGATTAGGAGCTTTTTTATGGTCCTCTTTTCCTGGGAAATTTTTAATATAAATTTTATTGATTGGTATTAAATTGTAAGTAAGTATTATGCCCCGTTGTTTAATAGGATGTTATTTTCTATACTTTTTATAAACATAGGGAGGGAGCCAAGCATTAGATGATTAAATTAAAAGATATTGGAACATTTCAGGAAATGCCCGAAATTGCCATGCATATTTATACTAGTGATATAGCTGCATTACAAGTTGCAAAAGTGAATGGCTGGGATATTGAGGAAGATATTGTTTTAAGTAAGCACATATCATTAAGTCCCTTAGATCTAGCATTGATTGCTCAAAAGTTAGATGTTGTAAAGCTATTAATCGACTATCATGTTAATTTGAATGTTGATCAAAATCCTTCTTTTTTAAGAGCTGTTCGATATTGTAAGGAAAATATAATCCGCTATATCGTTTCACATGGGGCAAAATTAGATGGACATAATCGCGTTGGATCTGGTGCCTATTCGCAGGCATACTATGGTAATAAAAAAAATATCCCGCTCATTCATGAACTTGGGCTTGATATAAAACAATATGGTGGGGCAGTATTACGTCAGGCTGTATCAAATTATGACAAAAATATGGTTACCTATTTACTTGATCAAGGGGTAGATATTAATTATCAAAAGCCTGATATGGTTTATCCGTATGAGCCTACACCATTAACGATTGCGACACGTATGGGTCATATAGCTATGGTGAGGTATTTAGTAGAGCGGGGGGCAGATATTTCATTAACAGAGAAGGATGGAGAAAGAGCGTACAACATTGCAGTAAGTATAAAAAATATAGAGATAGCTCAATATTTGAAGGCTTTAGAACCTGCTGAGCTTCATCATATAGAAAATAAAAAAAATGAATTAAAAAAATATAAATTACCGAGTGAGCTGCTCAATTTTCTGACAGGTGATCAACTACAGCTTAAGCTTGCAGTCAATAATTATGATATTCAATACATCGATTTTTTCAAACTGACGGAAACAATTGAGATGAAGGTTGACGGTCAAAAACTGCTCCGTATTTCAGCTACTATCGATCAGTACTCTGATTTGCAATTAGTATGGAACCCAAAGGGACAGGTAGGTTGTTACGATTTGGAGCATGAGGTATATGCAGATTTAAGTAGTTTTTCAGATTTCCGTGCTAGGCCGGAAATGTATCTCATGCAATTTCTTGAAGGGGAACTCTCATAAGACAGTAAAATTTTAGTCGTGCGTTTCCTATTTCATGCTAGGTGGTCAGGTCATAAAAAAATAAGGTAGTAGAAGAGCGTTAAGGTGTTGTTCCTTTAACGCTCTTCCATTTTAATTTTTGATCTTCGAGAAGCAAAAAGCTATAGAATGTTTGACATACCTTGCACAAAAGAACAGCAGTATGGCTACTAGCAATGCTAGAGGGATGCTTAATATAATAGGTAATTCTACACCATACCAAACGTTCATCTTAATTTGATGAAATCCAAATGTTCTTAAAAAGCCAGCTAATAGGGAAAGAATACCACTTAACAATAAGCCAGCGTACAATACGGATAATACAACTAGTGCTAATGAGCCCAAAAAAACTTGTAGCCATTTTAGCAATATCACTCTTTTTCCCTCCGTATAATGTGCTCCACCTTTGCGTTGGAAGCAATCGTATAGTCATCTGAATAGTACAGTGTTTCGATATGACAATTTTCTCCAACTGTTACAACTTCACCTTCCACTATTTTTGCCTTGGTATAGGCTAGTTTCAAGTGTTTGCCTCTAATAGTATGGCAACTTAATGTTTTCTTCAAAAATGAAAGTAGTGTGACCCTATCCTTTTCCACCAAAATATGTTCCGCGGATAACAGGTGAATTTCACTCTCTCCTGACAATTTTAAGTGAAAATGCTCAGCTATTATTTCTGCAGCTTTTACAATTCCAATAGCATCGAGCTTCTCGCACTGTAATTTCTCTTCAGCTACCAATTTTCCAGAGCTATTAATCTTTTGAATATGACCACTACGTATTTTTATGTTACCCGCATTCATTAGCTCTTCCATTTCGCAATAATCCTTTAAAGTACAAGAGCCTGTACTAGTAAAGGATTGGACGATAACAGGGAAATAAAAGGAACTATGGCCATGAGTAGATACCTTTTTTAGACGGATTTCTTGTTGGATGGCTACAGCTCCTCGGATATTTAATTGCTCGTAATCAGCATCCAGATTTTTAATACGACCATTTGTTAGTGTAAGGGTACGAAGGTTTTGAAACATAAAAAGTCACCTCATTATAATTTAATTAATATAT
>NZ_JSZM01000039.1:0-14959 GCF_000801965.1 Lysinibacillus sp. A1
TACATATACTGTACAGAGCACAATGGTCATGATAAATAATCCAGCTGAGTAAACCCACACCCCAGTAATATTTCCGAAGATTTTTTGTTGTAGTACAGGCTGAAATGCAAGAATCGGAAGCAAAATATAAAGAATAAGAAACACTGCGGTAATCGAGAAAAGAAAGGTGTTTTTCTTTTTCACAAAGCTATTGAATGATTCCATTGCCTCAATTGCATGATAATCAACGGGTTGTGCTTGTTTTTCACTAGAAACATTCGCCATTATTATTCCCCCTAAAGTTTTATATTTCTGTTTTAAACGACATATTTCTTTTTCGTTCGCCGTTATATTCACTTATTTTATGGGGGATATTCTTATAATGCAATACTAATTTTTGAGTTTTTATAATTTTTAGTCATTTCATTTTTGTGGGAATAACATAGAAATATTAAGGTTTTACTAGAAAATTATTGTATGAAAGAGAGTGTTTATTTCTATTGATATAATATTCTTAAAATAGATTACTCCTAATAAAAATGACTATGGGAGAAAATAATCACCTAAAAGAGAATTTTCTGTATTTTATTATTCTGCTAGTAATATCCAGTGTTGATTGATAGCGTGGAATCGTTTGTTATATAACAAAGAGTTTTTTCTTTGGGAAATAACGAAAATAATAAAAAAAAGCTTTGAAAATTTTTTAAAAAAGGAGAGCCATTTGGGAGAAGTAGAGTGATGTAATGCCAAAAATAGTTAATGTTCACAACTTACACAAAATGCACCGCTTGGATAAGTTCATTATCTTGTATTTGACATCTAGAATGCATAAAATAAGGTGAAGAAATGAAGGGAAGTGTGCAAAATAATGAAAAAGAAAAGCATGCTGCTAGTTTTAGTACTAGCATTCAGTAGCATTTTAGCTGCTTGCGGAAGTTACAAGTTTGAGCCATCTCTAAATATTGAGGTTCAAGATTTTAATGTAACGAATCAAAAAAATGAACAAGTGAGCCTTGATAATTTAAAGGGCAAGCCTTGGTTGGCCATGTTTATTTTTACAAACTGTACGACAATCTGTCCGCCTATGACATTTAATATGACAGAAGTACAGCAGGCCCTACAGGATGAAGGTCTTGAGGATTATCAAATTGTTGCATTTAGTGTAGATCCGGAAGTGGATAAACCAGACGTATTAACAAACTACTTAAAAACGTATAACGTTGTAGATGAAAGTAAATGGCAGCTATTAACTGGCTATCAGCAGAAATTTATCGAGCAATTTGCACGTAAATCATTCAATTCATTAGTTAAGAATGATCCTAACTCAGACCAAGTCATACATATGTCGAGCTATTATTTAGTGAATGCAGACGGCACAGTTGTAAAAGACTACGATGGCGCGACAAACGTACCAGTTGAAACAATCGTTGGAGATATGAAGGCTCTTATCAAAGAAAGCAAGTAACTCAAGTAACACAGAGGTCCATGTGACTTCTGTGTTTTTTTGTTGTTTAGAGACGAGCTTCGGAAATTGATTCGTCTCGATTTACTTTCTCAATATTGCACGGAGTAGCCCTGTATTATATTGTTGTATGCACAACGGTTCAATAACTTAAACTATTCAACTAATTACAGGAGGTATTCACTCAATGACTAAAGAGGAACAACTGCACACCATTAAAGAAAATTTTATGAACTGTCAAAAGGTATTATTGGCAATTGGTGATGAAACACGTCAATCTATTTTACTTGTTCTAATGGCAACAGATTGTCAAACAGGCTTGCGTGTTGGCGAAATCACAGAGCAAACACATCTCTCTAGACCTGCTGTGTCACACCATCTTAAAATTTTACGAGATGCTGGCGTTATTTTAATGCGTAAAGAAGGGACAAAAAATTTTTACTATATCGATATTCGTACGAAATTAGGTTTATTAAAAACACTTGTTATAGATATTGAATCGTTGTTAAAGGAATATTATTGAAACGACTGGTATCGGACATGAATTGGAGGAATCAACATGAAAGCAATGGTAATTGATAAATATGGCAATGCTCCCATGCGTTTTGCAGAAGTGCCTACACCTAATATTGGTGAATATGAAATTCTAGCTGAAATTCGTGCGGCCAGTATTAATCCGATCGATTTTAAAATACGGGATGGGAAAGTAAAACTATTAATTAAGTATGAAATGCCTCTAATCCTCGGAAATGATTTTTCAGGAGTTGTGGTAAGGGTTGGTACAAAGGTAAATCGATTTAAAGTAGGAGATGAAATATATGCACGGCCACGTAAAAGCAAAATTGGTACCTTTGCCGAATTTATCGCAATTCATGAGGATGACATAGCGTTAAAGCCTAAAAATTTAAGTTTTGAGGAAGCTGCGTCCATCCCACTCGTTGGCTTAACTTCATATCAAGCATTGCATGACATCATGCAATTACAAACAGGACAAAAAGTGTTGATTCATGCAGGGTCTGGTGGTGTCGGTACTTTTGCTATTCAATTAGCTAAATTAATGGGGGCAACTGTGGCAACGACTGCTAGTGAAGCTGGGGCAAATCTAGTAACAACTCTCGGTGCTGATGAAGTAATCAACTATAAGACAGAAAAGTTTGAGGAGCTATTAGAAAATTACGATGCAGTTTTGGACACACTCGGAGGGACGTCACTCGAAAAATCCTTTGAGATAATTAAACGTGGAGGAAAAATCGTTTCAGTTTCAGGCTTACCGAATGCCCGCTTTGCAAAAGAGCATGGCTCAGGGTTTTTTAAAAGATTATTGTTTTCAGCAGCAAGTTATAAACTGACGGCACTTGAAAAGAAGCATGATGCTCACTATTCATTTTTATTTATGAAGCCAAGTGGTGAGCAATTACGTATAATTGCGGACTTTATTGAATCAGGTAAAATCAAACCTGTCATAGATAGAATTTTTTCATTTGAAGAAGCTCAACAAGCGATGGAATATGCCGAGTCTGGAAGGGCTAAGGGGAAGATTATTGTCAAAATCAAGTAATGGTCTAAGAGTATCAGGTTGTTATCCTATGTTGGCAAAGAAAATGCTCACTTATAAATTTCGTTTTATTACAGCAAATTTTGCTGTAAAATAAGCGCTAGAATTAGGAAGATAATTAAGGTTGATTTAAAAAAAAGGATGATTTAAATGAAGAAAACAGTGAAAATAGCCTCCTAAAACCAACCAAAATTTTAGGAGGCGTGAAAATATGAAATTTTATTTGATAGACCGCGAGAATTGGCAACGAAAAGAGTATTTTGAACACTATTTGCAACAACAAACATCATTCAGTATAACGAATGATATTAATATTACTGTTTTGATGGAGAATTTAAAGAAAAAGAATTTGAAACTATATCCCGCGTTTATATTTATGATAACTAAAGTTGTCAATGCACATCAAGAATTCAGAACTAACTTTAACGCAGAAGGGCAGCTAGGGTATTGGGAGGAAATGTTGCCTTCATACACAATTTTTGATAAACAGTCATGCACATTTTCTTGCGTTTGGACATCCAATTACACTACATTTACTGAATTCTACACACAATATGAGCAAGATATAGAAACTTATAATGGTACAGATCGAATGTTTCCCAAAATGCCTATACCTGAAAATAATATCCCTATCTCCATGATACCATGGTGTTCTTTCACCGGATTTAATTTGAACATTCATAATGGTGGAGATTATCTATTACCGATAATAACGGGTGCTCAATATGCTTCTATAAATGGGGAGTACCGCTTACCAATTTCACTACAGTTTCATCATGCTGTTTGTGATGGTTATCATGCAGGAATTTTTATGAATGAGCTGCAAAAACTTGCTGATAATAGTGCAGAGTGGCTATAGTTTTTATAAAAGGAGCTGTGATTGCAGCTTCTTTTTTTCTTGGACTTAGCAGACTATTTGTAAAGAGAAGGTGGAAGCGTCCGTCATAGCTCAAGACACCAATGTTATGTTTTTGAAACCACCGTTTTATGTATAACGGTCTAGTAACTAGAGAGACTTTCTATTTAAATGCAATTTATAGTAAACTAACCAAAAGGGAGGAGAGAAATTATGATTAAACAACTGATCGTCGGTGACACATCGCATGAATTGGCCGCTACACGTCGCATTTTGGAATGTTTGCCTGAGGAGCATCTGTCATGGAAACCTCACGAGAAGTCGATGACGCTCGGTGGGCTAGCCACACATTTGATTAACATACTGAACTGGCAAATTGCTATACTTCAATACTCAGAGTTTGATCTTTTAACTGTACCGCTAAGAAGAGAACCTTTAGAAAAACAATCGGATATTTTAAATGAGTTTGACGGAAACGTTGACATGCTGGAACAAATGCTTGCCGAATGTGACGAGATTATGCTGGGTCAAGTATGGACCTTGCGTCAAGGTGACCATATCATTCGCCGTGAGCCACGTGCACTCGCATTCCGTACCTTCGGATTAAGCCATATGGTCCATCACCGAGCGCAACTCGGAGTATACTTGCGCCTTCTCGATATTCCTGTCCCTGGTATGTACGGTCCCTCGGCTGACGAACAAACATCATGAGCGAAGGTTCTTCATTGGAAAAGGGTAGAAACATAGCTTGAAGGCTCATATTTTAGCAAATGTCTGCCACCTTACATGAAAATGCTTAGTATAAAAGGAGCGTCCAAAATCAATTGTCTTATAAAAGACAAGGCGTTTTGAACGCTCCTTTTATTTTGATGAAATTGTATTAATCCTAAGTGGATGGTCAAAAAAATTTAAAATTGGATGGTGATAAAAAATATAAATCCCTTATTATTGAAAGGCGGATGATCAAACATCCATATAGCCACATTACATATTAGTGAGAAATCAAATAATTAATAAAGTAATAGCTATGAAGAAAAAATGGCTGAAAGAGTTGATAAAAGATGACAGCAGGATTGATCATTACGATAGTAATTGGATCTATTATTAAATTGTTAATGAGCCCACCAAGTATAGCTGTGGCATGGATAGTAAATAAATTTGAACTTCACAAAGAACTAGACTCAAAGGAAGTTACGGTCACGTTTAATGGAAATAATTTAGAAGAGGGAGAAAAAATAAGATTTATAGATATTTTTAATAAAGCTATCTTTTTGAAAAAATATTACATATTTCCTGGCAATGAAAAATTATTTTTACGACCTGAGACGAATGTTACTCCATTTGTCATCAACTTAAAAAGTGGCAAAAAAGAGGTGGATTTCTTAATTTTTCCCTACGATGATCATGTGGATGTAGTCAAGAAACGTAAAGAGAAAGTGATTTCATATTGTCTTAGTTCAGAAAATCTGCAAAAGTTCACTATTTAAACAACTAATTAAATTTTTGAAAAGTAGGGATTCGGTTAAAACTGCGGTTTCGGTGCAGAATCCCTCTTCTACACAAACTGCTGATCTCTCCACTCATTTGTATAGTAATTTACTATTTCTTTTTGCAGGAATTACAAAAGAACCAATAGATACAGGCACAAGACAATATCTTTCAGTTTTTCTGCAAAGGTTCTTACAATAAATCCTTCTATTTTATCGCATTCTTACATATACCTTATGTATAACGGATAGGTAGCGCTAAGGAAAGTTGTTTTTTGAAAAAAACCCAATTTCTCTGTATAAATTAGAGAAATTGAGCTTTGTTTTTATTATCGCTGTGAATTTGTTTGAATAGTAAACTTAGAGACATTTTCCTCCATTGTATTAGCTAACTTTGCTAATTCTTCACTAGAAAGGGCAACTTCATAAATGGAGTTTGTTTGATTCTGTAAATATGCGGCTGCTTCTTCCGTACCAGCTGCATTTTCTTCTGATATAGCAGATAAGTTTTGTAGAATATCTATTACTTCGTCCTTTTTTTCACCCATATTATTGCCTAAGTTATATAAATCCTCTATTACCGTTTTTATTTTTTCAATAGAAACTGCAACATCTTCGAATTTACCATTTGTAGTTTCAACACTTTTTGTTTGCGAATTGACAAGATTATTCACTTCTTGCATTGTTTGAACTGCTTGTCCAGTTTTTCCTGTTAAGTCTCCTATCACCGTGGCAATTTCCTTAGTAAACTGATTGGATTGTTCTGCCAACTTCCTTATTTCGTCCGCAACCACAGCAAATCCTTTTCCTGCTTCACCAGCTCTAGACGCCTCAATAGCCGCATTTAGGGCTAGTAAATTCGTCTGTTCCGCAATAGTTCTTATCATCTGACTTGCATTTTGAATTTTCCCAGAGCTTTCGTTAGTCGTGAGAATGATAGTATAAATTTCATTTGCTGCCTTATTATTTTCTTCTGTTGTAGCAACAAGCTCCTTTAATATGAGTAAACTCTCATCTTTTATATTGCTTACTTCATCGACAAATTTATTTAGGTTTTCTAAATGACCTTGATTACTTTCAATTAATTCACCAAGCTCTCCAATACTTGTAGTCCCATATTCGGTATCTTTTGCCTGTTCTACTGCACCCTTAGCGATGTCTTCAACAGCGGATGATAAATCCTTTGAAGACTCTAAAGAAATACTAGTAGAATCTTTAAGTTCTTCAGAAGATGCAGTTACCTTTTTTGAAGTTAGACTGATTTCATTAAGTAAATCAACAAAATTATTCTGCATCTCATTTAATGCATTTGTAAGCTTGCCTACTTCATCATTTCTACTTGTATATTTTAAATTGATTAACTCATTGAATTCTCCTTTTCCCATTTCATTGCATTTATCAACTGCTAACAACAAAGGCTTAAACATTTTATTTAAAATAATAATCATTAGTAAAATGATGATTAAACAGCCAACACTAACTGTAATAATTTCCTTTAATAAAATTTCATTCGTGACCTTTGTGATATCGCCCTCAAAAATGCCAACATCCATAGAACCGTAAAGCTTATTATCTATGTAAATGGGTACCATTATATCGAACGTCCAACTTTTCTGAACATCCGCATAAAATCTACTCGTCATAGTTTCCCCATTTTTTGCTCCATCTACAGAGTAGGGGTCATCTTCATAGTTTTTACCTATTTTCTCTTGATCACTATGAGCAATTGCCGTAACGTTTTTATCAATGACAACTGCATAAGCTATTCCACTTTGCTTAGCTTTGTTTTCAACAAAATTTTGCAATTCCACTGTAGGATTAGAAGTAGAAAGTAAAATATACTCCGCTTGACGTGCAATTTCATCGACTTGCTGAATACTCTTTTCTAATAGAGCCTCTGAAACATTTTCTTTAACTGTACTAATATTCAAATAGGAACTAATGCTGATAACCGAAATAAACAGTAAAAGTGTAAATCCGATAATGCGATTTTTTAAACTTCCTTTTCTGACCTTACCATTTTTCAGCTGTTGACTCATAGATACTTACCACCTTCTTTTTAACTATCTCAACTTTTCAATTAATTATAGTTCTTTAGTTATGGTTAATCAATATTATTTGGAACAAAGTTATTACTTTAGGTTATAAATTATGAATTTTCGAAAACTTGACCTTGGTTGGTGGCTCTTCATATCTTTTGTTCGCAATTCATTTTCCGTACTATAGGTTAATGAAGCTTACATAATTAATCCTTTTTAATTGACTAGCTGGATGGGGCGAGTCATTTTTTTCGAGAAATTTACCTTTACATTCAAGTTACTTTAAGGTTTAACATTAGACTTAGGGAGATGGTAAATTTGACTGAATTCATGAATATACAGCTTTTTTCTGAAAAAACGGGTATTTCTAAAAGTGCATTAAGGTATTATGAAGCAAAGAATTTACTTTTACCACGAGAGAGAAGTACAAATGGTTATCGGATATATTCCAATGATCAAATAGCGACAGTAAAGTTGATTTCAAGTTTACGTTTAGCTGATATACCAATAAAAGATATTAAAGTCTATTTAACAGAAAACGATGAAGCAAAACAAAAGCAGATGATGGAAAATTGGATTAATAATATTAACAAGAAAAAGGACCTTTTAACGGTCAGCCTCCGCTATTTAGAAAGTGATTCTATAAGTAGGGAGATTTATCTAACAGAAAAAAGTGCAGAACAGATTATTTGGTATAATGCAGAATCTAAAATAGGAAAATTCAAAGAACATTTTTTGCGTAGAGGGAATGAATTAAAAAATATAAAAATTCCTATTAAAAATTGTTACTTGAAATATATATCTGGTAATGAATTTATTAAAGCACAAATTGGTTTTGGTATCCCAATTGATTTAGAAATAAATAATTTATCAGAAACAGCCTTTATAGAACGCATACCGCAATGCATCTGCATTGCAATGCCTTATCAAGATTCGATCTCAACAATTCAAAGTGGTTACCACAAATTATTACGCTATGCTTCCGAACATGAATGGACGCCAACATCTTCAATCCTGGAGTGGTATCATGGTGTGGATTTTACTGAATTAGATTTGTTAATGCCAGTTACTCAAATTGTAAGGAGAGGAGTATGAGACATGGAAGAGTTGATTGTAAGCATTGTAGAGTTAAAGGGTAGTTATCCTAATATCGGATTGAAACAAAGTAAAGAAATTAAAACATCCATGTTGTTAGAACAATTTAATTTGCTTCAAACGCTAAGTACTAATTCTAATTCAACAAAGGCTCAGGAAGTACTAAAGACTGTTTCACCAGGTATTTTAGAGGAACTTAAAGGTATAGCAAATGGGCTAGAGATGGAGTTAGACCTTATCGTGAAGTTTTATAGCGGATATGATGTATCTTTTCCACCGATGGGATGTACTACATTTGTAAATGATCATAATTACGTACGTAATTATGATTTTAGTCCAGAATTGTACGATGCAAGACTCGTATTTTGTAATCCAACAGATGGCTATGCAAGTGTTGGATTTAGCCATTCGGTAATTGGAAGGCTTGATGGGATGAATGAAAGAGGGCTTGTTGTTGGATTACATTTTGTAAATAATCATGACAAAGAAGAAGGTTTTATTGCAACAACAATTGTTAGAATGTTATTAGATCAATGTGGATGTATAAGAGAGGCAGTCGACTTAATTTCAAACATTCCTCATGGATATTGTTACAATTATTCGATTACGGATCCGAGTGGAGTAGGGGTAGTCGTAGAAGCTTCTCCTCATAAACAGGTTATTCGTTTTGGAAAGTCACTATCCTGTACAAATCATTTTGAATCAGAACTATTACAAGATAAAAATAGAAGTGAAATACAGGGTTCATTAAAGCGAAAGGAATATGTAAATAGTCTTTTAAAAAAGAAACTATCACCAATATCTTTATATTATCACTTTAATGATGGACACTCTCCCTTGTTTTATAAATACTATAAAGAGTATTTCGGAACATTACATACAGTTGTCTATTCGCCAAAAGATTTATCCCTGATAATTGGTGTAGGAGAGAATTGTGCACCAATTATGGTTTCGTTAAAGGATTATTTGGGCGAGACTTTAACTCTTCCAACTGTTATTAAAGGAAAAATTAATATAAACTAAATTCTTTGGTTTCTTATTTCGCCATAAACAGTAGTTGCCATTTTGAATGTTAAGAAAGCAAACTTAGTTGATTGATGAATATTAATAATACTTTTAATTGCTGTCGGGAGCACCAATACATTGTGCATGTATTGGTGCTTTTATTTTTTATTGCATTTAGTTTACATAATATATTTAAGGTTAACTAAATATAGACATAATGCCAGGGCAATTATGCCTCTAGGTAGTAGTAGCTAAGATACTCTACTTACTTCAATATATCGATACATGCCATTTAACATGACAGGATGATCTTTTTCTATTTTTATCTGATGTTTGTTTTGATTAATGAGTTCTTCGAAATTTCTACCAATATCGGTTCCTAACAAACTGATAAATGGACGTAACAGCTTTTTTGGAAAGGTGATTTTTTGATTTTTAGGAGCAAATTTATCAAAAATCAGCATTCTTGCATCCTTTTTTAAAACTCTGATCATCTCTCCAAAACATTTACTACCATCAGGAACAACCGAAAGAATTAAGCTCGCTACAATATAGTCAAAGGATTCATCCTCAAACGACATTTTTTGAGCATCCATTTCTAAAAATTGAATAGTAGTGTTCTTGAATTTATTTTTAGCTTTATTTAACATGTCAGGAGAATAATCAATGGCTGTAATATCATATTTAGCGTAATCAATTAATTCTAAATCCGCTCCAGTACCAATACCTACATACAATATTTTTTGTTTGCTTTTAAAAGGTACTTCTTGAAAGATCCTCCTTCTAGCTTTTAAAAAAATACCTGTGTTAAAAAATTTATCGTAGAAGGAAGAGCCCAGTTTGTAAATTATCTTGTTCCAAGTATTATTCAATGTATCGTCCAACCTTTCAACGGAATATTTAAGTATTTAGCCTTTTATAATTCTGTGAACCCTCCGATGGCAGTACTTTACTGTCATCATACCAAAATATAAAAAAATTCCCATTAAAAAAGAGCGTATTTGAAGATCTTAGAAAAGGGGTTATTATAGTAAAGTATAAATTTTAGGTATTTTATATGAAAAACAATAATAATATAATTTAAAACAATGTAATTTTATCGCTAAACAATAAAACTTGTGGTAAATTTATAATGTTATTAAATAAGTGAGGTGCTTCAAATGAATGTTAAACGAGGTTCAACCATTTTCTTAAAGGTAATTATTTTTCTGGCTGGAATTGCAATTCTTGCTTTATGTATATTTTTAGTGCCCCATATAGCTAATTTCGCATCAAGTTTGTATCCAAATTTTTCTCCAATGACATCTCTTATTTTCATCGTAATGTATGGAGCGGCCATGCCTTTTTTCTTTGCTCTCTATCAGGCTATTAAGCTTTTAAAATATATTGATGAGGACACTACGTTCTCTGAGTTATCTGTAAAGTCATTAAAAAACATCAAGTGTTGCGCGATTATAATCAGCGGGCTGTATGCTTTAGGTATGCCAATCTTTCATTTTATAGCAAGAAAAGTTGACCCTCCTATTGGTATAGTGGTGCTCATCATTATTTTCGCTTCGTTGATGATTGCTGTTTTTGCTTCAATCCTCCAACGACTTCTACAAGAAGCGATTCATATAAAATCAGAAAATCATTGGACCGTTTGAGGTGGATATATAGCAATTATTATGAGTATTGATGTGATGTGGCAAAATGAAAAATGAGCTTAACGGAGCTTTCCAAAAAAGATTATTAAAATCCTTCTAGTATAAAAAATGGGGAAGCAAAAGCGTTTCGCATTAGAAGCAAGACTTTGGATTGCCAGCCACTTGATATTTTGGCGTACAAAGGTGACGAAGACAATTAATAATGAGAATAGGTTTTGGAACAGTCATTTTTCAAATCGGACGCATTTCTATAGTTAGGAAAGCGTCTTTCTTTCATCATCTAAAGGGCGAAATATTGTCGAACAATAGTCGTTGACTAAACCTATTCCTTTGGATAAAATACTACGAAATGTACATATGGCTGTGATGAGAAGAGAACTTCGGTAGGTGGGGAGGGATCTCCTATTCATGAGAACAGGTATGCTTATTATACTAAAATAATCAAGGATTGGGGCAAATCAAATGAACCCTTTGTTATTAGATATTCCTTTAGAATTAGAAACAGAAAGGTTAATTCTTCGTGCACCGCTTCTAACTGGAGACGGAGAAGTGGTGAACCAAGCCATTCAAGATTCCTTTACCGAATTGAAAGAGTGGTTGTCACTTTTCCAACAACTTCCTACCGTTGAAGAAACAGAAATATTGTTAAGGGATGCTCATATAAATTTTTTAAAAAGAGAAAGCTTTCGTTTTCTTATTTTTGATAAAAGCGGCGGCAAGGACCTTATTGGAACCGCGAGCCTTCATGGGATTGACTGGAGCATTCCTAAATGTGAAATAGGATACTGGATTAATACCAAATATAGCGGTAATGGCTATATGACGGAGGCGGTAAAGGAGTTAGTGAACCTCGGATTAAATCATCTCGAATGTAAGAGAATTGAAATAAGATGTGATTCAACTAACTTTAAAAGTCGTTTTATTCCGGAAAAGCTTGGTTTTATGTTAGAAGGTATATTAAGGAATGAGGATTTATCCGCAGATGGCAGCAAGCTGACTGACACTTGTATTTATTCCAAAATAAATTAAATTGGTGACTTGTATTGAAAAATATCATTTGCAATAAAAAACTTTATATTGACAAAATATTTTTTTGCTGTAAAATGAAAAATAATTCAAAAATATTTGTATAGAACAAAGGCTATGAAAAGAAATAGTATCAATTATTTTTACGAACAGAAAGTTACCGGTTGATGAGAGGTGCATGTAAAACGATTGAGAATTCATCTTGGAGCTGTGTACCGAAAAGATTATTCTAAGTAGGCTACACCGGTAAGCACCCGTAATCATGTGCGAGAGTATCGTCAAATGACCGTACTTCTTAAGGTAAGTAATGTGAATTGCTTATAAATTAAAGGTGGTAACACGAGTTGAATCGTCCTTTTGGTTAATCCAAAAGGGCGTTTTTTTTTTATTCCTTTTTTGAGCAAAGTATTTGAAAATCTAAACGTAATAGGAGTTAGACATTATGAAAGACAATCATCAAGATTCACAGCTAAAGCGCGGATTAAGTACACGTCATATGCAATTAATTGCACTTGGCGGATCCATTGGAGTCGGTTTATTTTATGGCTCTAGTTCAACCATCCAAATGGCTGGGCCATCTATTTTACTAGCTTATTTAATTGGCGGATTAGTTATTTTCACAATTATGCGTGCATTAGGCGAAATGGCAGTAGAGGAACCTGTTTCAGGCTCGTTCAGTACGTACGCGAATAAATATTTAGGGCGCTTTGCTGGATTCTTATCGGGTTGGACGTATTGGTTCATGTGGATTGTCGTTGGTATGGCAGAATTAACAGTAGTCGGTGTATACATTAACTACTGGTTCCCAGATATTCCACAATGGGTAACTGCCCTTGCAGTACTCGTTATAATGACGCTTGTAAACTTAGCAAATGTAAAAGCCTACGGAGAATTTGAATTCTGGTTTGCGATGATTAAAGTTGTTGCGATTATCGGTATGATCGTTCTAGGGTTAGCCATTATTTTCTTCGGTGTTGGCAACCAAGGTGAAGCAATTGGCTTCGATAATTTATGGGCACACGGTGGCTTCATGCCTAATGGTTTCCATGGTATTTTAATGTCACTCGTATTAGTTATGTTCTCATTCGGTGGGGTTGAATTAGTTGGTATTTCTGCAGGAGAAGCAAAAAATCCTAGCAAGTCAATTCCTTCAGCTATTAACAACATCGTTTGGCGTATATTAATTTTCTATATTGGTGCATTAGGCGTTATGATGATTATTTATCCATGGAACGAAGTTGGTTCAGAGGGTAGCCCGTTTGTTCAAATTTTTGATTATGTCGGCATTCCTGCTGCAGCTCACATTATTAACTTTGTTGTCATTACAGCAGCGATGTCTGCATTTAATAGTGGTCTATACGGTTCAGGACGTATGCTACATAACTTATCGGTACAGAAGAATGGTCCAGCCTATTTCAAAACAGTAAGCAAAAACGGTAGTCCACGTAGAGGGATTTTATTTTCTTCAGCGGTGTTATTAATGGCGGTTGTCTTAAACTATATAGTACCTGAAAAAGTGTTCATCTATATTTCTGCTGTTGCAACTGTGGCAGTCATAACAAGCTGGATGATTATATTATTAGCACAATTGAAATTTAGAAAGTCAAAAACGAAAGAGGAAGTAGCCAAGCTGAAATTCAAAATTCCGCTTTATCCACTTTCTACGTATATTGCCATTGCATTCTTATTAATGGTGATTGTGTTAATGGCGTTTATTCCAGACATGCGTATTGCGCTATATGTCGCACCAGTTTGGTTTTTAATCTTATTTATTGGATACAAAGGCATACATGTGAAAAAATAGTTAAATCATTTTATTTAACCGATATTTCCTTCAATGGGACGTAAATCGATTGGATACAGCTATCTTAAGATTAATCATGTGTATGCTCTAGAAAACGTGAATGTCCCAAAAAGAAATCAAAGTCCAAGAAATGCTGTTAAACCAACATTTCTTGGACTTTTTCTATGAAAAAAGATAAACTTTGGAGGAACAGCACGGGCATAATACGTATAACGACATTAAGTTTTGGATATATCGATTATGAAATAATGCTTTAATAAAGGAGCTGTATAAAATGGATGAACAAAAAGATACAGAAATAACATGCCCTTCAAAAGCAGAAAACATTCTATCTCAGATCAATCGTAAAACGAAGCTAGGCGACCTACGAAAAATCGCGAAGGACATAAAAAAAGACCATGAACTAGCTATGGAACTTTGGTCAACCGAAGAGTTTTTGCCTAGACTATTAGCGATTTTAATTATGGACAAAAAATGTCTTTCACAGGATGTGCTAAATAAGCTTGATGAGGATATGCAGACTCACACTTTTGATGAGCGAAATAACTTAATGGATTGGTTAATGGCGAATCAGCTCACAAAAGACAAAAAGAAAATTGAGTTAATGGAGTCATGGGAAAATAGCCCTTCACCTCTTCAAAGGCGAGCTTTCTGGTATTATCAAGGGCGATTGAGATGGACTGGGCAAATACCTCCTGATAACACTGTACACCTGCTATCTGCATTAGAAGCTACTATTATGCAGGAAGAACCGGAAGTACAGTGGGCTATGAACTTCACAGCAGGATGGATTGGTGTTTATGATGAAAAGAATCGAGCACGTTGTATTAAACTTGGTGAGAAAACGGGTCTTTACAAAGATGAAAAAGTGGCAAAAGGATGTACGCCCAGCTATTTACCAGAGTTCATTACAATTGAAGTGAACAAACGACAAAATAATTAGTTACCGCTATTTCATGCAAAACAATGAGGCGCTTTTCAGAAATTGAAGTGACCCCAAAAAGT
>NZ_JSZM01000004.1:0-241875 GCF_000801965.1 Lysinibacillus sp. A1
TGCAAGCATGGATGACTGACAAAGAAGTTATACATGCAGATGAATCAAATGAAGAAACTAAGATTCCTGAGATAGAAGAAATGATTGCAGATTATTTAGAACGTAAACCGAAACTCATTTTTACGATGGGGAAAGGTGGGGTTGGAAAAACAACTGTGGCTTCTTATATTGCATTACGATTAGCAGAAGAGGATACTCATGTACATTTAACTACAACAGATCCCGCCGCACACCTCGATTGGACATTCGGAGATGACAACGTTAATAATTTAACGATCAGTCGTATTGATCCAAAAGCAGAAGTGGCAAACTATGAAGCAGAAGTGCTTGCAAAGGCAAGTGAAACGATGAATGAGGAAGGTTTAGCATTTGTGAAAGAGGATTTGGCTTCTCCTTGTACAGAGGAAATAGCTGTATTCAAAGCATTTGCTAACGTTGTAGAAAATCATCAAGATGAAGTCATTATTATTGATACCGCACCAACAGGGCATACGTTGCTTTTACTAGACGCAACAGAAGCTTATCATCGGGAAATAAGCCGTTCACAAGGGGATATTCCTCCAGCTGTTTCTAACCTGTTACCAAGGTTGCGTGATGCCTCTTATACGAGTGTTGCCATTGTAACTCTTCCTGAAGCAACACCTGTTTATGAAGCTTCGCGCTTACAAGAAGATTTACACCGTGCTGGATTATCTGTTGATTGGTGGGTTGTTAATCAAACGTTTTCATCTATCTATACAACAAGTCCAACATTAATTCAAAAACAACAAGCTGAAACGAAATGGCTAAAAGAAGTTAGATCCATCAGCAATAATCAATTTGTGGCCATTCCATGGGTAAAAACGCCACCGGTTGGAACACAAGGCTTACATGAATTAAAAGGAGAGAAAATCAAATGAAAATGAGTCTAGAAGGTAAAAATTATTTAGAACAGGTATTAGCTGATTCAGAGGTTAAAACGCTTCGTTTCTTTGGTATTGCAGGCTGCTGTGGGGTTAATTTAGGTGTAGGCTTAGAAGCACCAGCAGAAGAAGATGCAATTCAAACAATTGAAGGTATCGAAGTCGCAATTCATCCTGATATTGCACCGCAATTAACAGATGTTACGATCCATGCAGAAGAAGAGAATGGTGAGCTAGGTTTAGTATTAGTTGGATACTCACCGACATCTTGCTAACAAGTGATCCTAAATATACTGTCTGTCGTAGCAATTATTCAATCCGTTGAATGGAGGATGCAATAATGACAGTAAACCATGCTAGCGAATTAACTAAAGATTATTTTATCGCTTATTTAAAGTTAATAATGAATAGTAGAGAATACACATTGATACAGGCTAAAGAGTTTGCTTTTGATTTCTTCTTTAAAGGAGATATGGATCGTTACGGCACTTCTACATGGTTGCAATTTGAAAAAGCTATAAAAGAAATTGATAAAATCATGTGTGAAATGGAAGTGTGTTCATAACTATCACAAAAGCTTAAATAAATTACGTCTAGCTTACTGCTAGACGTAAAAAATATATTTTATATAAGGGAATGCTTATATAAAGAAAAAAGAGGAGAAGTTTATATGAAAACACTAAAAGTAATCAATCAAAATCAATCTTGTTGTACTCCTGTTCAGGACATTGAAGTCCAAGAGACTGTTAATAATTCCAATAAGAATTTACCGATTGTCATAATTGGTGCAGGTCCTATCGGGTTAGCTACTGCTGCTCATTTAGTAGAGCAAAACCAGTCATTTATTTTACTTGAAGCTGGCAATGAAATAGCACACAATATTCGTACTTGGGGGCATGTCACATTATTTTCTCCATGGCGTTATAACATCAATAGAGCTGCTAAATCATTATTAGAGGGGTCTGATTGGGTAGAACCTAACTTAGAAACAATACCTACAGGGCATGAGTTAATTGATCTTTATTTAAAACCTTTGGCAGAGTTAACACAAATAAAACCTAGTATCCGATTGAACTCAAAAGTAGTAGGTATTTCAAGACAATTAAATGATAAAATGAAATCAAAAAATCGATTAAATCAGTTCTTTAATATATATGTTGAAAAAGAGGATGACATCGATATTATTGAGGCAAAAGCAGTTATCGATGCAACGGGTACATGGGGGAACCCAAACCCAGCAAATTCTACAGGTGTTTGGCTGAAAAATGAGAAAGTATTAGCAGATCACATTGAGTATGGTATTCCAGATATAAATACGAATCCTAAGAGATATGCAAATAAGAAGGTTGCTGTCATTGGTGGTGGTCATTCAGCGATCAATACCTTATTAGCTTTGGCTGAATTACAAAAAGATAATCCTTCAACAAAGCTTGTGTGGATTATGCGTAAAAGATCTGTAGAAGAAGCCTATGGCGGGGAGGAAAAAGATGCGTTGGCAGCACGTGGCGCACTCGGTATTCGCATCCATGAATTAGTAGATACAGGAAAGATTGAGGTAGTAACACCTTTCTATATTTCACAGGTGAAAAAAGAAGAGAATATCCATATTGTAGGTACTATTAATGGAGAACAAAAAGTACTTACAGGATTCGATGAACTTATTGTTAATGCAGGAAATCGACCTGATTTTACCATGAACAATGAACTGCGTTTATCTATTGATACAGCAACAGAAAGTGTGCAAGCATTAGCGCCACTAATTGATCCTAATGAGCATAGTTGTGGCACAGTCAGAGCGCATGGTGAAGAAATACTACGCCAACCTGAAAAGGACTTCTATATAGTCGGAGCTAAAAGTTATGGACGCGCACCAACATTTTTAATGGCAACCGGCTACGAACAGGTTCGTTCAATAACAGCTTATTTATCAGGAGATGAAGAAGCGTCGAAACGTGTTGAATTAGAATTACCAGAAACAGGCGTATGTAGTATTAATCTTGTCAATCAATCAAATACATGTTGCTAATTGGGGGGATATGTTTTGTTAAATCAGTTATTTATAGTGGGAGTATATATATTAATTATCTTAATGTTATCATATATTACACATGAATATCTGGAAAATAAGTTTAGTAAGCAATGTTATTTAATATGGTTGATTTGTGTTTTTTTAACTGGACCTATAGCATTCACCATATATATTATTTGGGATAAGAAAAACAACATACCTAATACAAATGTAAAATAGGTAAGTCTAATGTGGAGAATTCTATAAAGTTTAATTAATTGACTGTTAGTGAAAGCTAGCAGTCTTTTTAAAATACTAAGGGAAATGGGATGGACAAACTTATGGAACAGATTTGGGATGACAGACATCATTACTAATTGAAATATACTTTAGGTAGCGTTTTTACTTATGAAAAAAGCTTTACTGAAAAAACATTGTAATAAATAAGAGGAGTAAGGATATGATAGGTTATTTTCCAACGCCATATGAAGATGAACTATATTACAGTATAATAGCTCGTTATCACATTCATGTAGGTAACTTGAGTAGAAAACATACAAATAAAGAACTATTTGGAAAGAAGGTAAATATTAATTTAGAATTACCAATGGGACTCGCTCATTTAGTATCCCAAATCAATATATTCTCGAAAGAATTTACTAAAGAGTATTTTATTAACCAGCATACAGTGATACCGTTTGTAAAACCCTTTAAAAGTGAAGAATGGAATGAGAAAATTTATAAAAGTGATTTTAAAAATTTATATATTTTTTTATTTAGTTACAGTAAATACAATGTAAAAAACAAGAAATATTTATATTATTGTGCAGAATGCTTAAAGGAACAGCTTAAGTCAAATGGTGAAGGATTTTGGAACAGGATTCATCAAATTCCAGGGATTTTTGTTTGTACTAGGCATAAGACTCCGTTATTAGAGTATTCGTTAAAAATATCCGAGATGGGCTTTATAAATTATTTAATTCCAACAATTGAAGATATTAGAGAACCACTTAGGAGCTATAGTGAGGAACTAATGAAATATTTGATCGATCTAGCAGAGGACGTTGAATACATTATTAGAATGAATTACAAATCGTTTTCTGAAGAGTATTATATTAGCAAATATGTAGATTTATTAGGTAAGAAAGGGTTTGCATATCCCATTAAAAAGCGAAGAGAATACTTACAAAAGTTAATAATTGAATATTATCCAACAGATTTTCTAGAGTTATTAGATTCATTTTTCAAGATAAGTGACAAGTTTTCTTGGGTTCCTAGTTTAATAAATATTGAAGAAAATAGGTCGTTACATCCGATAAGACACTTATTATTAATGAGATTATTAAGTGGATCAGCCAAAAATTATTTTGAAAAGGAGAACTCATTTAAACCTTTTGGTGAAGGACCTTGGGTTTGTATGAACCCGTTTTGCAAGAATTATTTAAAAGAGAATATAAAAAATGTGAATGTTAGAGTAAATAATTCAGATAGGAAAATTCAAGGTATCATAAAGTGTAATTGCGGTTTTGAGTACATAATTAAGGAAGGGGAAAAATCTCCTTTTGATATAAGGGATTTCCATAGAAGAATAGTAAAGCGAGGCCGAGTATGGGAACTTAATTTTAATGAATTACTTAAACAAGATCTAACACTGAACAAAATAGCGGAATTAGCAAATATATCTAGGGATACAGTAATAAGGATTAAGAATAGGGGGCATCTTTCTTCAGTTCAATTAAAAAACAAAGAAGGATTAATGAACAAACAAAAATTAAAAACGGAGTACTACAAAGAGGAATTTCTAAAAATCCGAAAAGAAAATCCAGAATATTCACGCTCTGACTTAGGTAAAGCATATACTAAAATATACGGATGGCTTTTACAATATGATAAAGAATGGTTAATTCGCAATTCTCCTTACTTGAGGAGTACTGGTAATAGAGAAAAAATAGATTACTTAGAGAGAGATAAAGAATTACTAAGCAAAGCAAAATTAATAATAGATAGTTGGTCAGAACATGAAGGAAATTTAAAGAGATTGGTTAGGAAAAGTAGGACAGGGATAATAAATTTACTTGATGTCAAAGCAAGTTATAGTTTGTTCAGTGGAAAATACCCACTTACTACTAAGTATATCAATTCGAATATAGAGACGGTTGAGGATTTTCGGCATAGAAGAATAAAAATTGTTATGGATACCAAATATAAAGACGAGATTGTAACAAAAAATATGGTTATTGAAGCAGCTAATCTTAAAAACTATATTAGAATTAATATAGAGAAACGAGAAAAATTACTAAAATATATAGAGGATTTAGTAACTATCCATAATAACAAATTCTTATAGAATAAAGCTGTGAAGAAACATATTTAAACTATAATGTAAGTACATAATTTTCGTATTGGTATACAACTTTTTTGTAACAGTTTATTGCAAAATAAGTTAATTTGATGAAAATAAGTATACGACTTTATTGTCATTTTAAAGATAAGAAAGACACAAGAATGCGGGTTTGAACATTTGTTAGTATACAACTTTATTGAAACTCTTCAATTCAGCTTATGACATTCAAAGGCTGTATAAGCTGAAATAAATAATAACGAAATTAAAACTCGATCCATTAACCATGGGTCGAGTTTTTTTACAATTATCGTAAATGAAATTTTAAAGAGTTTTGTAAATATTTTCGAAAAATATTGTAGTCAGTTTCATGAATATAATTGTTAATTACTTTATATTTGGTTTGTTCTAACAGACAAGATATTATGACAGCTAAAGGAAACCAGCTCATACCGTAAAAATCATCGCTGTATCAAAGATTTTTTTAAAAAATTCGTAAGTATAGAAGCAAGGGGACCCAGCTCTTTTTATAGCCTTTGACAGCCGTATAGTGGACTGTAATTCCATAGATATCTTCAATAAAAATCCCCATTAGATTATACCTAACAGGGAAGATAGTAACTGATCACCTATGTGTAGTTACAGCTTTATTCTTTTGTTGTAGCGCTTCATTTTTTTCAGCGAAGCGGTCGTTGTGGGAAGAAACGCCCGCCATTTTTGCTTCTGTAGGGTCCATGTATAATTTGGCGCTATTTACAGCGAGGACCGCGTCATTAAATGCGCCTGCAATCAGTCTTATTTTCCCTTCGTTCGTTACAATATCGCCTGCGCCAAAGATGCCGGGGATACTAGTACACATTTTTGGTGTAACGGAAATGCCCCATTCTTCAGAAGCTAAGCCCCAATCCATAATGGCGCCACCAAAGTTTCGGTCAAACCCGTGATTGACAAGTACTTCGTCTACTTCAATATTTGTTGTATCATCTGAATGAACATGCTGTAATGTGACATGCTCGATTTTATTACCATTACCATGTAAACGAGAAACCGTATAGGGAACAAAGGTAGTGACGATAGACTTCATGCGCGTTACAGAAGATTCAAAGGCACTAAAGTCATCACGTCTATGCACGACATACACTTCTTTGGCGATAGGAGCCATTTCAATAGCCCAATCTACAGCTGAGTCGCCTCCACCAGAGATGAGTACACGTTTATCTTTAAATCTATTTATGTTCGTTACTGTATAATGAAGGTTGTTTAGTTCATAGCGGTCAGCGCCTTCTACCGTTAATTTCTGAATGCGTGTAATGCCTCGTCCTGTAGCTAGAATAATCGTTTTTGTATAATGTTTCTCTCCTGTTTTTGCTGTTAAGACAAAAATGCCATCATCGCGTTTTTCCATGCCAACAATTTCTTGACCAAAGACGATTGTTGGATTAAATGTCGTCGCTTGCTTGATTAAGGAATGAATAATTTCTTCACATCGAACAGGCTCAATACCCCCGACGTCCCAAACTAATTTCTCGGGATAGGTACGCATAAATCCACCTAGTTCATGCTTTACTTCGATAATTTTTGTTTTCATTTCACGCATACCACTGTAAAAGGCAGCATACATGCCTGCTGGGCCTCCACCGATAATAATTACATCATAAATTTCTTGTTGCATTTAACGCACCAACCTTTCAACTAAATAATCAAGGAATAGTGGAGAGCCAACTAAACCTTCACCTACAACGTAATCAGCTGTTTTTAATGGGTAAACATTGCCTGCCTTCACGGCATCCATTCCTTGCCACATTGGGCTATTCTCTAAATCCTTCATGGATTGTTCACTACTATAATTTTGCATTTGCCGTTGTTCAACAAAAATATGGTCTGCGTCAATCTCAGGTAAAACTTCTAAGGAAATAGGCGTGAACCAATCATGATGATCCTTCAGCTTAGTTGGAATACTTAATCCAAGTTGTGTATATAACATGTCACTACCAGGACTACCCTTTTCAGTGCCTAACACACGATATTGATTTTGTTCTACACGCAATACAAGAATTTTTTCGTCACCTATAGCCTGATGTAGTTTCTCTTTCGTGTCTTTTATTTTTTCTCTAAACTTCTGTAGAGCCCGTTCTGATTCTTTTTCTTTATTGAATAGTTCACCAAGCACAGGAACATATTCATCTATTGCAACACCTGCTTCAACAGCTACCGTTGGGGCAATTTTACTTAATGCATCATATTTTTTAGCATCAATAGCTGCGCCTTGAGCAATAATGACATCTGGTGCTGCTTGAAGAATAACTTCTAAATTGTCTTCATATTGCACAGTTGGAATAATTTTAACATGGTTGTCATCGAATAATTTAAAGCGATATTCAGGTTCAATTTCTTCAACAACTGTCACCATTTGAGGCGTTACACCGATTTCAATTAGGTTTTCAGCATAGTTAGAACTAAGAACTAGTATATTTTTAGGCTCGGTAGGGATAGTGACATCACCGTAGGCATCTTTTACAACACGTGTTGTTGGATCGCTTTTTTCTTTTGGATCCTTTGCTTCATTTCCTCTTTCTTTGTTAGTACTTGAGCAAGCAACTAAAGCTAAAGCAACTAGTATAAGAAGTATATAGGGCGTCATTTTTTTCATGGATTATTGCTCCTTTTTATTTGATAATGATTATCACTATCAAATAATAACAGGTAATGTTAAACCCTACTATGGCGTAAAGTGCCTTAAAAATTGGATTATTGTGTTCTAGAGCAAACACTCCCTAAAATCGCTTGTTCAATCTGTTGCATAATCTCCCTTTTGCCAAATACACTACAATTGTTAATCCATAAACCAGTATCCACATAAAAAACACGGTTATTTTTCACCGCATCTAAATTTGCCCACTGCTCACTATTTTGTAAAGTAGCTAGGCTTAAGTCGGCGGTATAATAGTTCATTATGCGTTTTTCAATAAATAAATATGTAGGATTGGCAGCCACTAATTGTTGTAAGGAACATATGTTGAAACTGTTTGCATTTGCACGCAATCCTTCAGGTATTTGCAAGCCCAGCTCCTGATATAAAAGAATAGCCGAGTCACTAGAAGATTCACCGAGATAGCGGTAACCTAGCTCCTCCACACGTAAGTATAGGATAGTAGCATCTTTTACTATATGATGTTGTATTTTATTTTTTAGAACCTCTACATATGTTGTAAGTTCGCGAATGATTTGTGCAGCTTCCTTCTCTTTGTGGAACAATTTACCAAAATAGCGGATGAGTGAATGTAAATCATAGGTTAGTCCAGTGATAACAGGGGCGATAGTTTGGAACTGCTGTTTTGTCTCCTCTGTTAAGTCGACACCGATAATTAAATCGGGTTGTTGTTGTACAATTATGTCCTGTTGAATCACATATTGAGGCATTTCTAAAATGGTTGTACCGACTTCCTGAAAAAGAAGTTGTTGATACTTTGGAGTTAGGGCGTTAGTCACAGTAACACAATTAGGTACAACACCTAATGCTATCGCAATTTCTGCATGTGCAGGTGAGAGAAAGCAAACACGATATTCACTAATGGTCTTTTTGTATTGCTTAGGTGGGCGACCAACAATACGTTTAAACTGTCGGCTAAAGTTTTGCACATCATCAAAGCCCACTTTTTTTGCGATATTTTGTGATAAATCATCTGTTGTTAATAGCATTTCCTGTGCGCGGAAAATACGATAACTAATTAAATAAGCTATCGGTGTCTTATCATATAACTCAATGAATTTTCTTGAATAATACCATGGACTATATCCAGCGATAGCTGCCAATTCATCTCTTGTCATCATTTGATTATACTTCTTTTGCATATAAATAACGGTATGTTTCATTCTTTGTTCCAGCGTGTATTCATCTATTGGTCTCTCTTGTTGTAATTCTTTCAACAAGCTGTATAAAATAAATTGTTTAATAGTGACATGGAGATGATCTATATTTATAGCGAGCGATATACGAATATCTGCGATGACCGTTTCAGGCACTCGGTGAATATAGTAACCATTTGTTGTATCGATAGACCAATTACAGGTTGATTTGACTTCTGTATCATATAGCTCAAAGCTAATTAAATAGCCCGAAAAATCAAGTCGATTTGTATGTGTAAGTTGGATAACGGCATCATTTTCAAGGGCGATTAAATGCCCAAATACAATATGCTCATTGTGACCATTAATAGATAGAGTGGTTTGGCCATCCGTAATCAATAAGAGAGCCGCACGATCAAGATGTATCGTCGAATTTTGAAATAATGATTGGGCTAAATCTTTTATTTCTGTGCAATGTGCCAGCCAATTAGGATTAGAATCAAGCATTTATGTACTCCTTTAGTTTGTTGTGATAAAAGTATACTACGGAATGTCACAATAAACGTCATAAAATGGTAAGAGCAAAATGAATACCATAAAAATTATGATGAAAACACCTCTGTGTTAAGGAGGTGTTTAGAAGGTGAGTTTACATATCAGGATCTCTCTCTGAAAATGCATGAAGCATTTTTTTAATATCTTCAACTAAAGGCTGAGGTGCTTTTTGCACAGAGCCTGTATCAAAAGGGGGCTGTGGATCATATTCCAGTATTAACTGAACGCCCATACTAAGGTCGTCACCAAATTCCCATGCAACTAATTGTAGAGCCATATCAATACCAGAAGAGACGCCAGCTGCTGTGACCATTTTATTTTGGCGCACAACTCTTTCATCTGTTGGAATAGTTCCAAGGGATTGTAGGATATCAAAGGAACCCCAGTGACTAGTTGCCTTCATTCCTTTTAATAGACCTGCTGCACTTAAAATAAGAGAGCCATTGCACACAGATGTTGTCCATTTGGTTGTTTGGTGTATGTTACGAATCCAATTGAGCGTTGTTTCATCATTCATTGGATTTTTGAAGTTAGGTGGACTACAGCCAGGAACAATAAGAATATCGGCAGAAGTTATGTCAGAAAAGCTATAGTCTGCATGTAAAAAGCCCATTTTTGAATCTAGTTTAATCATTCCTTTATCTTTAGCAACAAATTTCACCTGACATTGTTGTGTAGCTGCAAATACCTCGTATGGACCAATTGCGTCCAAAGCTGTAATCCCATCGTAAAGTAAAATTGCTATTTCCAAAACTATCTCTCCTTTAAAACATATTAGGACCGAACCGTCCGGTCCGCAAGATAATCTTAAACGCAAATGCATTTTTTTTCAACAATATAATTATTACATTTGAGTGAAAACCAAGAGGTCTTGTATTTTAAACCTCTTGGTTCTTTGGTGCGTACTGCTGTAAAAGGTATGTGATCTGTTCAATACTATGATTCATATGATCGTTATTTAAAGCTAAACGACTAGACATGACAGCACCCTCTAAAGTAGAGAATAAAAAAGAAGCTAGGGAATAAGCATTTACATGCTGGCTAAATTCTTTGGCGTGTATTCCTTCTTCAATGATTGATTGTAAAAAAAGTAGGGTTTCTTTATGTGAATTAGCAGCTAACTCATGTAGCTCTGGGAATCCATCATCACTTTCAATGGCTGTATTCAGTAGCGGACATCCACCATCAACTGGTGGGGTATGAACAGCATCTTGATAAACTTCAAACATAGCAATTATTTTATCAGTCGCCGTTATTTTAGACTTTATTGCTTCAAAATAATGATCCCAAATAATCTTCATAGAATGGGTGAAGGAAGCAATGGCGATGTCATTTTTATTTTCAAAGCGTCTATAAATGGCACCCTTAGGTAATGCCGTGACAGTCATAATATCTTGAATAGAAGTTTGGTTGTAACCTTTTTTATTAAATAAACTTAGAGAAGTTTGGATAATAAGATCACGTATTTGATCTTCTTTATTCATTGAATTTCCTCCATTTTTTACAATGATAGCTTACATTTAAAGGTTTATTTTTTATAAATTTAGTCCAAATCTTTTTAGTTCAATAAAAATCCCTTCCAATCTCTTTCCTTTTTCTGTTAGCGTATATTCCACGCGAGGGGGAACCTCAGGGAATACCTTTCTTTCTAAAATTCCTTGATCCTCCAACACTTTAAGGCGGAGGGAAAGTGTTTTCGGGCTAATTCCATCCATTGATTTCAATAGGTCACTAAAGCGCATCGTTCCTTCTATAAGCAGATCACGAATTATCAAAAATGTCCATTTTGTTCCAATTATATCCAGCGTTTTAGCGATGGGACAAGTCTCACCTGAAGTTCCTTTGGTCAACACGACTGGCTCGATCACACTCATCAGAAACAGCCTCCTAAAATTTTTTTGTCTAATTCACCTTATATTATCACAATAGTATACTTCCAGAAACTTTATGAAATAAATATCACTACTTCCATAAATGAAGTAACTATATATATAATATCGTTGGCTTTGTTAATCCATTACTAGATTGAGGAGGTAATGAAATTTAGTGAGATTTCAACAAAATATCAACTATCCTTAAGCATAGCTCTTATAATAAGTACTTTTACTATCAGTACCCATTATGAATTAAAGCGTGATATACAAATGCCAGATAAATTGTATTTTTAATTTACTATTTGGAAATATAGGAGGTAAAAACATGTTAAAAGATAAAAAGGTTGTCATTATTGGTGGGAGCTCTGGGATTGGCTTGGAATCAGCGAAACAACTATTAGCCCAAGGTGCTGAAGTAATCATTGCAAGTCGATCTGAAGATAAATTACGGAAAGCAAAAGAGCAATTGGGGGTGAAGGCTATAGCTTACACACTAGATACAACACAAGAACAGCAAGTTGTGACTTTCTTTGAAAAAGTCGGTCCGTTCGATCATCTTGTAGTAAGCGCAGCAGAAACATCAGGGGGCTCATTCCTTCAAACATGTACAGCTCAGGCTCGACAGTTATTTGAAAATAAATTTTGGGGACAATATTATGCAGCAAAATACGGCGCGTTGAAAATTTTACCAAACGGTTCCATTACTTTATTTTCTGGGGTTGTGGCCTATAAGTCTATGGTTGGTTCAGCAACTCTAGGTGCAGTCAATGCAGCTGTTTCTAATCTAGGCCAAACTTTGGCATTAGAACTTGCTCCAATCCGAGTGAATATTGTTTCACCTGGTATCATTGATACACCTTCTCGTAATAAAATGCCAGAAGAAATACGGAATAATTTTTATGCTTCTATTGGAAATAAACTTCCAGTTAAACGTATAGGGAGGGTCGAAGATGTTGCACAAAGCGTATTATACTTGCTACAAAATAGTTTTGTGACCGGAACCATTCTTCATGTAGAAGGAGGACACATACTAGCATAATTAGTAACTAAAAGAAAAATGGAGTTAAACATTCATTTTTCGATAGATAAGAATAATCCATACGGATTTAAGGAATATTCAGATACTAATAATCATATTAAAAGTGGAAAGCTTCAATTTCATAAACAAAAGTCTGTGAGATTAAACAAGTGTAGCCAGTGATCTTAAGCCTCATTTAAAAGCCAAATTTAATTATGTAGAATAAGGATTGCTTCATGATTAAAGAAGTGATAAGCAGGTTTTTTTCTATTTTAAACAATATATTGAAATATTTATATGAAATTTTTGGTATAATTACATATAAATATATTAAGGAGTGTGCTCTATGAAAAAACTACTTATCATTACAAGTTATTTAGGCTTTTTTATATTAGGAGGTTTAACCTTTACCTACCTTTCAACAACAGAGGCAGCAAGCAGTTTGAAAAAGATCAATGTTTCTCAAGATACGATTCATTACTATGTAGATAAGGTTGAGAAAAAGCCAAAAGAGGGTCAATCTGGCTTTATTTATGAAGGAACTACTTATGTGCCGATGCGTTTTATTGCTGAGTCCTTAGGGAAAAAGGTGACATGGGATGGTAAATCAAAATCCGTTTATATTGGTGAGGCTCCAACCTTCATCTCTTTAAAAGATGTAAAGCCTATTGGGAGTGATGAAGATCATTTCTTCCATAACCCAAGCTCTATCGTTATTAGTACTGGAGAAAAGTTTGAACAATCCTATCAACTAGGTGGCTATCACGGCGGTGGGGCTGTACAAGATCATACAGTTGAATACATGGCTAATGGAAATTATAAATCATTTGAAACATACCTAGCGCCTGTTAAAAAGCTAGCGGCAGGTTCTTTCGGCATAGGCTATATGAAAATTTACGCAGATAATAAATTGATTTATGATAGCGGATCGATAAAAGATAAGATAAAGGTTAATGTAAATTTAGAAGGTGCTTCAAAAGTGAAGTTTGAAATTGAAGGCAGTGGTTTGGGTATAGTGGATCCTAAATTTACTCGATAAGCTTAACATTAAAAGGCGATGACAAGAACGAGTGTCATCGTCTTATTTAATGGGATGAAATAACTATTCAGACATAATTAAAGTCAATACATTTTTGTAAATTTTTTCACATTTACGTATAAAATAGTTGGTTTATTTATGGTATAATTTCAAACGTTGTAGGTAAGGAAGTAGAAAAAGGGAGAGAAAATCTTATGATGAAAAAGATAATGAAACGTACAAGCGCTATTTTACTTGGGGCTTCATTGATGCTGACAACGGTTGTACCTGTGATCCATGCGGAGGAGCAGTCACTACCTTTAACACCATCAATTAGCGAGTGGGCAATAGAAACATTAAATGAGGGAGAAAAATACGGAATCTTTCCAATGGAATGGTATTTCGATGGTTTCCTTCAAGAAATTTCGGTAGATAAAGTAAATGAATTATTAGCTTTAACAGAAAAGAAAATTGCTTCTCTAGGTTTAGATGAAAACAAACAATTTAAACCAGTGAGTGTGAAGAATGATAACACACGAGGGGATATTGTAAAACGTTTATATAATATTGTAGCGCGTTATGATTTACCGGTTGGTAAAGATCCTATTCAATTTATGAAAGAGCATCATATATTACAAGGCTCAGCAAACGGATTACAGTTGGAGAGCAAGGCAACGACTCAACAGGCTGTAATATTGGCTGTGCGTTTCATTCAGAGTACATATGCGCTAGCAGAGCAAGGATCGAACGGAGTAGCTTGGGTTGTTCAGGATGAGGATACACTTGTATACTTACTAGGTTCCATTCATCTAGGAACACCCGATTTATATCCATTCAATAACAAACTAGTAAAGGCATTCAATGAATCGGATGCACTATTAGTAGAGGCGAATATCCTGGATGCGGAAGCACTCGAATACTATGCAGAAAAAGCAATGTATACAGATGGCAAAACATTAAAAGATAATGTTGCACCAGAAACATATGCAAAGTTAGAACAAGTCGCAAAGCTTTACAATCTTCCAATGGAGGAACTAACAGTACAAAAGCCATGGATGCTTTCTAGTGCATTATCAATGCTGGCAATGGACGATTCCTTTGGAATGACGCCACAAGAAATGACAATGCACGGGATTGATATATACTTTTTATTGAACGCACAGTTGCAGCAAAAGCCAGTGATTGAATTAGAAGGTACAAGAGCGCAGGTAGATATGTTTGATGCATTGTCACCAGAGGCACAGGAGCAGTCATTAGTCGCTGTGCTGGATAATATCATCAATCCATCTGAAGAAAATCAATCCGAAATTCTTCAAGAATGGTTTACAAGCTGGCAGCAAGGGAATGTGGAAGAATTCGCAAAAAGCTTCCAAGCAATGGAGGGAACATCATCTGAGTTCAATGAAATGCTTTTCGGCTTACGTGACGAGCAAATGGCCAAGAAAATCATGAATGTTCTTGAAGAGAAAAAAGGGAAGTACTTTGTTGTAGTGGGATCAGGACATTTCCTAGTAGATAAAAACATTCGCTATCATTTGGAGCAAAACGGATACGATGTAAAGCCGTTTTATCAATAAAAATATAAAGGCAACCCAAAGCTATGAAATTAGCTAGGGTTGTCATTTTTAGTTGCACCGACAATCATCGCTAGCTATCATTATCTTAAGATATACTTTTTTTGTAAAATAACTACCGTAATCAGCGGAAATATGAAGGAACAGAAATTTCTAGACCCAATGATGTCGCTGCTTATTGCGGTCTACAAGCTAAAAACAGATGGTTTGATGTCCTATAATGGACCTCTCTAATGCCATCTGTTTTCATTTTGAGGTTTTTAATTGAATTACATAACAAGGAAGTTCTAAAAAAGATGAACCATTTCTAGTAGTCATTTGTTTATAAAGTAGAACAGTCAGAAAGGAGTGACTCAGATTGACAGAACGAGAATTATTTGATTCATACAATAAGGATGTATACCGTACCTGTTACTACATGCTAAGAAATGCACAAGATGCGGAAGATCTCTGCCATGATGTATTTGTCACCGTGTTCCGTCAGGATTGGAAAAGCATTGAGCATATACGTGCTTGGATTATGCGCATTGCGATGAACCAATGCTTAAACTTGTTAAAAAGAAAGCAAGCTCAATTGAAAAAACAAGGTCAGGTTCAACTTCTACATGAGCAGAATACGGCATTGGTTAAGTCTGTAGACACAATTGTAATGGAGAAGGTAGCTGTGGAGGAATGGGAGGAATTGCTCAAGCAGTTGCCAGAAAAGCTTATGGCCGTTGTTACTCTTCGTTTTATCGGTGAATTGTCGTTAGTAGAAATCGCAGAAACGTTAAAAATTCCTGTAGGTACAGTAAAGTCGAGGCTGCATAAAGCATTAAAAATAATACGCAAAAAATTGGAACAAAATCAAAATCTATGGTTGAAGGGAGAGAATCAATTTGGAACGCACTGAACAGAAGCTGAAAAAAGGTATGAAGGCAGATCATAATATGGTGTATCCTGATTTCGAACAAATGTGGAGCTCTATTGAACAAGATGAGTTAAAAATTACCGAAGGTGAAACGATTGAAAAACGGCCCCGCAGAAGAAAGAAATTCGCTTTGGTGGCTGGACTAGCTGTCGCGCTAATGGCCACGCCAGTTTATGCAGCCCTGAATTATGATTGGTCAAACATTCTTTCATATAGAGCTGGTATTCAATCGGCATTAGCGCAAGGTTTAGGCCAGACGATTGAGCAATCCATTACGAAGGACGGATTTACGTTAACGGTACACACAGCGTTTATTGATGATAATAGAACTTTCCTTCTATATAGTTTGAAGCCTGATGCCACTTGGGATGGAAATAATATTAGATTTGATCAAATTGGATTTGAAAACTTTGAGGGTGATTTGATTAAAGGGAATTATGTACATCAATGGAATGAAGATCTTGGTCTATTCCAAGGATATTTCGAGACAGACTGGGTTGCAGAGGATCAACTATCAGATATTAATTTTTCAATAAAGAATATTTATGCGATAGGTGATGAGGAGCAATCTATTAGTTATAATCCTAATGATTTTAATACGCAGCATTTCGCCATTCAAAAGGATGGAATTGATAATGTCACATTACAAATATTTGAGCAACCAGAGGGAAAAGTAATGCTTCACTCGGCTGTTACGTTTACAGATTCAAACATGAAGGATAAATGGGTGCGTATCAAAGCAGTCAATGATAAGAACCAGCCTATTCAAGACGTGGGGACACCAGTCTTTGGAACACCAGGAGCTACAGGTGAATACTTTAGTCAGCAAATTTTCTCCTCAGAAAGTTTACGGGCGAAAGGGACACAGTTCAATCTAATATACGAACATACATTAAGTATTACAGAAAATACTTGGAGTATTGATATGAATTTGTCCAAGGAAAAATTAAAAAAAGGATCTTTTAAAAAAGTTGTTAATATTCCATTAGAAAATGCACCTGATGGAACAGTTATTCATGAAATGAAAGTTACACCAACACAAGTACGTTTAATACTGAAACATAAAGAGAAGTATGCACATATTCCTTACAAAGATTATCAGCTAAATATTGGGGGAGTACCTTTAGATGGAGGTAGGTGGGATGAAGAAAACGATCCTTATAAAACAGAGCTCCGTTTTGAACTGACAGGGGTAGATGTTTCCTCGTTGGTGGATAAAACAATGACATTGGTTGCTAAACATCGTGTTGATATAGTTGATGGTGATCTACAACCGATACGCTTAACTGATATAACAGAGAAACCTCAAAGTAAAACGTCGATGGTTGGAGAATATCCAATTACATGGACATACTACATGAAGGACAATAATCTTTATATTGAATCCTTTAGCTCGGATCCTACATTTGGCGGTGTCACTCAGACCTATTATCTTGATCATAAAGATCGAAACTATGGTATGCCAATATTTGCAGGTATACTTGGTGATAATAATAATAAGCGAATGGATGAATATAAAAATTTTAAGGAGAAAGAGCTTGATATTTATATTTATAATTATACAACGCAACAACCTGATGAAGAACTCCGTATACCTTTAATAATAGGAGAATAAGGATGCAAATTAACCCATCTATTTGGACAATCAAAACTCAAATAGATGGGGTTTTTTACTCATTATGTCCATAATTGCTTTACTTACAATAATATTTAATATATAATTAAGTTAACTTAACTAAATTATTAAATAGGAGAATCATTGTATGCCCTCTATCGAAAAACAAAAGTCCATTGCCTATAAATTGGGTATCGGGATTATTATTTTTTCACTTTCGTTGTGGTTAATTCCAATTATTACACCATTCACACCTATTCCTACGAAAGTAAAAGCAGGTATTATTCCAGGTAGCATCATTGTAGCTGAAATCTTATTTTGGTTGGGCGCTTTACTTGTCGGGAAAGAAGTAGCTAACAAATTTAAAAGCTATCTTAATCCTAAAAAATGGCGTGAAAAAGGTGATACTCAAAAAAATGAAGACTAACAATGTAGCAGAGCAAATTAATCATACAATTGAAGATATTTGGATTGTTCTTGAGAAAATGGAAAGAGACTATACTAAGTTCAATTTAAATAATCAGCAAGCGGTCCTTTTAGCATTAGTGATTCGTCATCCTTCCATTTCACCATCAGAAATAGCCGAGAAAATGACGATTACCAAAAGTGCCGTGAGCCAGCAGATAGCAAAGCTTGAAAAGGATGGCTATATTATAAAAAGGCAGCACACCGATGATAAGCGTGGCTATTCGATTGAATTAGGTGAGAAAGGTTTGTTGTATAAGCAGGAAGGTGAAGCGTTTAATCAAGAAATCACTAAAAAATATCAAGCACATCTATCGGATGAGGAATTGGTGAATGTGTTAGAGGTACTAGAAAAATTAAAAAATGTACTTTTATAAAATTTTCTAAATAATTTGACATTTATTTCATTTTGTCTTATAGTATCCCTTAACATAAAAGGGGGAATACATATGACAATCAACTTTGTCCAATCGTACACAACAAAACATCATCATAGTCAGTAGTCTTGCTATCATTATTATTTAATTAATATTGAATAGGAAGACTTTTTCTCATGTAATCGTATAAATAAAGCTGATGGAAGCTTTATCGAATACGGTTTTTTTATTTGTCAAAAAATGAGGAGGCAAAAGTGATGAAAAAAATGGATTACCAAAATGTACGTGGTACACAAGATTATTTACCTGAGCAGGAGGTGACTCGTCGTGCTATTCGACGCACTTTAGAAGACACATTTATGGCTTATGGCTGTAAGCCGATTGAGACACCAATTCTTAATTATACGGAGTTGATGGCTTCTAAATATGCTGGTGGTGCTGAAATCTTACAGGAAATGTATACACTAACGGATAGAGGTGAGCGTGATTTGGCGTTACGCTATGACTTAACAATTCCATTTGCAAAGGTAGTAGCGATGAATCCCTCTATTACGATGCCATTTAAACGTTATGAAATTGGTAAAGTGTTTCGAGATGGGCCAATTAAGGCGGGACGTTTTCGTGAATTTACACAATGTGATGTAGATATTGTTGGGGTGACGTCACAAGCTGCTGAAGCGGAACTAATGCTGATGGCGATAGATGCATTTGATAGGCTTAATCTCCAGATTAACATCCAATATAACAATCGCAAGCTTTTAGTTGGTTTACTGCAATTATTTGAAGTAGAGCAGCAACAAATGAATCAGGTTATTTTAATTTTAGATAAAATCGAGAAAATAGACCAAAAAACAATGCTATCTGAATTGAGGGAATTGGGAATTTCTGAAAACAGCATGACTAAAATAAAGAAATTTTTAGAGGCGCGACCTGAAATAAATATGGCCTATTTTAATGAGTTCGCTAATCAAAACACCATTTTGCAGCAAGGTATACAGGAATTAGTGGAGCTAACAGCTTATTTAAATGCACTTGGATTAAATGAGAAATGTACGTTCAATCCATTTTTAGCACGAGGGCTTGAAATTTATACAGCAACAATTTATGAAATCTTCTTAGCAGATGGAACCATTCGTTCGAGTATTGGGAGTGGAGGACGTTATGATCAGACGATTGGTGGCCTTTTGGGGTCTGAGGAGCAATCGTATGCCACTGTGGGAATTTCTTTTGGATTAGACGTCATTTATACAGCCTTGGAGGTTATAGGGAGAATCGAACAAAACGTTCCGATTGTGGATATTTATATTATTCCCCTTGGAACAGAAAAGTCAGCGCTGAAGTTGGCAGCAGCATTGCGGCAACATGAATATAAGGTAGAAGTTGAGCTTAGTGGGAAAAAAGTAAAAAAGGCAATGGAGAAAGCGAATCGGGAAAATACACCACAGGTTATCGTCCTAGGAGAAGATGAGGTCACGCAAAATATGTATAAAATAAAAAATATGCAAAGCGGTAAGGAAGAAGTAATTGCATTTAAATTTTAAATTGAAAAGGCATGTAGTCATTCATTTGGCTATATGCTTTTATTTTTATTTCACAAAAAGGAAAATTTTACTTGCATATTTGTATCTATGTGTATATATTGTATATAAAGTATATATACAATATTTTAAAAGAGGTATTTGCATGCAAATTATTATTTCGAACAGTTCTAAAGAGCCTATTTATGAGCAGATACATGCACAAATTAAAAAGCTAATTTTAACAGGGCAATTACAAGAGGGGCAGCCATTGCCTTCCATGCGCCAACTTGCCAAAGATTTAGAGATTAGTGTCATTACAACGAAAAGGGCATATGAAGAGCTTGAAAAAAATGGATTTATTTATTCTATTGTTGGGAAAGGATCATTTATCTCTGAACAAAATTCAGAAATGATGAAGGAAAGAAAAATGAAGGCCATTGAGGAAAAATTGTTGGTGGCGATTCAAAATGCGAAGGAAATGGATATTAGTTTAGCAGAGTTAAAGGCTATGCTTACTTTATTGTATACGGAGGATGAATAAATGGAAAATGTTATTGAATTACAGCATATACAAAAGTCCTTTAATGGTTTTCAAATAAAGGATTTTTCAATCCATGTTAAAAAAGGGTTTGTCACAGGGTTTATTGGAGGGAATGGTGCAGGAAAATCAACGACCATTAAAATGATTATGAATTTATTGCAGCAGGATAGTGGGACTATTTCTATTTTCGGTAAAAGTTATAAGAAACATGAAAAAGAAATAAAAGAACGTATCGGTTTTGTTTATGATGAGAATATCTTTTATGAAAATATCACACTCAAGGATATGAAAAAGATTATTAAACCTGCCTATAGAAGATGGGATGACAAGGCATTTCAGCATTATGTGGAACAGTTTGAGCTGCCCTTGAACAAAAATATGAAGACCTTTTCGAAAGGGATGAAGATGAAAGCATCCTTAGCCATCGCGTTAGCACATCATGCTGAATTAATCATCATGGATGAACCAACGTCAGGGCTCGACCCTATTTTTCGCAGAGAATTACTCAATATTTTACATGAGTTAATGCAGGATGGAGACAAAACTATATTTTTCTCCACACATATTACGACAGATTTAGATCGCATCGCAGATTATATAACGTTTATTCATAATGGCGAGCATATTTTCACAAAGGAGTTTTATAAAATTCAAGAGGAATACGCTATTGTTAAAGGAACCTTGGATTTATTAGATCGTGAAACGGAGCAGGAATTCGTCGCCCTTCGTAAAACAAACAGAGGCTTTGAAGCATTAACAGCCAATAAACATCGAGCAGCTACTATATTTGGCGATACAGTGGTGGTTGAAAAGCCTACGCTTGAAGACATTATGTATTATACAAAGAAAGGGTGGTAAGGATATGTTGAACCTTATTTTAAAAGATATTTTAATTCAAAAAAACATCCTAATATTCTACATAGCAACAATTATTCTTTATTTAATGGTCAATGTTCCGTCGGTATATATAGTATTTATATATAGTATCGTATTTGTTTTAAGTGCTTTTTCGAACGATGAAAAAGATAATGCAAATATTTTACTTAATTCATTACCGTATACAAGAAAAGAAATTGTTAGTTCTAAATATATTGGAGCTTTAATTTTTACAGGGCTCTTTATGCTCCTTACGTATTTGTTCGACTTTCTTTTAAATGGGAATCAGGTAGCTGTATTATGGAAGGAAATAGTACTGATTATGGGCCTCGTTATGATTGTCATTTCGTTTATTTTACCGATGTCCTATAAATTCAAAACAAAGTATTTAACTATTGCTATCATGGGATTATTTGGAGTTTATATGGTAATCATCAATTATTTTGTCCCTAACTTAAATAAACAAATAAGAACCGCTGTACAAAATTTCATGACTATACAGGAACTACAACTATACTTTATGATCTCATTACTAATTGTTGGACTCTATATAGGCTCATGGATGCTCTCAGTAAGGATTTATAAGCGCAAGGCGTTTTAAAAGAAAACGGCCGGTCCCATATAAGGTGGGACTCGAGCCGTTTTTGTCATTTGAAAGCTAACTTCCAAACAAGCATGTTGATAAAAAAAAGCACTATAAAATAAATAGTAGGTCCGAATGCTATTTGACTGGCAATTAAATAGTGTAGACCTGCCAAAATAGCTATAGGGATAAACAATAAAAAAGTTTTCCAGCCTTGAGCATCTCCAACCTCATCATATGGTTTGGTAAAAGGTATTTTATTGCTCATCGTTACGAAACAAAACAGTGTATATATCCAGCTTGTCACTAAAACTACTAGTAGGTCTGGGATAATTCGAATACCGTATATATAGCTAAAGACCAAACTTAGCACTAAAAACAATGGGACATATAATTTGATTAAAAATGCCTTTAAACTGCCTTTTTGTAAATTCGTATAATCTTTTAATGGAAGTATTTTGTAAATCCACGCCGCTTTAAATTTAGCCGAATGACCAAGTAAAAGGACAGCAGCTGGAATAATCATCATACTAAAATAAATATTTAAGTAGCTCATACTAGTAGCGTAATCAATTTTTTCGGATCCGCTAAAGGTAAATATAAAAATAAATGGGATAATAAATGAAAAACCTAAAGAAGGGTAAACTTTGAGCTTAAACTCGCGTTCTTGCTTCATCATAAGAGAGGCGAAACGAAAAAATGCTCTTTCTTCATGTGTTCTACATAGCAGCGTTAATAAAAGTACCTTCAGTCGATTGTTCTTCTCTTTTTTTGATTTACTTGTACTTAATAGTTTTTGAAGGTTACGTTCAAAGGTTGGGATGAGTTTAATATATAACCCAATCGAAAGTATCGGTATGATTACAGCAAAGAGGCTGTATAGTACTGTTAATAACGAAGTATCGCCATTTAGTAATAAGTTAAAGGGTGCAGCGAACCACATCGGTATTAGGAAGAGACTCCACCAATGAAATGACACCGTCATATCCAAATTAACGAATTCAAAGGACCGAATCAGAACCTGGTAGCCGATCATGAGCATTAACGACAAGGCAATTTGTACATAGTTGATCATATCCTTCAGCTTTTCACCATCGAAGAAGCGTAAAATGGCAATATATAAAATGGCAGTGATCGCTACAATAAATAAATTAATGAATATAATCTCTAGAACGGTTAAAAGGAAAAATACAATTCCTTGCGTAAAAAGGCTGACGAGTAAAGGGATGCCTGTTAAGGCAATTGTTAAATAGAATAAGTAAATGAAAATATGCATAAATTTTGCTGCGTTAATGGTTCTTGCGGAAATAGGCTTAGTTGATAGTATGCTTTTGTCTCGTACATCTAAGAGTACTGAGGAAAAGTCAGAAATCAATGAAGTCATAATTAAAAAAATGATCATGGCAAACGCAATACTCATTTGAAATAAAAAGTTTTGACCAAATCCCATGAGTGGGATTAGTATAAGGCCGAATAAAACATAAATCCATAGCGATTTAATATAGCCATATTTTTGATCGTTCTTCTTTTTGTTCTGATTAAATAGTGTGGGTACTTTACGTTCATCCATTGTTAATTTGATATGAAGGATTTTTCTCATTAGGTCATAATCAATACCCATTCTTACAAAGAGCCAGCGGAATAAATCAAGCAATTGGAGTGTTTTAAAATCTGTCATGATTGTACTCCTCGAACGATGGATACAAATTTCTCACCAATTTCCTGATGCTCATGAAATCCTGTTAACTGATTAAAGATCCTTTCTAGCGTTCCTTCAGTGTTACCAGCTTGTAATTGGGCAAAAGTTCCGTCCGCTGCTATGTTGCCGTCATATAGCAGGATGATGCGACTACTGATCTTTTCAACGACATCCATAATATGAGATGAGTAAAATATTGTTTTTCCATTGGCTGCGAGCTGCGTTAAAATCTCTTTAAAAATCATTACACTGTTTGCATCTAAGCCATTGATCGGCTCATCTAAAAATAATAGGTCTGGGTTATGTATAAGACTAGCAATGATTAATAGTTTTTGTCGCATGCCCTTTGAGTACGAGGAAATTCTAGAATGGTACGCCTCACCCACTCCAAACAACTCCATGAGCGATTTCGATTTGTCAGCTGCCTCCTCTAGCTCTAGCCCATATAACTGACCGATAAAGGTTAAATATTCATAACCTGTTAAGTTGTCATAAACATCAGCGATTTCTGGAACGTAACCAATTCTACGCTTATAGTCTATTTGATCTTGCCTAATGCTTTCACCAAAGAGCTTAATCTCGCCACCATAATCACCTTCAAGCCCCAAAATAATTTTAACAGTCGTGCTTTTACCAGCACCATTTGGACCAATATATCCGATAATTTCTCCTCTAGTTGCATGGAGGTTTATTCCTTTTAATATTTCCTTGTTTCCATAACTTTTCGTTAAATTTGTAATCGTTAAAATGTCTTCCATTTCAGTGCACCTCCATAATTATAGAAAAAATATCCATTAATACACTATAACATATAAAAAGAGAATATATTCCTTTTGGTAAAATGAAACCAGTTCAATTTCATGTGGTTGGGGAAGGGTTATTAAATTAAGAAATTATATATTATAACGCCAATTTTTATTCTTTTGCTGTCACAAAACGGTAGTGAATTTAGTTATACAGATAGAGAGGAGGGAAGCTTGTGACTATATCAAATAAAACAGAGGAAACGTTATTAATAAAAGAGGTAGTTAAACAAGTTCAGGCAGGGGATACTCATGCCTACACAGAAATCATACGGTGCTTCCAAAAACAAATCTATCTTTACTGTTACTACCTATTAGGAAACAAAGAAGAAGCTGAAGATGCCTCACAGGATGTTTTTATAAAAGGTTTAGAGAATATTCGCAAATTCTCTTACTCAGTGTCATTTTCAGCGTGGCTCTATAAAATTGCTCATCATCATTGTATCGACCTACTGAAGAAGAAAAATAAGGGCTTTAGATTTTGGACAGGGTTTAAAAAGGAGCAAATGGTCGAGCAGGCATATGAATCCCATCATTACGAGGATTCGATTCATCAGTTATTAGAGAAATTAAATGTGGATGAAAAAAGAATTTTATTACTTCGATCTATTGAAGAGTATAGCTTTGATGAAATTGCCTCTATCATGGATTTGAAACCAGCTACTGTACGCAAAAAATATGAACGATTACGAAAAAAATTGTTGAAAGAAAAAAAGCAAGGGAGGGGATATTATGAGCGTTCGATCAAAACTGAAGGATGATGAATTGAACATGCTAAAGAAGTACATCCGAGAAACACCCGTAGAAATTGATTTAGTTGACCGTGTTATGAATAAATATGACCATGATTCTAAAAAATTGATTACTCATAAAAAGAAGCCTCATAATGTGTTGGTAGTGAAGGCTATTGCTACCGTAATCGTATGCTTGCTACTAATCACGCCCTTCATTTCACCTACAATGGCAGCAACCATAAAACAAGTTCCTGTATTATCCTCTATTTTCAGTCTAGCTGGTGACCTTGGTCTGAAAACGGCTGATGAAAAGGGGCTTTCAACGAAACCTAATGCAAGCGTCAGTCACGATGGATTTACATTAAGTGTATCGGAGGTAGCATATGATGGTACACGTGTCTCGATTGGGATAGAGCGACCTCGAACAGCTAGTGAAACGGAGACATTAATGGAGCGCCTCGGCAATATTGAATTGTTTATTAATGGAGCACCTATAGATGATTTTGCTCCTAGTGAGTCGAATCATATTGGTATCTTTCTACATCCAGGAAAAGATAAGGATTCTACAATAATTGAGTTTTCGGATAAGAGCAATCAGGGAGGACAACCTTTCCCGGAGCAATTCGATTTAACAGTATATGCTACTATTACGGGCATACAGGCTCCTTTAAAGATTGATATTCCTGTGAAAAATAAAATTGCAGACTATGTGACTTTACAGCCAAATGTAAATCGACATTATAATAATATTCATTTTACAGTTGAACAGATCAAGATTACCCCTATTACAACCAATATAACGACGAGAACCATATTGACAGACAACTCCACTTTTATTGAGCCATGGTTAACAATGGGGATAGATATTTTTGATGAGCAAGGGCGTAAACTTGGACTAATTAATGGGAATGGTTGGCATGAGACCAATGGAAGTGAAAAAATTATGGATCATCGCTTTACTCCTTTTGAATCTGTACCTGCATCCATAACGATCAAGCCTTATATCCATCTTTTTAAGGAGCATCCAAAAGGAAGCTTTCAAATGGATGAGAATAATAAACCGATCATTCAATATATTCCTGAGCTAGAAGTGACAATACCAGTAAAGTAATAAAATATTATAAGTGAGAAGCGTTTTTATGGTTTATATTGGTTATTTTGAAACTGGCTGAGTATGTATTCGCTCCTATATAATGAAGCTTTAATAAGAATAAATCGAGGTGTGGAATGCTAATTAAATCCAATGAAGATTTGCTTATTTTACTAGATCATTTACTACGGGAGCCCCAACATTTTTGGAATAATTTTTATGATGATACATGTCGAAAGGTTCCTTTCTTTGTTAATAAGCCTGATGAAAATCTAGTACACTATTTTGAAAAGGAAATGATTTTTCCGAGTAAAGTTTTAGAATTAGGGTGTGGTGCAGGGCGTAATGCTATCTATTTAGCTAAAAAGGGATGTTCAGTGGTTGGAGTGGATCTATCAGAAAATGCACTGGAGTGGGCAAAAAAGAGAATATCTGAAGATGTGAATGTAGAATTAGTATGTGCTAATATTTTTGATTTAGATTTTCAACAGGAAAGCTTTGATTTTATTTATGATTCGGGATGCTTTCATCATATAGCACCACACCGTCGTGTTAGTTATATAGAGATCATTAATAGGTTATTAAAGCAGGATGGATACTTTGCTTTATGTTCATTTGAGGAGAATGGTACATACGGTGGCTCTGCCCTGACAGATGAGGAAGTATATTTAAAGCGCAGTTTAGAGGGTGGGCTTGGTTATACCAAAAGTCAACTACAGGAAATTTTTAATTTTTTGGAAGAAATTGAAATACGTAAAATGTTACCAATGTCTACAGTAGATCCGCATTTTGGATTAGAAGGTTTTATAGTAGGGTTATTCCAAAAAAATGATATTAAAGAGCCATTCTAAAAATGAACTGCCCCGTAAAAGTTAAATTGATATCTAACTTTTCGGGGCAGTTCACTTCTATTATAGTGAACTATTTAGAGAGCTCGACGACAGAATCATAAAAAATAGTAGTGGCTATAATGATATCCTCATCGGAGCTAAATTCTAAGGGATTGTGGCTAATGCCGTCTTTTGAGCGGACAAACAACATCCCGATTGGAGCGATTTCAGCCATATTCATGGCATCGTGTCCTGCACCACTTATAAGAGAATAGGGACGTATCCCTTGCTTTTCAATACTTATGGCAAGTTGTTGCTGTAGCTTCTCATCCGCTTTTGCAGGTTTAATGCGCTGTAATATTTTCGAAGCCAATGTAACATTTCTTCGGTCTGCAATTTGTTGTAGTTGCTGCAAAATCGTAGTCTCTAGTGATCTCACTTTTTGTTCGTCTATATCTCGTAGATCAATTGAGAAAGTAACTTTGCCTGGAATCACATTTGTTCCATTCGGGGACACAGTAAGCTTGCCGACCGTTGCAACCGCATCTGTAGTGTCATTTAATAGCCGTTCAATCGCTAAAATCATCTCGCTTGCCGCAGTTAGAGCATCCTGCCGAATGGGCATAGGTGTTGCACCAGCATGTTCACTGACGCCAGTGACAGTAATTTCTAACCATACAGGAGCGGCTATACCTGTTACAACACCTACAGGTAAATCTTCATTTTCTAGCACCTTGCCTTGCTCAATATGCATTTCTAAATAAGCTTTAATGTCATTTCGTTGAGCATTAACTAAAGGATAAGGCGACAATTGGAATTCCTTCATAGCTTCTTCAATGGAAATGCCAGCCTCATCTGTGTGCTGTAATTGTTCCTCCGTTAAAAGCCCGGCCATCGCACTACTACCAAGTAGCCCAAAGCCAAATCTCGTTCCCTCCTCATCCTTAAAAGCGACAACTTGTATCTTTTTAGAGGGGAGTATTTGTTGCTCATACAACCTATTTACGACTTCAATAGCTGCCAATACCCCTAATGCTCCATCGTATTTGCCGCCTTCTGGTACTGTATCAATGTGTGAGCCTAGCATAATGGTTTCATCGCCTTCACCATAAGTACCAATGAGATTTCCAACAGCGTCAACCGTTACTTTCATGCCAGCCTGTTCCATATAAATGGTCACTAGCTCAATAGCCTGTTTTTCTACTGATGTAAAGGAGAAGCGATTAATCCCACCTGTAGCTTCATTGCAGCCGATTCGGCTTAAGTCTTGAAGATGTTGTAAGAGTCTACCTCCATTAATCATGACAATCACTCTTTCATCTGGAATTGGAAGTGGTACTGTCCTTCTCATAAGACAAATTGGTCATGAACCACCTCTAAATTATTATTGTACCCTTTGGCAATAGTGGGGTCGATTACTTTGCAATGAAAGTGGCGCATTTACCTGTTTCATTATCCGCCGCTTGTTGACCCGATGGACAATGGATAACTGTTTTGTTGAACCTCGATTTCCTTATAAACAGTTCGAGCTTAAATAAATTATTATGACCCTTATCGTAGTGTGGCACATAGTTAATATTGTGAACGATCTTCATCACGTTTGATACGTATAATAATTTTGAAATAAGATAGAAAGAAGAACAACCACTACAATAGGAAATTACATACTGAGTGGACCTTTTGAGTTCACTCGCGTTATGCAAGAATGAAGCAAGGGGGTCAGGGATTGTTTAATGATTTTAAGATGGTGGATGATCGTCCTGTTTATGTGCAATTGAAGGATTATGTTCAAGATATGATTGTCAAAGGGCATCTGTTAGAACATCAAAAGCTTCCATCTACGCGTGAACTTAGTAAGCTATTAGCGGTTAGCAGAAATACAGTGCTGAATGCATATGCTGAGCTAGAGCAGGACGGCATCATTTACGCAGTGAAAGGAAAAGGGAACTTTGTAGGAAAGGTTACTACTTTGAAAACGTCCCCTATCGAACTTGACTGGAAAAATAGGCTGAATACAGCAACTTTGTTAGCAGATGAAATTGATTTAGTACGACAAGATATTCAGTGGCAAAAAGGGATGATCTCCTTTACTAGTATTGCTCCGGAAGAAAAGCTTTTTGATGTTGAAAATTTCAAAAGGGCTTTTCTTACACGTATGTCCCTTGAAGGCGATATTGTCTTGAATTATGGCTATGCAAAAGGATATAAACCTTTAATTGATTATCTCCTTCGCTATATGGAAATGAAGGGTGTAGATATTTCTAATAAAGATATTTTAATTACTAACGGCTTTACGGAGGGACTCGATATTTTATTATCCTCAATAGCTAAAAAATCTGGGCGTGTTCTATGTGAAAACCCTACACATCACGCAGCATTGAAGCTTTTTCGTTTACATGGGCTAGAAATACATGGCGTTGAGATGAGCGATGATGGCATTGACATGGAGCAGGTAGAAAAAATATTAGCCAAAATGGATTTTGATTTTGCCTATCTCATCCCGTCCTATCATAATCCAACAGGAATTGTTACCTCCTCTGAGAAGAGGAATGCTATTTTTCAGCTTTTTTCCAACTATCAAATACCTATCGTAGAAGATGGCTTTAATGAGGAATTAAGGTATTCAAGCTCTCATTTGGCACCACTAATCGCATTTAGTGGTTCAGGTAATAACATTGTCTATATTGGCAGCTTTTCTAAAATCCTTTTCCCAGGCTTACGTGTTGGCTGGATTTTAGCAGATAAGGAGCTAATTGCTAGCCTAGAAAGCATGAAAAGAGCGCGAACAATTCATACATCGACACTGGATCAGGCAGTGTTATATCAATATTTACAGGATGGTTATTTTGAAAAATATTTAAAGAAAGCAAGAGCTGTTTATAAGAAAAAGTATGAGCTTGCTCGTCAAGCCTGTATGGAGTACATTCCATTTTGCAAAATCAGAGGGGATGGAGGACTTCATCTCTTTATTGAACTAGAAGAGGGCATAGATGCTCGCAGATTATTAGAAAAATGTTATGACGAAGGTGTGGTGTTCTATCCAGGAGATGTATTTTATACAAATGGTCTTGGTAAAAATACATTTCGCCTAGGGTTTTCCCGTTTATCAGAAGAAGATATTGTCCGGGGGATTCAAATTATTGGGGATACATTAAGAAATGATAGAAGGGGTTGAAAAGATGAAAGTGGGCGTAATTATGGGCGGTACCTCCTCTGAAAAGCAGGTTTCGATTATGACAGGGAAGGAAATGGTTGCTCATTTAAATAAACAAAAATACGATGTTGTTGAAATAGTATTGGAAGACCATCAAGAGGTAATAGAAAAAGTGCAAGGTATCGATGTAGCTTTATTAGCACTGCACGGTAAGTTTGGAGAGGATGGCACGATTCAGGGTGTATTAGAAACATTGGGTATTCCTTATACAGGAAGTGGTCTTCTAGCAAGTAGTTTGTGCATGGATAAAAATATGGCCAAGAAAATACTGCGCTATGAAGGGATCGCCACACCAGATTGGATGCATCTCGTAAAGGGCGAGGAGCTGCCATTACAGGACATAGAGCTGATGGGTTATCCGCTGGTCGTTAAACCAAATGCTGGTGGCTCTAGTGTAGGTGTTCAAATTGTTCATGATCGAAATGCCTTATTGACGGCTGTTGCAGAGGTATTGAAGTGGGATAACGAAATTATTATTGAGCAGTACATGATTGGTGACGAAATTACATGCCCAATCCTCAATGATAGGCTATTGCCAGTCCTTTCAATCAAACATACAGCAGTATTTTTTGACTACCAGGCGAAATATGATGATGCTTCTACAATAGAGGAGCCTGTGGAGCTCCCACTTGCGATTCATGACCGTGTGGCAAAGGCTGCTATGACCAGCTATAAGTCTTTAAAATGTAGTGTGTATGCTAGAGTAGATATGTTAATTAAGGAGGGCGTTCCTTATGTATTGGAGGTTAATACATTACCTGGCATGACCCAAAATAGCCTGCTACCAAAAAGCGCCTTTGCTGCAGGAATTAGCTATTCTGCCCTATTGGATAGCATTATTGATAGCTCCTTACAGATTGATAATAGGTAATAGAAAAAACACCTTTTGCTTTCCTACAAAAGGTGTTTTACTATCTTAAGATTTAGCTAATTCAATAAAGCCTTCTCCAAAAACATCCCTTACATCATGAATGGCAATAAAGGCATCCTTGTCGACTTCTTTGACAATTTTTTTGAGCTTTACAACTTCTTGCTTACTAATGACGATATACAAAATTTCTTTTTGTTCCTTTGTATAATAGCCATGACCGGAAAGTACCGTAACTCCGCGGTTCATATAAGCAGTTACCTGTCCAGCAATGTCTTCTGGGTTTTTAGAGATGATCGTAACTGCTTTTTTAGGATTAACCCCTTCGATAACGAACTCCATCACCTTAGTACCAACATAAAGCATGATTATTGTTAACATTAATGCCTCTGCTCCGATGATAAAATAAGATGAAAAAGCAACGATTAAATCAAAGAATAAAAGTCCATAGCTAATACTCCAGCCAAGGTACTTGTTGGTGATTCTAGCTAAAATCGTAGAACCTGCCGTTGTACCACCGACTCTAATAATCAAACCAATACCGACCCCAGCAAATACTCCACCAAAAATAGTATTTACGATAATTTCATTTGAGGAAATCGACCAAGATTCTGTTAAATGTAAAAATAAAGAATGGAATGAGACCGCAATGATTGTATAAATGGTTGTTTGTCTATTTAGAAATTTATAGCCAACTAGTAGTAAAGCCGCATTCATAATAAAGCTGACAATACTCGGAGACCATCCGAAAAGATAATAGGCTATAATCGTTAAGCCCGTTACGCCACCTTCACCCAAATCATTTGGAATAACAAATAAGTTAACTGCTAGGGCAAAAAGCAGTGATCCAAGCATAATCATTAAAATATCTATTACGTATTTTTTCATTCACATAACACCACCATATCAAATTAGATTTTTTCTTAAATCCATACTATATCAGGTTTTCACCAAATGATATACTTTTTTTGTAATATTCATTTAGGATATATCGACCTTTTTTTGTATGTCTGTATACTAAGAAGACCTTGACTAATTAGAATAAATATTTATAATAATCATAATACTTTTAAGGAGGATTATTAAAAAATGACATATACAATGAGACTACGTTGCACCGTTTTGAACCAATAACTGAATAGGGTCAAAAACTCTGTTTGTGAACCCAGAGTATACGGGATAGTCTGTCCTTTTTTAATCATCTTCAATTGCGCAAGAAAGAGAATAGCTCACGCCTTTATTTAAAGAGGCTGCTTATTCTTTAATATATCCTAGTTACTTGGATCACAGGCAAATTGTCTGTGATTTTTTGTTTTATTTAATAAGGAGGAATAGATCATGCATATGCTATTATTCTTTTGATATGAGCTTTAACTAGAGGCTCGTATCGGTACCATAGCTATCGATACGAAATGAGTTAATTTCGGGAGGTAGTCATATGGAAAAAGTTTGCTTTGAATTAGAACACGTAATTGTAAATTATTTAGATAAAGAGATTTTAAACATTGAAAAATTAGCCATTCATCAATTCGATCGAATCGGTATCGTTGGGAAAAATGGCGCTGGAAAAAGTACATTAATGAAGTTACTTGCTAGCAAGGTTCAGCCGACAACTGGGATGGTAAATAGTCATGTACAGTTCGGCTATTTTGAACAAATGGAAGCACCAACGCCTGTAGAGGCAGAGCCACAGTTATTAGGAAAATTAGCTATTCCAGTAAATTCTGAAGGACTAAGTGGTGGGGAACAAACGAGATTAAAGTTAGCTCATTTATTTTCTTTCTATGAGGAAGCACTGCTCATTGATGAACCAACAACACATTTAGATCAAGAGGGTATTTCATTTCTAGTGGATGAATTGCGTTATTACTATGGTGCGCTCGTACTAATTAGCCATGACCGTGCGGTTCTGAATCAATTGGTCACAACAATTTGGGAGATTGATGGGGGCACAGTAAACATTTATTCTGGCAATTATAGTAATTATGCTTGGCAAAAGCAGCTGGAGCAAGATCAACAACGTCAGGCGCATGACTTATACTTGAAAGAAAGAAGTCGTCTTGAACAAGCTGCCGAAGATAAAATGAAAAAGGCTGAAAAAATTACCCAAGCAGGTAACATGTCAAAAAGAGAAGCTCATGCAAAGCCGAATCGCATGTTTATGACAAAGTCCAAAGGGACAAGTCAAAAAAACGTACAACGTGCAGCCAAGGCAATAGAACAGCGAATAGAGAAGCTTCAGAAAGTAGATGCAGTGCAGGTAGACAGAAATATAGTTTTTCGACAATCGAAGGCATTGGAATTACACAATAAATTTCCGATTATGGCAGATCAATTCACTTTACACGTTCCAGGAACAGTCCTATTGGATGTCGTAAGCTTTCAAATACCATTGGGTAAAAAAATTGCACTTGCAGGTAGTAACGGTTGTGGGAAAAGTACCTTACTACAACATATTGCAAACTATGGGGATGGGTTAACCATTTCCCCTAAGGCCAAAATAGGCTATTTTCATCAAATGGGCTACCAATTTAAAAGTGAGGAAACGGTCCTCCAATTTTTAAAAAATCGCTCTGATTGCGATGAAGGCTTTTTACGAAGCGTTCTAAGTTCCATGCAGTTTGTAGGAACTGATATACAAAAGGGTGTGAACTCTTTAAGCGGTGGTGAAGCGGTACGCCTCCAGCTGTGTTATCTGTTTTTAGGAAGCTATAATATACTGTTATTAGATGAGCCAACTAACTTCTTAGATATTCAAGCATTAGAGGCGCTAGAGCAATTTATAACGGCTTATGAGGGAACCATAATCTTCGTGACTCATGATAAAAATTTTATTGAAAATGTAGCAGACATACAATTTACAATAAAAAATAATAAGATATTTTAACTGTAAAGATGCGATTCTACCATTAGGAGGAATCGCATCTTTTTATTAAAGTTTTAATCAAAGAGAGGGAAGAGGGGAAATTTGGCGAATGTGATAGATAGACACTATGAAAAGGATGATGATCGATGTTGAATACGAATGTGACGACTAAATTAAAAATCAAGCAGCCAGCTCATAAAGTTTTTGAAGCCATTATTTCTCCTACTGAAATCGGACATTATTGGTTTTCTAGTAGCTCTGAAAGATGGGCAGAGGGGAAGAGGATTACATTGAGATACGAGGAGTATAGCGCAGAAGGAATTATCTCAGTACTTGAAATAGAGACTAACAAAAAAATTGTATTTTCTTGGGGAGAGGAGCATGGTGAAGTGACGATTGTTACTATGACCCTTGAGGAATATCAAGGTGAGACAATCATTGAGGTAGTGGAATCAGGACTGAACGCACATGATCCGGAAATTGTGACGAAAATGATGGGTCAAAAAGAAGGCTGGATTTATACATTAACCTGTCTCAAAGGATACTTAGAAAATGGCATAAATACTTTAAGAGCTTCATTAATTCATTAGAGTAGTATGATTTGATGACCTATTTTTGAGGTGATTTTTTGGATAAACGAATTTTTTCATTTTGTATCATTTTGATCGCTGTTATTTCGTTATTTAGTCCGACGATTGTTTCTAATTTAATGCTTCAACAAAGTACAATAATGGATAATCATTATTACATTCAATATATGGCTAATTTATCGAGTGTTTTTCTAAGTTTATTTTTTTGGCTTCATTAGCATTCGTTTTATTTCTCAAGAAAAATCGATGACTAAATTCATCAATGCTTTGCTGAACATCCCTTTCTTACCTTCCGGGATGAAGGATGGGGGAGAATGGACATTACGGCTACAATTTGCTTCGAACCAATTTAGAAATTTCGTGTGCCTAGTTGTAGAAGTCATCCCACCTGAAGCTATAAATAGGGCAATAGCGCTCTGATTAAATCATTCATCTACTGCATAAAGGAGGGATTGGTATGAAAAAGTGGGTTTGGCTAACTGGTGGCCTTTTAGTATGTACAGGGTTTGTCATAGGCATTGTATTTTGGAAAATCCAAAAAGAAGTCAAGAAAGACGACCCTGAATATATTGTGCAATTTATGAAAGAGAATAAGGGCAATAAAAATGTTTCCATAGCGATACAATATAATCGCCAAAGCTGGGTAGAGCAGCATACAAAGGAACCACTGCCTTTAGCCAGTACGGTTAAAATAATCGTCGCTATCGCATATGCGCAACAAGTCGCAGATGGACATATTAATCCTCAGCAACAAGTTCGCTTAAGGGAATTAGAGACATTTTATATCCCAAAAACAGATGGTGGCGCACATGAAGCGTGGCTCGCGCAGTTAAACCTCAATGGCAAGGAAAGTGTGCCGCTGAGCGAGGTTGCAAAGGGAATGATTACTTATAATTCTAATGCCAATACAGATTATTTAATGCATGTACTAGGGCTCCAAACTATTAATGAGGTTCTCACTCAACTGGATGTAAAGGGTCATGAACCCCTCTATCCAATCGCAAGTGCTCTCTACATCCCGATTCAATTGCTAGATGAAAAGAGTCTAACGAAAAAAGAAGTACTAGCGGCTTTAAAAGATATGGGGATGGCTGAATATCGAGAGCGGGCAATGGTTATTCATGAGAAATGGCTAGAAAAACCTTTAACAAAAGAGGAGAAAGCTCAGGCAATAAAAATGCTCAATATGGATGTTCAGGGGGTATGGTCTGATCGTTTAATAAGGGCTTCTACTAGTGACTACATTTCTATTTTAGAAAAGTTGAATAGTAAAAATTACTTTACAGAAGATGTACATAAATACTTAGATCCTGTGATGGAACAATTGATGCAAAACCCTAGGAATCAAGAATGGCTTATACATGCAGGTCAAAAAGGAGGGTCAACAGCCTTCGTATTGACACTAGCCGCCTATGCGGAAGATAAGGATGGGAATCAGACGGAGATAGCCTTTTTTGCTAACGACTTAAATACAATACAACAAATTAAATTATCTACTAGCATGAATAGTTTTCAATTAAAATTTCTTACAGACGAAAAATTTAGGACGCGTCTTCAAAGGGAATTATCTATGTAGTGAATGGCCTTTAAAATGATCTATGTTCATCAAGTAATCTTTCAAGAAAAGCAGAGAATGTAGCTGCGTACTCATCAATCATGTCATTCATTAGGTCATAACACATGACGGGAAATTCCCCATCTTTATCTTTTGCGGATAAATCGAAAAAATAAAGCTCATCTGCGTCTGGGACAAATAAGTCCAATCTATTTGGATATTTTCTGTACCAATCTTCATCAGCCAAGTTCAGACGGTGAATATAGAGAATGTCGCTATCGCCGATATCTCTGTATTCAGGTTGACTGACCGTCAGAATGTTTCCTCCATTTAGTCGGGCATTACCATAATTCATTAACCACCAGCAATAAGAGGGCGGTAATTGAAATCCTAGCTCTAATTCTGCTTCGGCTATCCAGCTATCTTTTACATTGCATCCTGGATGCCACTTAATCGATGTAGTATGAGCTAGCTTTTTTATTAAATTCTCATACATCAAAAAACCTCACTTTTTCATAATGACATTTAAAGAGCGCCCTTGTAGTTAAGGTAGCTAGAATTCGTACATTCCTTCGACTGTCTGCATACTATACGTTTATAATATGTGAGAGGATTGAGATCAATGCATTACCCTTATTATCATAATTACCCCGTGTATAACTATGGCTACCACCCTGTTTATTGGGCTTATCCAACACAGCTAGAGCAGGGGACCAGAAGTAATATGCGGAGAGATTATGGACCAGAGCCATTCGTTGTGGACATAGAGGACGTTACAAAGCAAAACAGAAATTACCGTACAGCATTATGGACAGGGTCAAACTTACAAGTAACTGTGATGAGCATCGATGTAGGTGATGATATTGGCTTAGAAGTGCATCCGCATGTCGATCAATTCATTTGTATTGAAGAGGGTAAGGGAATTGCCCAAATGGGACCGACTAAGGATTATTTAAACGTTCAAAGAAATGTTTCTGAAGATACGGCCATCATGGTACCCGCAGGGACATGGCATAATATTACGAATATAGGAAATGAACCATTAAAGCTCTACACGATTTATGCGCCTCCCAATCATCCATCTGGGACTATTCATGTGACGAAGGCAGATGCAGAGTCTGAGGAAGCGGGCTATGGTCAAGAATATTAAAAAATAAAAAGCGTGTTTTATTTAACATGCTTTTTTCTCGATATATGGTAGAATGTTTTTTAATTGCAGATAATAAAGGTCCTTAATTAATGAAAGAAGGTAATGAATGATGAAATATTCAAAAGCAACAAACTATGCGTTACATACAATGGTATTTTTAACGCATACGCCTAAAGGAAAATCAATGAATGTTGAGACACTAGCAGACATGCAGAAACTATCTCCAACCTATCTTTCAAAAATTTTAACAAAGCTTGTAAAGGCGGGGTTAATCGAATCAAATCCAGGGGTCAATGGAGGTTATCGCATTTCGAAGCGCCCTCAAGAAGTTTCCTTTTTAGATGTGATTTACGCAATCGAGGGACAAACCTCATTATTCAGCTGTTCCTCTGACCACGAGGATTCCTTTCATAATGAAGGTTGTCTCATTGAGCAAGTAATGGTGGATGCTGAGAACAATATGAAAGAAGAGCTAAGTAATAAATTGATTATTGATATTGCTCATGAAATCGATAAAAAAATGAAGTAGGCGGCTAGAATGTTGAAATGGATGGATAAGAACTAGGGGACTCTAGTTCTATTGTTATTTCAATTGCATAAGAGCCCCAAAGTATTGCTGTGCGGTTGTGAAACAAATAAATGCCAGTAGTTCACTGATTTCAGCCTCTGTTAAATATTCTTTTAAGACAGCGGTGACATAGGGTGCGGTATGACCTTTAGTCACTAAAAATGCCTCAGCAAAACCTGTACAAACGGCTGTTTTCTCATCGTAATGTTGAGGGTCAGGTATACCTTTCGCCTGACAATATTGACAACCATTTTTTTGTGCTAATGTTTTTCGGACCTCTTCTTTTAAATGTGCAGATAAATGACCGTCCTTTTCGACCGTTTCTCCTAATTGTAACCAATGCGACTGTATTTCCTCGTTATAGCCTAGTAGTTGTTGAAATGGCGTTAAGCCCTTGTCATATAAATGAATGAGTGTCATTAATGTTCCCTCCTATAATTAGTGTAAAATATGAATGGCCTTGTTCACATACCAATTCGAAGGGAAATATTTTCTTTCTCCTTTAAAATGAAGGGAATTTTCTACAATGGATTTCATTAATGAAACAATACTAACAGAATTGAAAAAAGATAGCCGAATTTCTATGAGTGAGTTAGGCAGAAGAGTACATTTATCGGCCCCTGCAGTTCGTGAAAGGGTACGACATTTAGAGGAACAGCAAGTTATAAGGAAATATACATTAGACATTAATTCAAAGGCGCTAGGCTTTCCCATTGAAGCTATAATAGAGGCAACAATTAAAAATAATCGCTATGCAGATTTTAAAGAACATATCCTGACATTTACAAACGTCAATTTTTGCTATCGAATATCAGGAGAGGCTTGTTTCTTATTAAAGGCTCATTTTCAATCTTTTTCTGATGTAGAGCAATTTATTGATGATTTACAGCTATATGCACATACAAAAACCAATTTTATCTTTTCTGATATATGTGAGGACTTATAAAAAAGGGGATCTTTATGGAAATCAAATTATTTACGGGTGAAATAGATGACTTAGTCCATTTACTAACTCAAAATAAATGGATTTACCACACCAATCAGCACGTAAAAGAAGAGAGCGTCCGAGCAGCGTTCGCAAAGGGATATTATGAGAATGATCGTGAAACATATTGGATAATGGAAAATGGAAATAGAGTAGGAATTATCTTTATTCATGATATCAGTGACACCATCCCACTGTTTGATATCCGCCTACATACAAATTGTAGGGGGAAAGGATATGGCGTAATGGCACTTCGATGGTTACAAGAGTATCTATTTGAGGTAAGGGGTAAGATTCGTATTGAAGGCTATACAAGAGTTGACAATATAGGGATGCGGAAATGTTTTAGCAAAGCTGGTTTTGTGAAGGAAGGCTATTTACGAAATGCCTGGGAAAATGAAGATGGCACAGTGACCGATAGTATTGTCTATGGTGCTATTAAAGAAGATTGGGTTCTAGGAAATCCAACGCCTATTAAAATAGATGACGTTCCATTTTAAGGAGACAAGCATGAAGAAAAATGTATTAAACGCTCTAAGGCAATCTTGGTCGGCCCAATCAAGTTCTAAATGGAGCGTTGAAAATCCTGCAAAAGGACAATGTGGTGTTACCTCTCTAGTGGTGCAAGATATACTTGGCGGGGAAATTAGGAAAACACGTTTGGATGAAGGCTGGCACTTTTATAATGTAATAAATGGAGAGAGAATAGATTTTACGGAAGAGCAGTTTTCATCTAAAATTGATTATCAAGACATTGATTCGAATAGGACAGAGGCCTATCAGGATACAAATAATGCTCAATATAGCTGTTTAAAATCACAAGTTAATAGACATCTAGTAAGAGCAGAGGGATAGATTCCTCTGCTTTTTCAAATTAATAAAACAAAGGTGTTGACGTTTAGGAAAGAGGCATGTTATTATTATCTCGAATTCAAGATAAATAAATTCAAGATAAACGAATTCAAACCTTTAGCTTTCGTAAGGAGGTACAATAATGGGTTTTTGGAATAAATTATTTTCTTCAAAAAAAGAGGAGGAACAAGCAATGGCAGAATTAAATATCGGTATTATTATTGGATCAACACGTGAGGGACGTGTAAGTCCTCAGGTAGCGCAATGGGTAAAGGAAATTGCAGATCAACGAGGAGATGCAAACTATACAGTGATTGATATCGCTGATTATAAATTGCCATTATTAGGAGAGCCAGGGCAAGATGCTTCAGGTGCACAGGCTTGGTCAGAAGTTATTGCTAAACAAGATGGATTTGTGTTCATCGTACAAGAATACAATCACTCTATTACAGGCGCTCTAAAAAATGCACTAGATTATTTACGTGTTGAGTGGAATAACAAAGCAGCAGGTATCGTTTCATATGGTTCTGTAGGTGGTGCTCGTGCAGCAGAACATTTACGTGGCATCATGGGTGAGCTTTTAATCGCAGATGTACGTGTTCACCCTGCATTATCATTATTCACAGATTTTGAAAATGGTTCAGACTTTAAACCACAAGCTGTACAAACTGATTCAGTCAATCAAATGTTAGATCAAGTAATCCCATGGTCAAAAGCTTTATACACTATTCGTTAAGCTTACGCGTTTGAGATAGGACGAAATTGGATAAAGTATGGGAGAGAAAAATTAGTCAGGAAAGGGCATGTTAACATGAAAAAACATACAGCAGGTATTCACCATATCACAGCTATTGTAGGCCATCCACAAGAGAATATTGATTTTTATGCAGGTGTATTAGGCTTGCGTTTAGTGAAACAAACAGTAAACTTCGATGATCCTGGCACATATCATTTATATTTCGGTGATGCAGGTGGGAAACCTGGAACAATCATTACATTCTTCCCTTGGGCCAATGCTTATCAAGGGCGTATTGGTGACGGTCAAGTTGGTGTCACAACGTATGTTGTACCAGAGGGGGCACTACCATTTTGGATTAATCGTTTAGCAAAATTTTCGATTCCTTTCCAAAAAGCTGAACGCTTTGGTGAGCAAGTCATTCAGTTCGATGATCCGCACGGTCTGCATATCGAACTCGTTGCGCGTTCTGCAGGCGAATTAAATAACTGGACATTTGGAGAAGTAACGCCAGAGGTTGCCATTAAAGGATTTGGTGGAGCTACATTATATTCTAGCCACCCTGAAGAGACTGCAAAAGTTTTAACAGAGGTAATGGGTCTTGAAAGAGTAGCGACAGAGGGTGACTATACTCGTTTTAAATCTAATGCGGAGATTGGCAACACAGTTGATTTAAAAGTGGTTGTAGGACAACGTGGACAAATGGGTGTAGGGACGGTTCACCATATTGCGTGGAGAGCTCAAGATAATACGGATCATTTAGAATGGCAAGAGTATGTTATGAATCATGGTCAACATGTAACGGAAGTCAAGGATCGTAATTATTTTAATGCGATTTATTTCCGTGAACCTGGTGAAATTTTATTTGAAATTGCTACGGATCCTCCGGGATTTGCTCATGACGAAACAATGGAGACGATGGGAAGCCAATTAATGTTACCATCTCAATATGAGCAACAACGAGAGCAATTAGAAAGTGCATTAATTCCGATTAAAGTACGTGAGCTTGACTAATATATAGAATCTACTTAAATCAATGCGAAATGTTGAGAACTCAACATTTTCGCATTTTTTTGATCCGGCGCCATCCTCATCAGCCGTTGAGCGCACGGGCCATGGCATCTAAATAATTTTGACTAGTGCGCTGACTAATTTCAGCATTCGGCACAAAGACATCAAAGCAATGAAAGCTACCAGGATAGAGATTCATCTCAACATCTACTCCTGCTTGAGCAAGTCGTGCTACATAGTCGAGGGTTTCATCTCTGAATAAATCAAGTTGGCCTATACATGTGTAGGTAGGCGGTAGTCCTGCTAAGTTATCTGCTCTTGAAGGAACCGCATATGGAGAAAGTTCATGGGTGTCCTGTTCTTCTCCTAAGTACATACGCCAAGCGGTCAAATTATTTGTTCTATTCCAAGTTGCGTGACTGTTAGTAATTTCATAGCTAGAAGGTGTTTCATTTCGGTTATCAAGCATTGGATACAGTGGCATCTGGAATATAATCGCGGGCCCTCCTTTATCGCGAGCCATTAATGCTAGAGCTGCTGTTAGCCCTCCGCCTCCACTTGCACCAGCAATTGCCACTCGTTTAACATCAATGCAGAGTGATGGAGCCTCAGCTGTCATCCATACTAACCCTGCATAACAATCTTCAATCGCGGCTGGATAAGGATGTTCAGGAGCAAGTCGATAATCAACAGAAACGACAACGCAGTTAGCGGTCTGAACAAAACGTTCACATAGAAGATCATCCATATCGGGGTGTCCCATAACAAAACCACCACCATGAATCCAAAGCATAGCTGGAAGTTTATCGTTGCTCCGTTTAACGGGTTCATATATTTTAACTAGCATTTCACCTCCATCACCTCTAGGAATTGTACGATTAGTTGTAAATACAAGTTCTGACTCCTCTAATGGTGATTGGGCTAAGAGACGACGACTCCACTCTAAATCTTCGTCTAGGCGAAAGCCTGGAAATTGCGAGTAAGCCTGCGTTAATTCAGGTAAGATTCGGGCATTGATTGTCATATAAATCCTCCTTTAAAGTAACAAAATTTTAAATAAATAGATGTCCTGCTACAGCCATTTCCGCCTCCCATTGGGCAACTTCTTCACGCACACGAGGAGCCACTTCAGTTCCTAGAAGTTCTATAGCTTGCATGACTTGATCATGTGGCATTGTACTTAAAGGTACGTATAACATAAATCGTGTGATCCCTACATGTTTACGAAGATGAATAATTTTCTGAGCAACTGTCTCTGAATCACCTACATATAATGCTCCTTCAAAACTACGTGCAGCATCATAGCTAGAACGATCATAATACGGCCAACCCCGTTCTTTGCCCAGTTTATTCATGCCTGCCTGTGTAGATGGGAAGAATGTATCTGCTGCCCACTCGTTATTCGGGCCAACGAACCCTATCGAATGGGAGCCTACCTGAAGCTTAGATAAATCATGACCTGCATGAGCAGCAGCTTTTTTATAAAGTTGTACGATTGGAGCAAACTGCATAGGACTGCCACCGATGATTGCTAGCATAAGTGGTAATCCTAAAAGACCTGCCCGAATGGCTGATTGTTGATTTCCTCCACTACCAACCCAAATAGGTAAGGACTTTTGAACAGGTCTTGGATACACACCTAAATTATTGATCGCCGGTCGATGCTTTCCTTCCCACACTACTTTTTCTTCCTCACGAATTTTAAGTAATAAATCTAAATGCTCTTCAAATAGTTCATCATAGTCATTTAAATCATATCCAAATAACGGGAAGGATTCGATGAACGACCCACGACCTGCCATAATTTCCGCACGCCCATTGGAAAGTCCATCTAAAGTAGAAAAATCTTGATAGACGCGAACCGGGTCAGCTGAAGAAAGGACAGTCACCGCACTTGTAAGTCGTATTTTTTCCGTTTGTGAAGCAGCGGCGGACAACACCATTGCAGGGGAAGATGCAGCATAGTCTTCTCGATGATGCTCGCCAATGCCAAATACATCCAATCCTACTTGATCGGCAAGAATAATTTCTTCAACCACTTCACGCAAGCGTTGGGCATGACTAATCACTTCCCCACTATGAACATCTGGTTTTGTTTCTACAAAAGAGGTAATTCCTATTTCCATTTGTCTTTCTCCTTGTCAAATTATTGTTTTGTAAAGCGTAGAGTCGTTACCCAAAAAAGAATTGCTAGAGCACTAATTGAAGCTCCGAGGAAAGAAATCCCTTCCCAGCCAAAGTGTGCATATATTTGAGTAGAAGCAATGGAGCCACTTGCACTGCCAATGGAATAAAAAATCATATATCCGGCAGTAAGTCGACTTCGTGCCTCTGTACGTAATGGAAGAATTATCGCCTGATTCGTAACATGTACGGCCTGTACAGCTAAATCTAGCAATACGATTCCTACAATTAACGCAAATAACGATTGCTCTAGATAGCTAATAAACAACCAGGAAAATAGTAACAGTGCTAATGCTATACCTGTTGTTCTTTGTGCGTATCCTCGATCAGCCAATTTCCCTGCTCGGGCCGCTGCCAACGCTCCGGTCACTCCAACAAGACCAAAAGCACCAATTACGCTATGTGAAAGGGCCAACGGTGGTGCACTAAGTGGAAGAACAAGTGATGTCCACAAAATACTGAAATCAGCAAAAATTAACATGGCTAGAACGGCACGGATACGTAAAGTTCGTTCTTGTTTTAATAAAGTGAACACAGATTTAATGAGCTGATGGTAGGTGAGTGATTTTACTTCGCGCTCCACTGTAGGTAATACCTTTACAAACAAACAGACCATGATGAGCATGAAGGCAGCAGAGAATAGATAGACAGTACGCCATCCTGCAAGGTCAGTTAATAGTCCTGCGAAGGTACGAGCAAGCAGTATGCCAATGACAATCCCACTTGTAACAATACCAACGACGCGTCCACGCTCAGCTGGGGAAGCGATGGTTGCTGCAAATGCTACAAGCGTTTGTGTCACAACTGCAAGTAAACCTACTAAAGCCATGCCTGCGAAAAGAACTATGCTATAAGAAGCGGTACCAACTATAACTAAAGCAGTTGTGGATAATAGCATTTGACCAATAATCAAACGTCGCTGATTAAGTAAGTCCCCAAGTGGCACTAAAAGCAATAGGCCTATCCCGTAAAAGATTTGCGTGATTGTAATGACAACGCCAATAATCGACGGATCAATATTAAACGCAATAGACAGCTGATCTAGTAGCGGCTGTGCAAAATAAATATTGGCGACTGACATTCCACAGGCTGCTGCGAATAAAAATGTGACAGCGCGTGGCATGGACGACGGTAGATTCATCGCAGGTGCATCCCATGTCTGTCTAAGATCTTCGTCCATCTTATATCCTCCAGTCCATATAGAATTTCATTATAACGTACCGAACGGTACAATATAATTATTGGTAAATATATCTTACCGTTATTGATAGTGTCAAGTGTTTTTTGTATTTATTTTTACCTTCTTACTGAAAATAGAGTAAAATTGACAATGGAACCAGCTGATTATACAATGATTACATACTGTTTGGTATTTTAATTTTTATATAGTTTAAATGGCGAATTCTACTACAGTGGAGGTGATTTTATGGCAAGAACCCGTGAATTTGATGAAGAAAAAGTTTTAGAGGCTGCCATGCAGTTATTTTGGGAGAAGGGATATGAAGCTACTTCTCTAAGTGATCTTACTTCAAGAATGGGCATTCAACGTCCAAGTATTTATTCAACCTTTGGGGATAAAAAAGAGCTATTCGAAGCAGCACTGCGTAGATATACGACATCTAGAGCAGCTGATATACGGGCTAGACTTCAAAGTCATGTTTCTGTAAAGCAGTCATTTGCTACTTTTTTTGAAGAAGTGATTCAAGCTGAGTATACGAAAGATCTTAGTAACGGTTGTTTTTGTATTAATACAATGGTTGAACTCGCTCCTCATGACGAAAGATTTGAGATTTTAACGAGGGAGCATCAACTTTATTTAGCAGTTATTTTTCAGGAGACCATTGAGCGAGGGGTCCAGGCGGGGGAGCTTGAGGCTGACACGGATGCAAAATCACTTGCACAGGCACTCATTGTATCGTTAATTGGATTAACTGTTATGATGAAATCACAGCCACAGCGTTCATTCGTTGATAATGCAATAGCCACGACTCTGACATTACTTAAATAAAATTTTAAACTAGTAAAGAATAAAATATGAATGTCCATGTAACCCTTTAAAAATAATAATTTAAAGGGTTTTTTTGGGTTATTTTTCCATTATTAAATTCAAATCACATATCTATAAAGCTCTACATAAAATAAATTTATACTTCTTTACAAGCCCAAGCATCAATCTCGACCTTTATGGCCGGAGCAGCCAGTGCCACTACGTACAGTAAGGTTGTACATGGAAGATGTCCTTGTAAAAAATCATCCATTATTTCTTTTCGTTGTTGAGCATTCATATCGCCTACCAAGTAAAACACGAGCTTTGTAATATCTTGAATCTCCATATTGGCATGATCAAGATTTTTCCGAATATTATCTAGTGCTATCTTCAATTGGGCAACCGGATCCTCAGAAATTGACCCATCTATCTCCATGCCAATTTGCCCGGATAATGTTAACCATCTGTTTGGTCCTGTTACTTCGATCTGATGTACATAAGGGGCTACCGGTGGATGAATGTTTTCTGGATTTCTACTAATTTTCATTGAATCCATCTCCTTCTCTATTATTCATTTTCATCTCTCCATTAAAATAGCATAGAGTAATCATAGATAAAAGTAGTACAAATACCATTATAAATGAACTTACAAATTGGATATGTCGATACAAAGGGTTATAATAGATTCATAAAATATAGGCTTATACGCTGATAAAGCATTCAAAATAGATAAAAGTATTAACTTTTTAATTTGACTAGACATACAATTCACTTCACGCCCTTAGGTTTTATACAGATACTTCTAAAGAAACATGAATTTCGTCTTAATTTGAAGGTGGATGGCTATACTCATTAAATGAGAGGGAAATTTTTACATAAGAATGATGCGTATTGATGTAAATTAATGTTTACTACTGATGTTTAGTTACTAGTGCAACCTTAGGTGGCAAAGGCAGCGAGGCCGTTTTGTAGAAGGAGTGAATAAATGAATAATTTCTTTCGGAGTAATGGATTTAAACGTTTTATCATTCTAGTTGGAATTGCTGTTGCATTGTATTTAATGCGAAGTATGATCAACTTAATTTTGCTTACATTTATTATTACCTATTTGATGAATCAGCTTACTACGAAGACAACGAAAAAAATAAGAAAATACACACCGATGAATGAAAAGGCTGTTACTGTAACATTATATTTGTTACTGGTCGCTGGTATTGTTGCTGTGATTTACAAATACTTGCCCATTGTCACGCAGCAAGTCACACAGCTTTTTGATCTTATTGCTAGCTTTAACCTCGATCCAGATGACAATGAGATTGCGAGATATTTGGCTCCAACCTTTGAGAAGATTGAGCTTGGTAAGTATTTAGAACAGGGTGTGGATATAACTCTTAAAAATATTACGAATATTGGTAAAATCATTATGCAAATTTTGATCTCCCTAATATTGAGTTTGTTCATCTTGTTGGAAAAGAAACGCATCATTGAATTTACAGCAAAGTTTAAGGATAGTAAAATTGGACCTCTTTACGATGAACTGCATTATTTTTCAAGAATTTTCATCCGTTCATTTGGTAAAGTAATTGAGGCACAGTTCATTATTGCTGCTGTTAACTGTGTATTATCAGTGATTGCCCTTTCGATTATGGGCTTCCCACATCTAATTGCTCTTGGGATTATGCTGTTTATTCTTGGCTTAGTGCCAGTTGCAGGTGTTATTATTTCATTAATCCCACTCAGTATTATCGCCTATAGTATTGGTGGCTTAATGTACATTGTCTACATTTTAGTAATTGTTATGGTCTTACATGCGATTGAAGCGTATTTCTTAAATCCAAAGCTTATGTCAGCCAAGACAGATTTACCGATTTTCTACACATTTATGGTCATCCTTTTCTCAGAGCATTTCCTTGGTGTATGGGGATTAATCATCGGTATCCCATTGTTCATGTTCTTACTTGATATTCTAGGGGTTACTTCCTCAGAAGAATCTAAACAGAAAATGGACGTCGTTGAGGACAAAAAATTAATGGAATAAAAATAGCTTTACAAAAGGGATCATCTTGTATGTAGAGATGATTCTTTATTAATTTACAGGCGTAGCTCATTTAAGATAAGTAGGGGGTGTTTTTGACAATGATGGTAAAGGGTCAGAGGGTATATTTAAGAGAAATCTCTGTTAATGATAGCGAAAGTATTGAAAAATGCTTTCAAAATGAGGAAATCATGTATATGACAGGAACTCGTAACTTGCTAACAAAAGAACAAATTAAAGAGGCTATCTACCGCTTTAAAGAAGATTCTACTCGCTATGATTTTGCTATTTGTTTAGTAGATAATGATCAAGTAATTGGTGACTTAGCTATTATGGAAGTGGATTTAGATAATAAGAAGGCAATGTTTCGTATAGCCCTGCATGGATTAGAGGATTGTGGCAGAGGTCTTGGATCAGAAGCAGTTCAACTTGCTCAAAAATTTACATTTGAGGAGCTATGTCTGAATCGTTTGGAACTACAAGTTTACTCTCATAATATTAGAGGGATCAAATCCTATGAAAAGGTTGGCTTCAAAAAAGAAGGTGTATTGAGGCAGGCATTATTTATGAATAATACTTTTTCAGATGAAATCATTATGAGTATTCTTCTGGAAGAGTATAGGGAAATATCAAAGTAGAAACTAAGCCAGCACAGAGAATATTTGTGCTGGTTTTAATTTTGCTAAAAAGAAAAAAATGTTAATAATGTATAAAAAGGTATGTTATTATAGTTATGAATCTTTGCTATAGGGGGCGGTCATGATGACAAATACATTTATTTTTATCGTTCAATACAGGGGGAAAACGCCTTATTAACAAAGTGTTTAGTGTTTCCCTAAATTCGGAAGGGGACCATATATGTCTAGCAATACTGTAAGAATCGAAGAGGTAAATAATAATAATTGGTATGATTGCTGCCTGTTAGAAACATCAGCAGAGCAAAGGGATTATGTTGAATCCAACGCTATTTCTATTGCGCAATCAAAGTTCGAACCAACTTTAAAGCCATATGCCATTTACTATGAAGACAAGATTGTTGGATTTTTAATGTTCAATACAGTAAAGGAAGAGCTTGGCGGGTACTGGATCTATCGCATAATGATTGATCAGCACTTTCAAGGTAAAGGTATTGGCAAAGAAGCCACAAAGCAAATAATAAACGAACTAGCTAAGTTACCGGATGCTACAAAGGTTGTTGTAGGTTATCATCCAGAAAATAAAGCCGCGCATCATTTGTATGCAAGTTTAGGTTTTGTCGATAATGGCGATCGTTTCGGTAAAGAAATGGCTGTTATTCAATATTTAACTGAATAAATAGTAGGAAAGGGACCTGTATAAGTACAAGGTCCCTTTCCATTTAAGCATCGCCAGAAGAGTAAATTATTCGTGGGTTTTTTTTGATATACCCGTAAATAAGTAAGGCTGTAATACCCTCTGCCACTGGGAAGGTCCACCAAATTGCTTGAGAGCCAAACACTTTAGGCAGGAGAATAAGAGTTGGGATAAATAAAATAATACTCCGAAGTAACATAATAGTTGTGGCAATACGAATTTTTTCGATAGATTGAAAGAATTCGGCAAGTACCATATTGATACCTAAAAATACATAGCCTATAGCAAAATGAACAAAGCCTTGAGTTGCCATATGACGAATTTCGAATGAGCTATCTCCGAATAAAGCCATAAGCTGTGAAGGGAAAAGCATAGCTATAAGGGCTGTCGTTAATCCTAAAATAAATGCTGTAGCTAATCCGATTTTTAGTAATGCTGTTAACCTCTCAAGTAATCTTGCCCCATGATGATAGCTAACTAATGGCTGTAGAGCCATGCCAATACCTAAAAAAATTGTTAACAGGACTGTATGGATATAGTTGACCATTGCATAGGCGGTCACACCGTTTGCCCCTAAATAGTGTAAAAAGGTCACATTATATAAAATAATAATAACTGCTACAGAAGCCTCGACAATAAAACTAGGTAATCCGATAGCGAAAATTTTTCTTAAATCTGTCTTATTGAAGAATGAAGAGACAAACTTTAATTCAGATTGTGGACGGAAAAAATGAAGACATAGTACAGCTGTACCTATAATAGTAGCTATTGCTGTTGCTAATGCACAGCCTGTTACACCATAATCTAGAACGAAGATAAAAATATAATTTAAGATAATATTCAATACAGATGTTGTAATTAAACCCAGCATAGCTAGCTTTGGATTACCATCATTGCGAATAAAGATACTTAAAAGATTTTCAATTGTATAAAACACTCCAAATAACAAAATAACGTGTAAATATTCTTGCACATATGGATACGTATCATCACTTGCCCCGAATATATAAGAAATATCTTTTAAATTAAGCGCAAGGAACCCGATAATTGTTAACACGACCACAAGCATTGTAGTAAACGCCAACGTAAAGAGCTGATGAGCTCGTTGCTTATTGCCTTCCCCAAGAGAAATGGAATAGAGTGTAGCTCCACCCATCCCTATCCAAAGCGAAATAGACAGCAGAATAGAGAAAATCGGAACTGCAATATTAACGCCTGCTAACGCTGTAGGACCCACGCCGTGACTAACGAAAATGCCATCCACTAAAATATTAACGGACATGAGAAGCATGCCAACCATCGCTGGAAATAAATAGGATAAAAATAATGGTTTGAGCGGCCGTGTTTCAATTGGATTAATGGTTGTCATATCCATGCACCTCCAAGACCATTACTTTTTCCCCTTTATCATCTAGTTCACCATTAAACATAAAGCCAAACTGTTTATATAGCTGAATAGCTACTGCATTATTGTCATAAACACTTAAATATATTTTGTGACAGCTGAATTTTTCTGTTAAGTAATGTATAAGCTGCTGTAAAAAATGTTTACCTAAACCTTGTCCCTGATAGCGTTCATCAATTAAATAACGATCAAGCCAAACTCGTTGACTATGATCCTCATGAGGAAATACGCCATACATAGCGAAGCCTATTACGGTGCTATCCTTATATAAGCCTAAAGGTGTAAAGCGCCGATCCATCTCCGCCTCTGCTAAGCATTGGTCTGTACTTTCAATAAAATTTTGCTGATTGTCAGCAATACGTAATGCTAAAATTTCTTGTTTGTTAAAAGCTGTAATGTCACGAATCTCCGTGAACATAATGTCAAAACCTTTCTATTTTTATTGTGAATAGGTACAATCTAAAGTATATAGTTACTATATAGTCAAGAGAGGATACTCAAAAAATGCTTAATAAAAATGTAAAATATTTTACAACTGGCGAATTTGCTAAAATATGTAAGGTTAATAAACAAACTTTAATTTATTACGATCAAATTGGCTTGCTATCTCCTGTTATGAAGGATAGTAAAGAGTATCGATATTATTCACTCGCTCAATATGATTTTTTTAGCGTCATTGAGTTATTAAAGGCTGTTGGCATGTCTTTGAAAGGTATACAGCAGTATATGGCGGAGAAATCACCTGAAAATTTTTTAGAATTGATGCATTTACAAAAGGAAATTGTCGCAAAAAAGCGGCGAGAACTGGAGATGATTGAAGGCATTATTGATGTCAAAATTGATTTAACGAAGGAGTCACTACAACTTGATTTTGATAGCATTACAATTGAGCATTTCCCAGAGGCAACCTTGTATTTAAGTCGAAATATTGAGGACTCAACGGAAGAACAATTCGTTAAGGCTGTCTCTGATTTTATAGATGAATTGGATCGCTCTCGCTTAGACACAGGTTATCCGATTGGTGGAATTACCAAAAGGGAGCAGGTATTAGCCGGTAACTATGATAATTATAGGTACTTATATATTGAGCAGCCGCATCCGCAGGAAGGTCATCCTTATTTTAAAGCAATTGAAGGAAAGTTTATTGTTGGATACCATGTAGGAACATCTACGACTCTGGAAGAGACCTACAAGCGATTATTCCAGGTCATGAGAGAAAAAGGCTATGAACTGGGGCAGTATGTTTATGAGGAATATATTTATGATGCGGTTATTAAAAATCGTGAAGAGGAATATGTAACAAAGATTATGGTGGAAATAAAAGAAGGTTGTTGATGCATCTCTGCCTATCAACAACCCCAAATATACTTAATGCAAAGTTAAGTTTATTTCCGGATGTGCCTTTTGTATTTTATTTAATTTATTGTCTTGGATTCCTTTTAAATTTTTATCGAAAAAGCCAAGTGATAATTCATTAATCAATTTATAAATTGCATTTACATCTGCCCCAGATTCATTAATAATCGGCGAAACGGCTGCTAAATCTGTAAAACTTCCGTGATTTGTTTTTGGAATAATAGCTGTGTAAACACCAGGCTTTTCAATTGTTTTATTTCGTAGATAAGCTTCTACAAACAATTCATCACGATTACCAGGCTGCTGGTTATATGCTTCTTTCATAAAGTTTATGGATGCCTCAGCATTCATCAGCATAAAAGGCTTTTTAGGACCATTTTTTGGCATTGAATCGCCATATAACCCACCATCCATATCAATGGCTGCTTTAATACGATTATCCTTTACTAGCATTTGAGCTGAAGTAGCGCCGCCAAAAGAATGACCTAGCATACCAATGCTATCATAGTCAATTAGTGAGGCTATTGCACGAAAGTTCTTATCAAAATCTCCTTTAATGACTTCATCTAAAACAAAAGATGCATCCTGCTCCCAAAGATGAATTCGATTATTCAAGAATGTAATGGTGTTTTCAATTGGTGTAAAATCAACCCGATCACCATCGGGGAATATTGTTGTTGCCGCGTCACCTGTAAAGTTAAGAGCAACGACAATATAGCCATGACTCACTAATTCTTCTAGTTGGAAGGTATTTTGTCGACTATATAAACTCATACCATGTGCAAATAATAAAAGTGGAAATTTTTCTTTAGACTTTATAGCTGTCGCATCTTGATAAGAATGGGTTTTCGTCAGTCCTAAATGCGTTGTTGCGATATTGGGAAAACCCTGTGTCGTTGCTAACTGTTGTGTTAACGCATCTATATCTTTAAAGTAGGGTGAAGGTTGTCCTGTCTCTTTTTCAGCAGGATAATAAACTTGAATCATCAGTTCGCGATTCACCTGATGATTAGGTACAACAAATTCTTTGCGATTCTTATCGGTCAGGTGAAATGTCTGTGTTCCTACTGTGTATTTTCCTGTTGGTTCAGGAAAAGACATGATTGGAAATAACGTTGGTAATGTGAACATTGTAATAGTGGCCACAACAATACCTGAAGTTTTAATTATTTTCATCCTTAAATTTTTTGAAACAATTGTACTTTTTGGCTTCACAAAAACTTGTAATGTTAATAACATCAAAACAAAATAAGCAGGGATCATGCGCCAGTTAGCACCAATTGTCATAATTGTTCCTATTAACAAAACATAATTGGTAGCTATCATAATAAGATTTATTGTAGTTACCCCACGTTGTCTAAAAGTTAGTGAGATACTCGATAGTATTAAAATAAGTGTAAATAGTACTTCTAAGGTTTTCATCATTTATCTCCTTTTTCATACATACAAATGTATGAAATTAATTAAAAATATTTTTAAGTATATATACATACGAATGTATGTATAAGATTAAAATAATAAACTACATATAGTAGTTTATTATTCCTGCACTTTATCAAATAATGCTAAAAAAACATCTTTCAATTCATCATTCATAAGTGGTATGCCAATCCCTTTGAACATCAAACTTATATGTTCAATTTTATGAATAAATTCGGCTCGGCTTACACGAAATATTTCAGGATTCATCCAAATGTCAAAAAGCATTGTAAAAGTTTCAGCTGCTTGCTTCGGGAAAGCAACTTGCAGTGAGCCGTCTTGATTGCCCTCATCAATAATTTTTTGAATTCCTGGTGCAACAACCTGAATTCCTTCTGTGATGCGGCTATAAACAAACTCGGCAGAATTCATTTTTAAATGAATCGAGGATAAGTTTTCTTCCTTTCCGCTTTGAGAAATTGAGAAAGAAATGCCTTGTCTTAAACGCTCTAAAGCATTTAAGTTTTCCAAATCTGAGATGTCATTAAAATAATTATTTGCTGTTAGCATTTCCTTTGTAATGGCATCAATAACATCAGCACGCGTTTTAAAATGATGATAAAATGCTCCTCTAGTAATATCCCCTACATCATCGACAATTTCTTGAATCGTTACATTATCCCAACCATTTAAAGTAAATAATTTAACAGCTGATTCAATGATTCTTTTTCTCGTAACTTCTGGATATTTATTTCTGGCCATAAAATATCTCCTTATAGATACATTCGAATGTATTTATAATAATAGGCGCATCCTTCCAAATTGTCAACATGATACGATTTATGAGAATTGCTGAAGAAAACTAGAAAAGAACAAGTAAAGGTAAGTAATTTAGCATATATTTTGAATTTAAATAGAAGTAAAATCCGAGTGTTTTTAGGGAAAGTAAAACCAAACTCTAATACATAAATGACTTCCTGACGATACATTAGTAGAGAAAAAAGTAGAGCATTATCCGAAATATTTTTCTAAGCATGGAGGAATAGATATGCAAATATGGGTTGATCGATGGACGCAATTATTAAAACAGCTTGAACAGCAAGGTGCTTGGATTCATCCACTGGAGATAAAGCCTATGGCTACTGTGCATGAACTATCAATGGTAGAGATGCGGCTCGGCGTTCCGATTCCTTCTGAGTTCCGTGATGTATTACTTCATTGTTCTCGACAAGTGGGGGTATATTGGTCTTTACCTGACGAGGCACTACTTCCTATTGAGCTGGAAGACACACCTTTAGGTGATTTTGGCTGGAGCTTGGAAGAACTCGAATTCCCTGATTTTGGCGGAGACAGTGATAATGCAAAAGAACAACTATACCTACAATTTCATACGGCTGGCAATGGTGATGCGCTACTTATTAAGATTGAGGATGGTTCCGTTTGGTATTGGAGTCATGAGGAGGATGAGTATGACCTTCTTGCCTTGAATTTTAAAGATTATGTAGAGAAAGCTACAACTTTAGGCTGCATAGGGGCAGATTGTGGACAGTGTCTACAGTTTTGTAGTGAAGGTGGACTAGATTTAAGTTTGACCACTTCTCAAATCTGGCTAAAGTGGTTTGAACAATATTTAACTTCAACATGGGAGAACGTTATGTATCAACTGGATACTTTACTCCTATATGTGTCGATGCATGGTATGGAGGATACTAGGGTTCGAGAAGCATTTACACGGTTAAATACTGGGAAAGTGTTTGCCGCACTTCAAAATCAAATTGAACAATCACGGCGTTTAGCGGATAAAGAAGTATGGTGCAAAGTGCTAGTAGAGGTTTGTGCAACAGAGGCAAGTCATTGGGTGATGACACTTTGGGAAGACCAAAATGATTTGCCTAATAGTATTAGAGATTATTTAACCGCCTACTGTCTACCAGAAGAAGTGGGGTTATCACTTGTTCTTCAAGATATTGAAAAAAGGAGAATTGAATCTTATATAGCTTTACAGCGACTACGTGATTTTCATAACCCAAGAACAATAGCATGGATGAAACGTTATGTTTCTTTTCCGATAGAGGGGTGGGATACGCTTTTAGTAGAATCACAGCCGAGTGCAGAAACTTTATTTGAGTGGTTGAATGGTAAGGAAGTAGAGCGTCAAATAGCAATACGAGCCGTATGCCAAATGTTGCAGCAAGGAATTAAACCGACAACTTCAGTGGATATGGAGAAATGGCTGTCATTGCTTACGTTTTGGAAGGACAATGAAGTACTACGAAAACATAAACAATTTTTTAGCCAAGCTCTAGAGGGCATTGAACTTTGGTGAAATCTAATAATTGTAAGGAGGAGAAATAATTGAACAATTTCACTATATTCGCTTCTATGAATAATACAAAAGAAATCGAATGTAAGATTTTCGATGTTTTTAGTAAAGGTTTTGCTATTGAAAAAAATGAAAATAACTATCTTATAAAATCCAAAGCATTATTTAACAAATATAAATTGATGGTTAGGGTGATGTCTGAAGATACAGACTCAGAATACTTTGTGAATAATATCCCTGGAATGATGAGCTATTACAACAGTATTCCATTTGAAGATAACCATTTAAAAGAATTAGTTTTAACGCAAATTTCTGTGTTAAATACAGTCATTGCGATCGAATGTGAAAAAGAAATAAAGGATGAACAAATGCAGTTATGTTTGAGTCTGCTATTAACCATTGGAGGAATTGGATTTTTACCAAATGGTACCTTGTTAGACAAAGAAGGTGCAGTCATTGTTTATCCTGATGGGCAATCAGGGCCATCTAACTTTAGGCCTTATGCTTGTACACAGAAAGTGAGGGGACAAGAGGCGACATCGGAAGAAGGTCATCAAAGAAAGAATAAAACGATAGCATATTTAAAAGAAAACGGTATTCCATACACAGATTCACTCCCGCAACTTCCGCCAATTGGAGCTTGTCAGCTTAAAGCCAAAGAGGATATTGCTAGGAGAGCTGTAGCTTTACTATTTGTTATTCAATTTGCTTGTGATGTGGCACAAGGAGAAAATGTTGAAGAATCAAGAGATTTCTTCATCAATATGTTGCATAAATATGAAGTAGAGGCAAATCTAACGGATAATGAAAGGGCCTTTTTATATGATCAACAACCAAATGCACAAGAAGCCATTAATATTTCATGGCAATATGAAGCTTATTGGATACTGATTTGGGTACTGGGATTTGTTAAAGAGCTTGATTTCCCTGATGAAGTATGTGATTGTGAGTACGCTATTCAAGTTATTTCTAACTGCGAAACGTTTGAGCAATTTTATCTTCAAATTATGATGCGTAGTCAGAAAGAAATAATGGATGAAGCCGACAAGATATTCAGATTACACTGGGCGTGCGTAGATAATCGTATACAAGAACGACCGGCTCCTGTTGGAATGAATGAAAGTATTGTTATGGAAAGACGTAGAGCCTTATTCTGGTTGATCGGTCATCAAAACGAAGAGTGGGAAACGATATCAATGGATACTTAAAAAGTAATAGCAAACTAGGATACTAGTTTGCTATATTATAAAGGTTATTTTACATATGTTGGTTTATTCACCTTATCAATTAAAAGAATACCATCATATTGATCGCGTGGAACAAGGCTTTCTTGTATTACTCCCCAGCTATAGGATAGGCGAGGTTCAAACATCCATGAGTTACCACGTTCATTTTGACGATTACGTAAATCAATGAATGTGTAAGGTTGGTTGGCTGAGGATACAATATCTTCGATAGATCCTTTTATTGGTGGTAAAACGGGCATCGTCTCACCCATATTATTGGCAGTTTCTCCGCTAGTCATATATAGGCCTAATACATAGCTATATTTTTTGTAGATGTCTGGTAAACGTTCACCCATTAATTTAACTGGATATGGGGAGCCCATTACATCTGATTGAGCCTTACGAATATGGTCATTATGCGCCCAAACGATAAACTTTTCTGTTGGATAAACTTCTTCAGCTAGCCAAAGTAAGTTCTCCATCATCGCCTGATCACGCCACTCCATTGTTGTTAAAAACGATTCATATTTATTTTGCTCCATCTCAATAGTGGATTGAATTGTTAGCTCTACATATTCGTCTGCCAAACGGATACGGTCTGCTAAAGTGCGCTCCATCAGCTTTACTATTTGAAGTTCATTCGGATAAGCCTTTTGAAGCTCCTTTTCTTTCGTCTGAACTTGTGCTTTTACTTGTTTATAAACGTTAATAATAGCTGTTTTTTCTTTCTGGTAGCCTTTTAAATCTTTGCTAGAGCTCCATTCTGCGAGTTGCTTTTCCGCGTCACTGAATTGCTGAGCCAATTGAGGGTTTTGCAACCAATCCCCATTCGTAAATGCCCCTTGCTGTTGAATATCAAAGCCTGCTAGAACAAGAGGTTTCTCTGTAGCTTGAGTTGTTTTTGCGTATTCAAAAAGAGGCAATGTTTCTTTTGTCCACCATACTCCAAAAATAGCATCCTTCATCGTTTGTAGTGCAGCTTGTTTATCAATTTTTCCTTGGGCATTCATGACATCGCCCAGACCACTTTCGAAGGCTAAAACATTGTAACCCATTTCTTGATGTAAAAATTGTATTAAACGAGTTTTAGCGAGATTAAACTGTGCGACCCCATGAGAACTTTCACCTAAAAAGACAATACGTTTATCATGTAATAATGGCTTTAGCATTGCTAGGTCCTCAAATTTATTAGAAGGGATTTTCTTCGAACTAGCTGTTTCCGGCTGAATGGAAGTCAAGCTATAAGCATGATCATTCACCCATGTTTTCCAATCCTCTAATGTTTCAGTAGTAGTCCTAGCCTGCTGAACCACTCCGTATTTTTCCTGCTCTTTTACCGCAGGGGCAGCCGCTGAAGCACTAGTTATGCCACTGAATACGATTAAACTTGTCAGTGCTGTACTTAATAAAGCTTTCCGTTTTCTATAATGTTTCATTGAAAATCAGCCCTTTTCTTTATGTTGATCCTAAGTATAAGGGGCAAAGTTTAAACCATAGGAGGAGTTTGTTTAAATTTTGTTTAAATTTGGATTGATTGTTAAAAAAGAAAGCATCTCCATTTAAATGGAGATGCCCAACAACTATTTATAATGATACGTACTAGCTCTAACATGGTTACGTTGAATTTGTTTAAACCATGCCCGATCCTTTTCCTCTTGATTTAAGGTACCAATAATAGAGGAGGAGCAGCTCACGCAAATTTTCGCTTGAGTAATTTGTCCACATCTTTCACAAGGGGCGCCTAAATTTGGGAATATCGAATTTTTTAACTTTCCGGCTTTGACCCATTTATACAGTAGCTCAGACGAGACACCTGTCAACGTCACAACCTCTTCGTTTGTTAAATAACGATTATTTTTTCTTAATAAAAAATGATGCAGTTCTGAAAAAATATCCTCTTCTCTCACATCTATCTTTTTTTGAAATAGCAACATAACTAGTCCTCTCCTCGTCACTCAATTCATGCTTTCTTTAACGGTTATAGGTTGTTCATCATATTTATAATTTTCCCAACGATTACGTGCTAGCTTTCGATATTTTGGCGAGACATTCTTATCGGCAATTAATCTAGAAAATCCTTTTTTAGCTTCTGTCATATCACCAAGTCGGAGGCTTAGCTCGGCATGTAAAAATTGAATTCGCTCTCCACCTTCCTGGTTAGATGCAAATGATTTACTGTAAAAATCTCTAGCAGCAAAAAGGTAGCGTTTTTCAGATTCCTCGTCGTTTTTTAAGCGATATAACCAGGCAATTTTTAATGCGAAATTTGCCATCAAAAGCGATTCTTCCATTGATGCGCGAGATACTAGGTAGGCCAGCTTAAAGCTTATAATGGCATCATCGATTGTACGTTCCTGACAGATATTCATAGGTTTCTGTAGCTCTTTAATGTATAGTTCATCTATGAGCTGCATGAAAGGTCCGTATGTCCGCGTCATGGATTTATGGAAAGCAAACCCACAATGTGGGCACACAGCAACTTCATACAGCAAAGGGTTTAGGCCATCATAGACGGGCATGAAATCTGTTTGTTCCTCGATAATTTTATATCGATTTGGGCGTACTTTATACGTTGTAAAATGCTTTTTGCAAAATTTACAATCTACGCTACTTTCATAGTAGTAGATGTTAAATGCCATAAGAATCAACTCCTTTGCATGCTCTAGAATATTATTTCTTTTGTTCTATTTATACGCAATCGATAATCGTTCAATGTATTTAATTCATTATCTATCATTTTAACAATTCTGTGTTCTTTGGTATACTCCTTTAGAATTATTAAATTAAAAATAATCCTTACATTATTAGTTAAATATCATTAGAAATAAGCTTGTAATAGTATTTATCGGTGTACTTAAAGTAAGTTATATAGTTCGAGCAAATTTTGTCGAATTATATACAATTTATTTCATAGACAATTCGAATTGTATAGTTCAAAAGTTTGATGTGAGAGGATGGAGGAAATGACATATAAAATAGTATTTTTTGATGTGGACGGTACTCTGATCAATTATGAGAATGGCGCTGTGGAAGAAAGTACAAGGCAGGCCATTCATCTACTACAGGATAAAGGGATTCATCTAGTGGCTGCGACAGGAAGGCCGTTGTCCATGTGTGAAGGGCTGAAAAGTTTGGGAATTGAAACCTTTATTACGGCAAATGGGGCATATGTGAAGCACAAGGATGTTGTCATACATAAAATTCCGATTGAAAAGGGCATTGTTCAAAATGTTCAAGCTTTTGCACAGCAACAACAGCATTCCTTAACATTTTTTACAGAACAACTTACGATGAATGCTATACAAAATCCGTTAGCGTTAAGCGCGATGCAAGAGACATTGTCTTTACGTGATTTTCCCGTTAGAAATGACAGCATTATAGAAGAAGAGGTTTTTCTTATGTGTCTTTATGCAGATGAGCAGGCTGAAAAAAGATTAGCTTGTCAATTTTCGAATATATTACGGCAACGATGGCATCCTTATATTGTGAATGTCTTACAGCAGGATGTGTCCAAGTCGATAGCTGTAAAGGCTGTACTAGATTATTTTGAAATTAATTTTAAGGATGCAATAGCTTTTGGAGATGGAGAGAATGATATAGATATGCTAGAGCAGGTTGGTCTCGGGGTAGCCATGGGAAATGGGAGCCAAGCTCTAAAAAATGCTGCAGATTTTGTTACAAAGAAATCTATTGAAGGTGGCATAGATTTTGCTTTACGTCAGCTTCACATTATTTAACGACATATTTGCTTGAGCAATTTTACTGTTATGACTGTATAGAAAAGGTGTTAGGTGGTTGGAAAATGGCGCAACATGTGCAATCTCTAATTGAACATTACGGGTATTTTGGTATCATTGTGATCCTAATTGGAGGCATTGTTGGGTTGCCACTTCCTGATGAAGTATTTTTAACTTATGTAGGCTATAGTGTTTATCGAGAAAGTCTTGAACATATCCCAGCGTTAGTAAGCGCCCTGATTGGTGCCATGGGAGGTATTACTTTAAGCTACTATATCGGCCATCGATTTGGCTTACCGCTCTTGCAGAAATATGGGCCAAAGTTTCATATAACTGAGGAAAAAATTGATTTTACTAAAAAAATGTTTACGAAAGTAGGTCCTTTTTTATTAATAGTTGGCTATTTTATTCCAGGTGTACGCCATCTGACAGCTTATATTGCGGCTATTAATAATTATCCCTATAAAAAATTCGCATTCTTTGCTTATACAGGAGCATTTATTTGGACGTTCACATTTATAACATTAGGAAAAGTATTAGGGGAGAAGTGGCGATTCGTCGGTTACTATTTATCCCATTATAGTATTTATGTCATCTTACTATTTGTCCTTGTCATGTTAATCGTTTATTATCTATTGAAAAAAAGAAACGTACAAAAGTAAAAGTCGGTATGAGTGTACCGACTTTTTGTTATGGCAAAATGGCAAATGATCGAACAGGGAATCCAGATGCTGTTTCAGGCTTAGGTACAATATTAAAAATAATAGCCCCTTTTGGAGGAAGCTTGTCCAAATTAGTCATAAGCTCAATTTGATAGGTGTCTTGATCAAGGACAAAATATTCTCCATCCAATTTGCCGCTTTGACGAAAATCAGTAGCAGAATCGGTATCAAAAGTTTCATGACCAATTGCACTTACTTTACGTTCCTTGAATAAAAATTGTAATGCCTCCAAGCCCCAGCCTGGAAGATGATTATGGCCATCCACATCTTTATTATTGAAGGCTTCTTTATCGGGCCAACGCTTACTCCAATCTGTTCGCAGTGCCACAAAAGTACCTTCTTCTATTTGTCCATGTTGTGCCTCGAATTCTAGAATATCTTGGACACTGAGCGTAAAGTCATGATTACTAGTAGCCTCTTGTGATTTATCAATAACGATAAGCGGGAGAACTAGCTCCTTTAGCTCTAGTTCATCTAGAAAACGAGTATTTCTTACAAAGTGAATAGGTGGGTCAATATGTGTTCCATATTGTCCGGGGAATGTAAATTGCTGTGCGAAAAAACCGTCATCATGCGAGAATAATGTTTCAAATTTAGCATCTTCAAACATGAAAAAATGAGGTGAATGTGGGCCAAAGGTATGTGTCAAATCGACCCATTGTTTTGATTTTAGTAAGTGCAATGCTTGTAAAAGTTCATTAGACATTTAATTTCCTGCTTTCTAAAAGTAATGGTAAATAAAAAAGAGTCCTCTATAGAAGAGGACTCCCTAAATCATACGTGGGTAGTTCGTCTTCTCATCTTTCAGGCTTAGATTTTGCCAAAAGGAATTAGCACCATACTGATTGAGCTGGTTGCTGAGACTTCATCGGGCCGATCCCTCCGTCTCTCTTGATAAGAAATAGAATATAAGAATTTTCAGAAATAACAGTACAAATACTTTAGCATATATTTTTATAGTTAACAACTTTTATAGGATTACATGGTTAAAATTTTTATTTACCAATTTAAAATTAACGTTACTCTACAGCAATCACTATCCATAAGCTGTATTCTAAAATTATCTGGTGTATAGTTGGTTTCGAATTTTGTAGTGATGCCTGTGGATGTAATCAATTTTTCGACCTCTGTTTTATTTGAAAGTTGTGCAGCATTTTTTAAATCATGGGCAAATTGTTGAGAACTATCAATTTTATCCGTAAGTAATTGTGCTTGTTGCATAATCGCCTTTATCCGCGTAGCTGAAGATATTAATTTTTGTGTATCAATAGAGGGAAAGGGACTATTACTGGTCGGCATTGCTAAATGTTGAGAAAAGGGTCTAGCTACAAGGTGATGGGCCGTTGACGGTATTGGGTAATGGTAGGGGTGAACAAAATACGGATAAGGATTATAATACAATTCAATTCCTCCTATCCAAAAGCTGATATCTTATCTTATGTATCATGATCTTTTTAGGTGTTTGGATAAAGATGTTTCTGTACAGGAGTGTACAACATGCTATGCTACACAAACAAAAGAGGAAGCCATAGCAAGCTTCCTTGTTGTTCTTTAGCCAAGAACATTTAAAACATCATCTATTTTTTTGCTATGTGATAGGATTCCATAATTCATCCAAGTTAAAAAATCGACCTCATAAACACAGCTGCTCTTAACTGCACTTAGGTTTTTCCACATGGAAGATTTTAAAATAGTACGCTCTTCATGCTCATAAATGGAGTGCTGCTTGTCGAAGGTGATGAATAAAAGATCCGCGTCTAGCTGTAGCAGCTGATCGGAAGTCAGATGAGCTTTACGCTGATTTAGCGGTATTTTCCATACTAATGGGTGAGGCGTTAAGCCTAAGTCACGGTATAGGATTGGCCCTGTATAACCGCATTCAGGGCCGGCATACAGCGTAATGCCAATCGCTGAAATACGAAGAAATGCCACACTTTGCCCGTAAACGGATTTACCGAGAATTTGTCGAGCCTTCTGTACCTTATCCTCGTAATCCAAGATAATATCTTGCATCATAGCTGTTTTTCCTGTTAAGTCAGCAATTTTAAAGAGGGTCGATTGCCAGTCTTCCCCAGGGTGGTCTAGGTGACAGATTGGGGCTAGCTTATTTAAATGAAGACAAGCTTCCCAACGTTCTATACCGGCATCTAACATAATTAAAGTTGGTTTATAGTGAAAGAGACGATCCACTTCTCCGTACTGTACATCGATATCGGGCACATCCTGCAAACCTAAATAGTCTTGTTTCCCCCACTTGGAATGACTAAATTGGGCAATGGGTGTAATACCTAAAGCTACAAAAAAGTCCTCTAAGAACGGTGCGAATACACGTACATTATTACTTTGACTTCGTCTGTATTGTCCTGGGGAAATACCTACATGCTCTTTAAAACGACGGTTGAAATAATATTCGTTATTAAAACCAATGGACTGACTAATTTCAAATACACGATCATTAGTTGTCATTAATAATTGTTTGGCTTTTTCAATACGTATACTATTTAAATAATGAAGAGGAATCTGCCCCGTAATATCTTTAAAAATACGAGAGTAACTCCATCTTGGAACATTTGCAAGTTCTGCTAATTGTTCAACAGTCCAATCCCTACCAAAGTGTTTGTGCAAATATTGAATGGATTGCTCTACAGATTGACGATCATTTTGTAGTATAGGCTTTGGTTGGTTTTGTTCAAAAATAAATAGCATTAATTCTTGGAAACGAACATGCTGCTCAAAAATAGTGTGTTCATCCTTTGCTTGACGACACCGATAAATAGCTTCTAATAGTCTATTGCATTGAGAAAAGGGAAGGAGACGTAGTTCTCTAACACTTGTAAAGAGACTAGTAGGGGCATGGGATTTACTAAGATAAATCGTGTTAAATGTCAATTGGTATAAGCAGAGGGGCTCATTTGCAGTGTGAATTTCGACATGGCAATTAGGTGGAATAATCACACATTTTTCTTTCATAAGGTGGATAGTTTCATGATTTGTCTTAAGTGTTCCGTTACCACTAATAAGGATGAAAAGCGAATAGTATGTATGGCTATATGGCTGCATATCCGCTGGTAGAATAGTATATGAAATAGTTTGTAAATGATAGATTTGTGTTAAAGTACCCATTGTCCATGCACTCCTAAGTAAAGTTTAAATTTGGAAAACAACAGAAAGAAAGCCCCCTAAAGAGCTTTCTTTTGTAAATTATTTCACGAACCATTTTTCAAGATCATCATATTTTCGTAGGTTTGCAGTAATGGCGCCAGACTGCCAATAAGTTCGATCAGCAATATAAACTTGTCCATTTTTTACAGCAGGAACTGTTTTCCAAAGTGTACTATCTAACCATTTAATCGCCTCTTGATTTTCCTCGGTTTCCCAAGTGCCATTTGAAGGGAAGAGTATAATATGATCAGCATCCAATTCTGGAATAGCTTCTTCAGACAAGACCTCGTGGAACTCTGTCATATCACGAGCTAATGGATGTGGAGTTAAACCAGCTTCCGTATAAATGTATCCCGTGTAACGATTCTTCATTCCGAATAATGCCAATGTTTTATCGGCAACATTTAGACGAACAACGGCAACAGTTTCGTCACCAACTGATTCATCTAACGTAGCTTTTAAATTAGTAACACGTTCCTCATATTTATCAACGATTTCATTTGCTTTCTCAGGAATATTTAAAACATCAGCTATCGTTTTTACAATCTCCCGTGGATCTTGTAGTATTTCTTCTTTTAAGCGATAAGTAGGCGCAATCTTAGAATATTCTTCATACTTTGCCTTATCTGCGGCACCATCTACAATGATTAAATCCGGCTTAGCTTGAAGTAATGTTTCCATACTACCTGTAACGTCAAACTCAGGTACGTCTAAGCCTAAATAATCTTGTTTCCCCCAGGATGGGTGATACCATTGCACAACGGGTTTGACATCTAGGGCAGTTAAATAATCTTCCATATAGATGGCTGCTACTCGCTGTGGATTTGTTGGAATTGTTACTTCGCCAAACTCATCTTCTACAACTCGTGTATCTTCTTTTGGTGGATTCTCATTTTCGGAATTTGTTTGTGCTTCATTTGAACCACAGGCACTTAAAACGAACATCAGTACAAGGAAAAGTACAAATGTAAAATATCGACTGATACGCATGGCAATTCACTCCTATAAATTTACTAAAACAGATTGAATGTTATCTTAATTTAGAATGATAATCATTCTCGTTTGATTCAAATAAATTATAGGATACAACATAAAAACAAACAATACATATTTTCTACATCTTTTTTATACAAAATGAAGTTTAGAGCACTATTGTTTCTTTTTATCAAAAAGTAGCCATAAGAGTGTAACGATCGCTGCAAGCATAACCATAAAGAATCCATAAACAGGCGTGTGTGCTAATGATTGATGACGAATAATAAAGCCTCCAATATAGGAACCTAAAAATATACCAATATTGAAAGCAGAAATATTCAATGCAGAGGCCATTGAAATAGCTGATGGTATATATTTTTCAGACAGTATAACTGCATATAGTTGCAAGCCTGGGACATTCATGAACATAAATAGGCCCATTATTAGTACCATGATTAACCCGATAATTGGCGATTCAAGAGTATAGCCAATGCCAAGTAAAGCTAATGCAAGTCCTACAAAAATAATAAAGATGGAACGAAGTGGATTTTGATTTGCAAAATGGCCTCCTAGTGTATTACCAATAGCCACGCAAATACCATAGACAACTAATATAATAACGACCGCGTGTGGCGAATAACCCATATATTGCTCTAATATAGGTGAAACATACGTGTAAACAACAAATGCGCCACCGTATCCAATTGCTGTAATGAAAAGGATTAATAACATTCGAATATTATCTAATACTTTACCGATATCACGAATTGAGATTGGGTTACCTTTTGATAATTGGCTTGGTACTAACAAAGCATTACTAATTAAACCAATTATTCCTATAATAACAATAAAGATGAACGACATACGCCAGTCTGTTACTTGTCCAATAAATGTACCCAGTGGGACACCAGTCACAGTAGCCAATGTTAGTCCAGTAAACATAAAGGCAATAGCACTTGCGCGTTTATTTGGTTCAACTACATCAGCCGCTATGACAGAAGCGATGGACATAAACACACCGTGTGCTAATGCTGAAATAATACGTCCTATTAATAAAATTGAGAAATTTGGTGCCATAGCTGCGGTTAAGTTCCCAATTATAAAGATTGTCATGACAAGCAATAAAACAGTTTTTCGACTAAGGCGAGATGTTAAGGCTGTTAATAATGGAGCTCCAACAGTAACGCCTAATGCGTATATTGAAACAGTTAAGCCAGCTGTGCTTAAAGAAATACCGAAGTCATTTGTAATTAATGGTAAAAGCCCAACGCTGATAAATTCAGTGGACCCTATTCCGAAAGCACTGATTGCAAGTGCTAGTAAAGTTAATTTAGCATTTGGCTTTTTTGATTGTGACATACTACTTATATCTCCTTTGATTTTTTTTATCATGTGTAGTAATATTCATACATACCTATAAGATATGTAGAGTACTTTTGGTTACTTTTGAATATTACGGGGGTTTACAATGCAAAAAATTTATAATATTGGTGTAGAAGCTACACTTGAAGTCATTGGTGGTAAATGGAAACCAGTCATTCTTTGTCATTTAAATCACCATGGTAAAATTCGTACAAATGAGTTTCGACGATTGATTCCAGGAATCTCGCAAAAAATGCTCACTAGTCAATTAAGAGAGTTAGAGCAAGCTGGATTAATCCTTCGAAAGGTCTTCAATCAAGTGCCACCGAAAGTTGAATATTCCTTAACGCCTTATGGACAAGGAATGGAACCTATTTTAAACATGCTTTGCACTTGGGGCGAGAAGCATGTTGAAGTATTACAGGATAAAGGCGAAGATGTACTGTTAAAACAACGTGATGATGATATAGCTATGCAGCAAACATCGTAATGAGGGGGAAAGAGACTGTCATACAAAAGACAGTCTCTTTTCCTTTTTAATGCTTATAAAGCAAAGTCATATTCATCAGGATTAGGTCCAACTCGTTGTTCAAGATTCATCGCATTGATGATAGCCATTTCTGCGTCTGTTAAAGTAAAGTCAAAGATATCGGCGTTTTGCATCATGCGTTCTCTACGCACAGATTTAGGGATAGTAATCACGCCATTTTGTACATCCCAGCGCAGAATAACTTGAGAGTTTGATTTTCCGTATTTTGTTGCTATTTTTGAAATCGTTTCATCTTCAAGAAGCCCACCTTGCATTAAAGGAGCCCATGCTTCAAGTTGAATTTGGTGCTCTTTACAGAATGAACGAAGCTCCACTTGCTGTAAGCGTGGGTGGAATTCCACTTGATTTACAACAGGTTTAATACGAGCAAACGATAATAAGTTTTCCAAGTGTGCCACAGTGAAGTTACATACGCCAATTGCTTTGATCTTCCCTTGTTCATATAGGTCTTCAAGAGCTTTCCAAGATTCAGCAAACTTATCTTTACCTGGCCAATGAATCAGGTAAAGATCTAAATAATCTAAGCCTAATTTTTGTAGACTCTCTTCATAGGCAACAATCGTTTCATCGTAGCTTAATCCGTCATTCCACACTTTTGATGTTATAAACAGATCTTCGCGATGTAAGCCAGTCGATACTAGCGCCTGTTTAATGCCTTCCCCTACACCAGCTTCATTGCCATAAATAGCAGCAGTATCGATGCTACGATAGCCAACCTCTATAGCGTTTTTAACCATTTCAGCAGTAGCGTCATTTGCTACTTGGAAAACACCTAATCCTATACCAGGCATTTGTAAACCGTTATTTAATGTGATTGTATCTTGTAAATGATTAATCATTGTGATTCCTCCAATTGTTTTGATTGCTTATTGCTCCTTCATTATGATGTCCTATAAGGGTAAAAAAAAGTACGTACATTTTTGTTTCATAGAAACGTTAAGGTAACTTTTGTGAGTTGACAAAGGTTTGGGGGGAATAATTTTTTTCATTTGTCATATTTACAAACGGAGGACGTTTCTAGTAGCTAAACTAATGTCTAACGATGATTGCTATACAAAAAGCAACGGGACAGAGAGGGAATCTCATAATAAAAGGGTTTTTTCTTTTTAAGCAGAATTAAAGTAGTATTACTGTAAAAGGGGTAGGAAGATGAATCGTTTAAATTTGATTACATTAGGTGTTAAAGATATGGTGGAGTCTCTCGCTTTTTATCGAGATGGTTTAGGTTTTGAGGTTGTAGTTTACGGAGAGGAAACAAATCCTGATGTTATGTTCTTTAATAATGGAGGGACAAAAATATCACTATTTCCAATTAAAAGATTGGCTAAAGATATTAATGAAGCAAACCCACCTGAAATTGGCCATGGCTTTGGTGGAATTACTCTTGCTTATAATGGTAAATCAAAAGAAGAGGTGGACAGTATTTTTGCATTAGCCAAAAAGGCTGGGGCAAAAATTGTTAAAGAGCCTGAAACTGTATTTTGGGGTGGTTATAGTGGCTACTTCCAAGATCCGAATGGCTTCTATTGGGAAGTTGCTTACGGCGATATGTGGCAGTTCGATGAGAACGATATGCTAATTATTCAATAATGGTCATATGTAGCTCACATAATAAGATCGTCTATTTTGGAATAAGTGGGGGATTCCTATAGGGCGACGACTCCCGAGAAAAGTAACAGTTTCACTATGTTTCATTGTAGAGAAGACTGTAGACAAGCTCAATATTTTTAATAGTTTGTCTACAGTTTGAAAATAGCTTGTTGTTGAGCGACATAGTGATGTATTTAACAATAATTTCTTCTCATTAAATCAACAAAGTTTTGAGCGGCTTTTGATAAGTAATGATTTTTCAACCATACGAGTCCTACAGAGGTGGATAATTCTTCTGACGGTATTTTGTATGCATGAAGTGGTAAATCTCCATATTGCTTTAGAATAGTTTCAGGTACGATAGAGGAGCTAAATCCCGTAGCAATTAAATTCATTAAAAGTGCGGTATCTGAACATTCACCCACGATATGGGATTGTAATTGGAAGCGGGAAAAGGCTTCTAATATTGAATAGTGAACGCCTAACCCTTCAGTACTTGGTAAAAGGAGTGGCCAGTTTTGAATTTCTGCCAGTGTCACCTCATGTTCTAGCCGATCATTTTTGTCGGATTGAATAAAGTAAAATGGCTCTGTATACATATGAAGAACAGAGAAATCATCTAATTCTAAAGGTAATCGAATGATAGCCAATTCTACTATACGGTCTCTTACAAGCTTACAGAGATAAGAGGATTCATTTTGCTGGATCTTATAAGTTACCTTGGGATAGTGTTGTTGAAATTGATGTAATAATGGAGGGAGCTCAACTACCGAAAACGTATTAATGCCTAGTGTTAATCGTCCATGAATGCCTAACCCTACATCTTTAACTTCCGCATCAGCTTCCTCCATTAATTGAGCAACCTGAAGTGCGTATTTATATAAGGTTTTTCCAGCCTCAGTGACTTCAAAATATTTTCCACTTCTCTCCACTAGTTTTGAGCCTAGTTCTTCCTCCATCGCTTTTAAATGCTGGCTTAATGGAGGCTGAGAAATATGTAGCCTTTCGGCCGCAGCAGAAATCTTTTTTTCCTCTACAATCGCAATAAAATATCGTAGTTGTCGAATATCCAATTAAAAGTGCACCTCCTTATTATTCGAAAAACCTAAGTAAAACATATTTTTTAAATATTTTTCATATAGTTAGTGCCATGTTAGCATATTTGTATAAAAGAAAAAAGGAGATACGTCTCCATTTTTTCGCACATATGTGTGAAAGGGACAACTACTATGCCAACTAAAACCGTATTTCCACTTCTATTAGTTTATATGTTTCTCGCTATGCTTGGTGCAGGTCTTGTCATACCGATTCTTCCACAGTTGCTGATTGAGTTCGGTGCAAGTGGTAAAGCAGCAGGATATTTAGTATCTGCTTTCGGATTAACACAATTTTTATTTTCACCTATAGCTGGGAGGTTTTCTGATAAGTATGGCCGAAAGCCAATGATCATTGGTGGTCTAATTTTGTTTGCGTTATCCAATTTAGTTGGAGCTCTAGCAAGTAATTTCACCATTTTTCTTATTTCACGTTTTATTGGGGGGATGGGATCAGCAGCATTGGTTCCTTCTATAATGGCTTACATCGTAGATATTACCACTGAAGAAAAGCGATCGAGGGCGATGTCATTTTTAGGGGCATCCATGTCTTCAGGATTTATTGTTGGACCAGGCTTAGGAGGGCTGTTAGCAGAGTTAGGTACAAGAGCTCCGTTCTTTACGTCAGCTATTGTTGGTGTTTTAGCAGCCATTAGCTGTTTATTTTTATTACCTGAATCACAAAGGACTACACGATATGTTGAATCAAATTTAAAAAAGGAAAATATATTTCAACAGCTTGCACAATCTATTAAATCTCCCTATTTTATTTTACTATTTATGGTATTTTCACTGACGTTTGGACTGGCTCACTTTGAAACTGCTTATCCGTTAGTAGTCACACAGAAGTATGGTTTTACAACAAGACAAATTTCTATTTTATTTATGGTTTGTTCCTTCGTTGGAACAGTGAATCAATTATTATTAACAAGCTGGCTTACTAAAAAGTTTGAAGAAAAGCATATTATTAGTAGTATGCTTCTATTTTCGGCTACGGCGCTCGTCCTTTTACTGCTGTCCGCTAATTTTTACTACATCATGGTAATAACGATGCTATACTTCTCATTTAATAATATTTTACGGCCGACCATTAATACTCTTTTATCGAAAGAGGCAGGGAATGAACAGGGCTTTGTGGCAGGCTTAAACAATGCTTATATGAGTCTCGGGCAAATTTTTGGACCCGTACTTGCTGGAATATTATTTGATCTTCATTTGAATCTCCCGTATTTATTTGGAGCATTGGTCCTCATCGTAAGTAGCGCTATCTCGATGAAACGAATAGGAAAGCTGCGGAGAGATCCATTACAACATAAAAGTACGATGCAATAGCCAAAAGGAGCTAAACACTGACATGATAAAAAAATGGTTCATAGTATGTTTAGGAATCGTGTTCCTCCTCCAAGCGTGTACATCAAACGACCATAAGGATATTCAAAAAGAAGTTGGACTAGTGGGAAATCAGCTACTACAAGCGGCCGAACAGGGAGATCGAGAGGCCGTCTACAAATTAATAGCTGATGAAGATATTGAATTAAATATTTTCCCGCAGCAGAGCATGGTTATGTAGAGAATGTTCGAGAAATTCTTAAGTATACAAATGTCGATGTAAACCATATGAATAAACCAGGCTGGACGGCATTGTTAGAAGCAATCATCTATGGGGATGGTGGCCCCAAATATCAGGAAGCTATTCATGTATTGATTGAACATGGAGCGGATGTTCATTTGGCAGATGCAAAGGGAATCTCCCCCCTTCAGCATGCACAATCTCGAGGATTTCAGGAAATTAGCAACATTCTTATTCAAGCAGGGGCAAAACAATAGATAGGTCTACGGAGTGGAATGTTCGATTCAAGCTATACAACATTCTGTAAACAGAAAACGCAACTTTTTCAAGCAATAAAAAGTTGCGTTTTTTCATGCCCTCATAAAAAATAGGAAGAAAATAAGTAGAAGATTACCATATAATAACCATGTATGGAATTTATCTTGTACTTCATTTTAAGATAAATGTATAATGCAAAATATGGTATTTTAGTATATCTTTCAATATAGGCATAAGGAGGGTGAAACATTGATTCGTATATTATACATAGAGGATGAAAAGGAAATAGGACATTGGGTTAGTAAAGATTTAACTGAAAGGGGCTATGAGGTAACATGGCTAGAGTCTGGGGATGGTATTGAGCAACATATTGCCTCAAAGGATATTGCCATACTGGATGTGATGTTACCTGGGTTAGACGGATTTTCCATCGGTAAAAGAATTAAAAGGGAAAATAAAGAACTCCCGATTCTAATGCTATCGGCGAGAACGGCAGTCGAAGATAAAATAGAAGGCTTGAATTTCGCAGATGATTATTTAACAAAGCCTTTCCATCCAGATGAACTAGTAGCAAGGCTTGAAGTATTACTGAGAAGATACCAAAAAAATGATGATGTGCTGGAACTACAGCATCTTAAAATGTATACAAAAGATATGAGAATTATTAATACATTGACTGAAGAAGAAATTCTCTTGACGGGTAAACAGTTTTATCTTTTACAGTATTTTATTCGCCACCTCAATCAAATTTTAACGAAAGAGCAACTTTATGAGGGCGTTTGGGGTGAAAGCTATATCGAAGGTGATAAAACATTGATGGTACATATTCGATATTTAAGAGAAAAGATAGAGATAAATCCTGCAAAGCCAATGATTATCGAAACGATTCGAGGGATTGGGTATAGGGTGAAACTATGAAATTCTTCCGATCACTACTAGCTAAATATATGTTGATCATTATATTAGCCTTATCCATTGTTCAAATTTCTTATATGGGGACAGCTATGTTTGTATTAGGAATTACGAAGACAGGGGTAGGAGAGTTTTCTAGTGAGATCCTTTTGGAAAGTGAAATTGAGGAGCAATGGCATGCTCAGTCTAAAAATATAAACAATGTATCAAATGATGCCATTACCCAGCTTTTTCAAAAGTGGCAAGAGCAATTACCTACGGCTTCTATGTTCTGGGTAAGTGAAGACGGGACATTATTGACTACGGTAAATGTGCAGGAGGAGCTTCCAGCAAAGTGGACACCTGCATTTACTACTAAATTTATAAAACAGCGATATGGAGGAGATCCATTTACTGTTATTGCTTTCTTAGGTGATGATGTATCCAATGGTTTTATTGTGTTAGAAGTTCCAAGAAACGTATTTAATCCACCACTTATCAATATTTATGAAAACTACGGCAACCTCTTATTTTTTGGTGTGATTGCGATTATTCTTTTTTTCATTGTCGTCTCCTTGTTATTTTTCAAAGGAATCCGAAAGAGACTTTTACATCTTCAAGATGCCATGGAAATACGGGATGTAGATGGTTTACCTATTGAAATCCATGTGAAAAAAAAGGACGAAATTGGGCAACTGGAGCATAGTTTCAACAGAATGGTTTGTGAGCTAAGAGAAAGCAAACAACGTCAGCAAAAAGAAGAGCAACTAAGACGAGAGCTAATTGCGAATCTTTCACATGATTTGCGGACACCTTTAACAAAGGTAAGAGCTCAATCTTACTCCATTAGCAAAGAAACATTGTCAGAGGAAGGTAAGCAGGCGTTACGGGCGATGGAAACATCTATCGTGAATATTGATGCTTTAATTGAAAATCTAATGTCCTACACATTGCTCATGGCAAGTAAATATAAATTTGAACCGAAAGAAATCAATGCTATTCGTTTTGTTCGAGAGCACCTGACGACATGGTACCCAGTTTTTGAGCGTGAGGGATTTACCATAGATATTGAGCTACAAGCATTCGAACATCAAGAATGGTGTGTAGACCCCATTTGGTTAGGGCGTATATTAGATAATCTTTTCCAAAATGTACTGCGACACGCCAATAGCGGGAAATATATAGGTGTGAAAACAGAGTCAACAGGTAGTTATACGGCATTTATTATTGAGGATCAGGGAAATGGTATGAAAAATGAATCGAATGCAAAGGGTGCAGGGATTGGCCTATCCATTGTAGATGTTATGGTAAAGGGCATGCATTTAGAGTGGGATATTTGTTCAGAACCATCGGGTACAAAAATTATAATAAAACATGCAAATCCATCTGCGAAGCTTGATCAGTAAAAGCTCGCAGATTTTTTATGGAAAAAATGCTTTTTAAACAAAATTTAAACTTAGCCCTTACCTGTTTTTAAACTTCTATTCTTATGATAGTTAATGAGGTGAGGATATTGGAATTTATCGTACAAACACAAAACTTATCAAAATACTTTGGAAAAGAACAAGCTGTATCAAATATAAATTTGCAAATACGCAAAGGTGAAATTTACGGATTTTTAGGACCTAATGGAGCGGGGAAAACAACAACGATTCGCATGCTTCTTGGTCTAATGAAACCATCCTCAGGGACAATAAAAATTTTTCAAAAGGACATTGCGAAGGACCGTATTCAAATTTTAGCGAACGTGGGCTCATTAGTTGAAAATCCATCTTACTATCCCCATTTGACAGCCTATGAGAACTTGGAGGCCCTACGAAAAATACTAGGCGTGCCTAAATCTAGAATCGATGAAGTTCTGCAAATTGTCCGTTTGAAGGAAGTTGCCAACAAGAAAGTAAAGGGCTTTTCACTAGGAATGAAACAACGTCTTGGGATTGCTGCTGCTTTATTGCACAACCCAGAGTTACTCATTTTAGATGAGCCAACGAATGGTCTTGATCCTTCAGGTATTATTGAAATTCGCAATTTAATTAAAAGACTACCGAAGGAATACGGCATGACCATTATTATTTCCAGCCATTTATTATCAGAAATCGATCAAATGGCTACACAGGTAGGCATTGTTTCTAAGGGAACATTGATTTTTCAAGATTCCATTGAGGAAATGCGTAAATTTGCACAACCAAAGGTTATTTTTAAAGTTAGCAATAGCGAAAAAGGATGGCGTTCTCTATTAGCAAATGGCATTAAGGCAGACTATCAGGATGGTGTCATTTTCTTAGAGGAATGCTCTGACGAAAAAGTAGCCCATATTGTTCAGGTACTTGTTCAGGAGGGTATTTCAGTATTTCGAGTAGAGGAAGAGAAACGCTCATTGGAGGATATTTTCCTGCAAATGACGGCGGGAGAGCTAGTGCTATGATAGGTAAATTATTAACTGCTGATTTTTTAAAAATTAAACGCAAAGGTTTATGGTTTTTAACAATTTTAGGTCCCGTTGGTGTAGTTGCTCTGCAAATGGTCAATTACGGTGTGAGGAAAGACTACCTTTTACAGCAGAGCGATGATGATTGGGGTTATTTTTTACAAAATATTCATTCCTTTACACCGCTAGCCATTGTACTAGGTATTGCTATCCTAACGTCATTCATGGCGAGTATTGAAAACGAGACAAATGCGTGGAAACAGCTCATCGCCTTACCTGTTTCTAAACTATCCGTGTATTTATCTAAATTTACAGTATTGGCGATTCTGTTATTTTTGTCTTCAACACTGTTAATGCTTTTCACACTGAGTTACGGACTATTTTTAAGCTTAAGCGAACCGATACCTTACTTAGAGCTCGCCAAGTATAGTTACTTTCCAGCTCTAGCAGCATTGCCAATTCTAGCTCTCCAGCTGTGGATTGCAAGTGTTTGCCATAATCAAGGGATACCTATTACTGTAGGTATTTTCGGAGTGATTTTTGCCTATTCTTCCTATGTTTTACCAGATTGGATGATATGGAAATGGCCGTCATTGATGAATCAATGGGATGAGCCGACCATCAATGTCATGTTAGGAGTAGGAGTAGGTATCTTCCTCTATATGGTTGGTATGATTGATTTTGCAAGAAGGGACGTGAAGTAAATGACGGCTATACTGCGAGCTGAATGGTATAAGCTACGTAAATCAAAGATGGTACCGATCATTTTAGCAGGACCCATTATTGGGCTATTTATCGGATTATCGGCCAATTTAGAAGATAATATGTCAGGAGTAGCAATCAATGAATGGTATATTGCTTTGTTCTCCATGAATTTAACATATGCTTTATTATTTTTACCACTAATTACGGGGGTCTTTGCTAGTCTCATCTGTAGGTATGAACATCAATCTGGAGGCTGGAAGCAGCTATTAGCATTACCTGTAACGAGGGGGAAAATATTTGTCGCTAAATATGTGTTAATTGTACTGCTTGTTATGGCGATGCAGTTATTGTATTTATGTTCAGTTTTTACTGTTGGGATGATCAAGGGCTATACGGATCCTTTCCCAATGGAGATTGTGTGGAAAAGTATTGTGGGAGGATGGGTAGCGACATTGCCTTTAGTAGCCCTTCAATTATGGATGTCGATTATGTTTAAAAGTTTTGCCGCTCCTTTTGCAGTCAATGTGGTATTTACATTACCCTCTATTTTTGCTATTAACTCTGAACGTATTGGACCTTACTATCCTTGGGCACAGCCCTTTTCGATGATGTATATTGGTGGCAGCACAGACGATGTGTTTTTTGTACCATGGGAGCAATTGTTAACAGTTGTCGGTGGTGGCTTCATCCTATTTTTCCTTGGTGGGTATTACTACTTCCAACGAAAAGCCATTTAACCTTAAGGGAGAATTGACATGAAAATGAAACGAAGTTTGAGAATATTAACTACATGTATACTACTAGCAGTTTTAGGTGGCTGTGGACAGGGGGCGGCTGTCAAAGATGCCTCACAATATAGTAGTGAAATAAAAGATATTACTATACCTGATGATGTAAAAATTATTGGCTTTGGAGAGGCAACACATGGAAATGTGGAATTCCAAGCCTTAAAAAAGGATCTATTTGAAGCAATGATGAAGAATGAAAATGTTCGCGTCTTTGTTTTAGAGGGGGATTTCGGGGGTGCCCAAAAGATAAATCAATTTATTGTCAATAGTGTTGGCACGGCGCAAGATGCTATTAAAGCACTGGATTACGGCATTTATCAAACTGAACAAATGGTGGACTTTGTGCAATGGATGCATGACTATAACTTAACGGCCAAGGAGGAAGATAAAATTTATTTTTATGGTAATGATATGCAACGCTATGATGATAGCAAAAAGGGTTTACTTGATTATTATGCGGATGTCGATGCTGAAACGGCTAAGCAATATTCGGCTCAGTTAGAACATGTGTCCAATAAAACAATGAGAGATTTATCGAATAGCCAGTTAGTAGAGCTTGATAAAACAATCGATGCCATCATCAAAGATTTACAATCAAACAAAGAAGTCTATGAGAAAAAGTCATCAAAGGATGCCTTCTCTTTTGCGGCGCAATATGCACAAATTTTAAAGCAACGTACGCAATTGTTTTTAAACGATGGTAATTACATGAATTTACGTGATGAATACTTAGCTCAAAATTTACAATGGATTGTTGATTTCGAAGCGACGAAGGGCCATGATAAAGTATTGATGTCTGGACATAATGGTCATATAGATAAAACGTCTGCTACAATGGCTGGTTATAAGTCGATGGGACAATATTTAAATGAGCATTATAAAAATCAGTACTTTGCTATTGGTACGGATTTTGTGAAAAATACATTCCAAGCACCAAATGGGTCTGGTGAACGTAAGGAGTATACGATTGAACATCATAATGCTCTAGTGGATGCTTTTAGTGATATCAATGACAACATCTTGTATGTAGATTTTGAAAAGGCTAGTCAATCAGAAGAGCTATCCAATATTCTTACAAAGGAGCAAAGAATGGGCAATATAGGCGATGATTTTCGTCCTTGGTATAAGCTTACAAAAATGCTTTATACCATTAAAATGACACCTGCAGATGCATATGACGGTCTGATAATTGTACAGGAAGCAACACCAACAAAAGTAACGGATTAGTCAAATATAGCAATCTCCATCAAAAAATCTCTTTTCTTCGCCATTATGATAAAAGTGAGGTGAGCAATATGGAGTATAGTCAGGCAACACAAAGAATTATTACTTATATCGAGGAGCAATTGATGGAAGAAATAGTACTTGAGTGTATGCCGAATATTACCGGCTATTCGAAGTTCCATTTAAGTCGAATCTTTAAACAAGAAACAGGGCTGACGATAGGTGCATATATTCGGATGCGCCGATTAGCTATGGCTGCCAGTTGTTTAATATACTCCAATGCATCGATAATAACGATTGCCTTTAAATTTCAGTTTCAATCTCAAGAGGCTTTTACAAGAGCTTTTAAAGAGGTGTATGCTTTGCCACCAGGAAAGTACCGAAGATTGATGCAATCACTAGCTATGTTGGAGGAGGAAAAGTTGATGGAATTAAATGAACAGGTTACGGGCTGGGTGCTAAGTGGCGGAAATCCAGAATTATATCAATTTCATACGGATGATAAGGTATTTCATTCAGGAAAGCGCTCTGGTGTATTATTTTCCACCCATGCAGCAGCCAATAATGGGCAATTTGCTACGATGATGCAGGGTTTTCAGGCAGCGGAATATAAAGGTAAGCGGCTCAGAATGTCATGTTACTTAAAAACGGCTGAAGCTACAAAATGTGGAGCGTGGATGCGCATAGACAACGTTACGGGTGATACCATTCAATTTGATAATATGGATCAGCGCTCTGTGACAGGAACTACTGAATGGAATCATTATTCTATTGTTCTAGATGTACCTGAGGAAGGAGATTCCATTTATTTTGGTGTGTTGTTAATTGGCTCAGGGAAAGTGTGGGCAGATGGCTTCCGTTTTGAAGAAGTCTACGATAATGTACCCACAACCAATATGCTTACGCAGGAACGATTACCAAAACAACCAGCAAATTTAGACTTTAGCATGGAGTGATTTGGATACGCTACACTCGCGTGTGGACCGAGAATCGACTTTGTTGAACAACGTATTGTTTACCTCTAATTTGTTAAAGCTAACATAGAGGAGGTGTGAAACGATGGCACAAGAAATTCTTTGTGAAGTCAATAACTGCACATTTTGGGATTCTGGAAACAAATGCACAGCAGAAAAAATTTATGTTGTCAGCCAGAAGGGACAACATGCTTCCAACAGTGAGGAAACTGACTGTAAAACATTCGAACCTGAAACGCATTAATGAAAAAAGGGTAGCCACTTATATGGTTACCCTTTTTCCCTGTCTTTATTAAAAAGCATCGACCTTTTCTTTATTAAATAAAAGTTCATGTGCAGTTTTTACTTTTTCCTCTACATAATCCAATGAGTACTTACCCACCGAATCTGTTAAATCTCCAATTGCCCGCGACAAGTTATCAATGATCGGGATTAATTTATGCATTTCGTTGCGGTCTTTTTCTTTGTGCATCTCATCCATAATTTCATATGCAAGACGCTGAATTTTCCTTAGTCGCAATTTCTCAGAGTGCATTGAATCCTCCTTATTGAACCAATTTATGATGTCTAAATATATGAAGAACAAGAAGGTTTCATGAATGACTTTTAATAAAAGTAATTGTTAGGATCGTTAAGAGATAAGGAAATTTCCTTTATACCCAGATCAATTTTTGACTCTTCCACATTAGATACATTTAATTTCAATATTCGTTCATGATAAAATTCTTCTAAATAATTGCGGTTAATCGAATCTAAAAGTATATGTCTTTGTTTCAAATGCTGGATCAGTTTATCGGTATTAACCTGTCTTGGTAAAATAATGTGGCTATGCATACAGATTTCCTTAGAAGCCCTATACTTTGCCAAATGAGTTGTTACCGATTGTTGAAGTATGTTAGCTCGTATGGCATAAGACTCGCTGACCTTCTTTTGATAACGTTCAAACATGCCACTTTTTAGGTATAGCTCTAAAGCTGCCTGGGAAATCATCGAGCTATCAATATCAGTGGTATTTTTATATTGTTGAAATGTCTGGATGAAGATGTCTGGTAAAACGGCTAGCCCAATACGTAAGCCAGGAAACATGATTTTAGAAAAACTTTTTAAATAGATGACATGCTGCTGTGTATCATCTGTAACAATGGGATCTATTTTCGAATTTTGGTCGAAATCCGCTAAATAATCATCTTCAACAATGTATACATGATATTGATAGGCAAGTTTACGGATCATATCTTTTTCCTGCTTGCTGTATGAAGTCCCTAGAGGATTGTGCAAGCGAGGCATCGTGTAAAAAAACTTAATGTCGTGATGACTAAAAATGCGCTCTAATTCAACTAGATCAATGCCATATGTTGTTCTTTTAATGCCGATAGCGGGGATTCCATAGGTTTTCAAATAATCCATATACAAATGATAACTAGGCTGCTCCACTAAAATGGTTGAACGACCATTTGGGAATGGCATAATACTTAGCAAAGATAGGGATTGTTGGACACCAGAAGTGATAAATATATTTTCCTCTTTTGTGAACACTTGATAATTTGTTAATAGTTTTTTGGCTTCTTTTATGAGAGATGGTAAGCCTTTCGGTGTCCCGTATCTAAATAGGTCTGCTTGGTATGTATCGATTGCCTTGTTGATGCAATGTTGAAAATCTTGGTACGGGAAAGCATGCCAGCTAGGTGAGGAGGTAGCAAAATCTATATGGTCTTGAACCTGTGGCTGAAAGGGCACTTGATGGTCTACAACATAGTAACCGCTTTTCGGTAATGCATAGATAAGATGCTGCTCCTCAAGCTTTTTCAAAGAAGTTAAAATAGTACTTTTACTGCAGGAGTATTGCTGTGATAACTGGCGGATTGAAGGTAGCTTTGCCCCTGATGGAAGAGTGCCTGCCTGTATTTGAGTCATAAGCTGTGAATAAATCCATTCATATTTAAGCATATATAACCTCCAACGCATCTGTATCGGTACAGATGTGTTTTTTTCATATCGTCAAATGGTGCACTTTTTTATACGATAACCATACCGGCCGGATTTGATGGAGAAGGAGCATTGTCGTATGTCCAAAAAAAGAAAAGCCTATATAGCAGCGATTTCGTATGCATTGATCATTGGGCTTTCATTCCTATTTGTGAAAGTTACATTAACAGTGTCAAGCCCTATGGATACATTAGCTCATCGTTTTTCAGTTGCTTTCATCAGCATTGTTATTGTACTAGTAATTACGAAAAATAAGCTAACAATAAAAAAACATGATTTATTAAAAATTTTACCTTTAGCCATATTGTATCCCATAGTTTTTTTCACGTTTCAAGTGCTTGGACTTGCTAGAATTTCCTCTTCAGAAGCGGGAATTATTCAAGCAACGATTCCTATTTTTACATTAGCACTAGCAGGTTTATTGTTAAAGGAAAAAGCTACACGTGGACAGCTTGTAGCCATTGCGTTTTCTGTACTTGGTGTGATGTATATGCTAATGATGAACGGGGCAAATGCTACTACTGGGAATGTTATTGGCAGTGGGTTTGTTTTACTTTCAGCAATTGCGGCATCGATTTATAACGTCTTTGCAAGAAGGCTTACAAAGCAATATTCTTTACTGACATTAACATATGTCATGACATTATGTGGATTTGTCATTTTTAATGGGATAGCTATTGGAGATCATATGATGAAGGGCACTATCCATGAATTTTTTAAGCCATTTCTACATGTTGATTTTATTATCGCCATTTTATATTTAGGCCTATTATCCTCGCTCGGCACGTCTTATTTATCAAATTATGCTCTATCTATATTAGAGGCCTCTAAAATGAGTGTTTTTAGTAATTTGGCTACGCTTATTACTATATTTGCAGGTGTTTTATTTTTACACGAATCCTTCCAGACGTACCATTTAATCGGGGGAGTAATGATTGTTATGGGTGTTATAGGAACAAATTATTTCGGCATGAAGAGGGTAGAAATAAATAAAGAAATATAGCCTTTTATTATTGAAAAGTTGTAATGGAATGGGTATGGAATTCACAGTAGGAAAGCCTTCCGCTGTTGTTTCGCTGAAGGCTTAAGGTCATCAATCAATATTGAAAGTTCACGCGGACAGAGGCATTTATGTCGATTTGCCCTTGTTCTATAGGTGTCATATCGGAGGAAACGGCCATTGAGCGATAAAGAATAGGCGTATTAACTTGTTCTTCGACAATTTCAGTGGGGAGGAGCTGCAAAGGTAAATGCATAGTTTCTGCAATGGTTTTTGCCTTTGCTTGAGCATTATGCAAAGCCAAACTCAATGCTTGCTGATAGTAAGCATCTGCACGGTCAACTTTGAATTGAATGTTGCTGATACGATTTGCCCCGTTTTCTACAGCTGTATCAATGATAAAGCCAACACGTTCAGGATCTGATACATTGACGGTAATGGCATTCGTTACTTCATAACCAGTGAAAATTTGTTGGCCGTCTTCAAAATGATAAAGTGGGGTAATTGTATAGGCAGCTGTTTGAATTTGTTCGCTTGGAATTCCAAGGGCTGTAATGGATTGAATGACTTGCTTCATAGTAGCCGCATTCTTCTGCTGTGGCTCTTGTACATTTTGGCCTTGTGTTTGAACTTCTATTTGTAGTTGCATGGCGCTTGGCCTCGCCTTTACCTGCCCAGTGCCCGTTACAGTTATAACACGTGGGGGAATGGATGCCTGATGAGGGAGCTGTGCATAGTACATACAATACCACCTTTCATAAGATTTTTATTCCTTATACTATGCAAAAAAGATTTTATTTGTTTAATCTCTTTAAATATTTATCATGGAGCTTTGTCAATAAAAGCAAGGTAATAATGGAACCTAGCAAGGCTAAAGACATGTCCCATTGAGCGTCCCAACGATCTCCCTGCATCCCTAAAAAGTCTTTGGCCCCTTTACTGCCCTTCGAGATTCTTGTGCTTAACCATTCAATGATTTCATACAATGCAGCAATCGCAAGCAAAATACTAATGGAGATACCTGTTAGCCAAGCCCCTTTTGTAAGAGGGGTTTTTCGAATTAAAATTTCTCTTATAACAATGGTCATTAAGCCTTTTAAAAAATGACCGAAGCGATCGTAATTATTACGATGCAAATCAAATTCTTCTTTTATCCAATTAAATAGTGGCACCTCTGAATACGTATAATGTCCACCTATGAAAGTTAGAATTGATAATAGGGTAATGATCAAGTAAGAAATGGTTGTGAATCGGAATTTAGGATAAATACAAACTACAATAATTATCGCAATAATTCCTGGGCTAACTTCAGCGAGCCAATCTAAGTAGGAAGATGGTTTAATAACAGACCAGATAAAAACGATTAAAGCAATCGCAAGGAAAGTTACATGTATTTTAAAATGCTTATTATTATTCATGACAACACGCTCCCTTTGTCCCACAGTATGGGGAAGAGAGAGTTTGCTTATTCAACCAGTGTAGGGGTTCAAAAAAAAGGAAAAGCGTCTAGTCATTCGTTCTAAAACTGACGCTTTTTTATATATTAAATCATTTTTAAAAGTGCCTCGACGCCACTCATTCCTTCTGTAATGCCAAGTTGTTCGGCTTCATAAGTCACGGATTCTAACGGAGCCGTTAATAACTCATCAATCGTTTTCACACCAACTGCCCGACCAGCAATAATTTTTCGATCAACTAAGCGACTATTTAACAGACCTACATCTAATGCGCCGCACATAATGTAGCCAGTATTATTAGAAATAGTCAGTAGTGTTGTTTTAGGTAATTGAACAACTACTGCAGTGAAAAAATGTCCCTTAATCATGATAGGTTCAATTGTCACCATTGAAATCACTCCTTTTCTCTATATACATATGGCGATAACTATCAAGGTGTTCGACATTTCTAATAAAAAAACTCTTGGTAATAAAGAAAAAAGTCTAATATCAAAATAATAAAAAGGAATCTATTCTAGGCGAATAGATTCCTTTTAGCATTTACTTTGTATAAGACAATAAAGCGGTTTGTTTACATTTACTCAATGCAATGGTTGCTTCACTTTTAGAAGTATATTCAAACATCCGATACGTGTTTTCTTCAAATACGGTAATTATCCACATTTATAGTATCTCCTTTTATCTGTTACATAACATTTATTAAATTTATATATTGTTATATATCAATGATGATTTCATTTTACATGAATAAAGAAAAAAATAAAGGAATATGAGTGATGTTTCACAATTCGTTCAATATTATAAGTTTTTTTGAAATAATTAAAACAGGAAAACAGACGTCTCTCACAAGTATAATTAACGGTAATTCGCAAATAGTAAGTTGACGGAGTTCTGTGAATGTGGACTTGGGAGGTGATGCTATGACACGTAAATATGTATGGGTTTTAACGGTTTTCGTTTTAATCATCTCGGGATTTTTTGTAGGGTTCAAAGCTCATGCTAATAAAGGACGTCCGTATTATGAGGAGACTGGAAAAGTTGTGTGGGATATTAACACGGAGGATAAAATAGTGGCACTTACCTTTGACGATGGCCCACATCCCAAATACACAGCGGCGGTGCTTGATTTATTAGCCAAATATGATGCCAAAGCGACTTTTTTTATTATTGGAAAAAATGCTGAAAAATATCCAGAGCTTGTTTTACGTTCTTATACAGAAGGGCATGAATTAGCGAATCATACGTATACACATCCGTTTAAAGTTTCCATCAATAAATTGCAAGAAGAGCTTCGACAGACGAATGACACGATTTATGGTATTACTGGTTTTTCCCCTGTTTTATTCCGTCCTGTTGGTGGAAATTACACAGATGCTATGATAAATGCCGCTGTTAAGGATGGCTACAAGGTCGTGATGTGGTCTTGGCATCAGGATACTCAAGATTGGAAAGAGCCCGGTGTAAAGAAGATTGTACAAAAGGTTATGAAGGGCACAAAGCCTGGCGATGTCATATTATTTCATGATGGTGGTGGAAATCGTACACAAACCATTCAAGCATTAGAGGAGATAATACCAGCATTAAAAAAGCAGGGCTACACATTTGTAACAATATCCGAGTTGATTGAAAGTAAACAGCAGCAAGAGCAAGTTCAATAATGAAAAATGAGCCATCTCAACAATGTTTGAAATGGCTCGTTTTTCACATCCATATAACCTAGAAGAAAATAATTGGAGCTAGTGCAATACCTAGAACAGTTCCTAGTGCAATGCCAACGCCAAATCCTCCTCCACCATATCCCCAAAAGCCTAGACCGTAACCACCATATCTTCTATCAGGTAGAATCCATACCTGTCTTCTGTCTACCCTCGTGATTTCCCCAACATGTACTCTACCAGATGTATCCGAAATTCGAACTCGTTTACCGTGATATTTACAACAAATATTGTAAGCATCAGTTGGATTCACAAATATCCCTCCTTTCTACTTCATTACAAGCTAATATATGCTAATTAATGCATTTATCTTTAGCCGATTGTCTATTCATCACATATACTATCAAGAGGTGATGACGTGGCAGTTGAGTCTACAGATAAGTGGCTTGAGGAGTATGAATTAGCCAGAAAATCTAAGAGCAGTGATGAGCTATATAGCTTGCAGTGTTCGATTCTATGTGATCGTTTGGTTAAACTATTTCAAGAGGGATATCCAGAGGAAATACACTTCGAATTACAGCAGCAGGGTCTTTTTTTATCAGAGGAAGAGATTCATCTAGAGAGACTGAAACAGATGAATGTGTGGGGCTGTGTGGAGCAGGAGTTTATGTACTTACAGAAGAAGTGGGATGGTCCAACTATACCTATATATATATTTCCAATTACCCGACAACAAACTATCACTAACAAAAATGGTGTGGCGTATCCTCATTCGCTTTTTTTATTTGTGGGAGAAGTAGAAAAACAGGAGCTTCAAGCATTACTCGCCCATGAATATAACCATGTTTGCCGTTTACATTATCTTAAAAAGTCTTTAGTCGAAATGACTTTATTGGATTCACTTATACTAGAGGGTTTAGCAGAATGTGCAGTGAAAGAACTTTACGGAGATCAATGGCTAGCACCGTGGTTAACTGACTATACGATCGAGAAGGTTATAAAACTATGGAAATCTCAGTTTTTGCCAAACCTACAGCTTCTGGGATTGGAAAAGCATCGACCATTTTTATATGGTGGAGAGCTTCCACCGTGGATAGGCTATTGTATAGGCTATGAAATTGTTCGGTCGTATGTGAGGAATCATTCATCCCAGCTTCCTTTATTAGTACCAAGCCAAGATATACTTGCCGGATCTGATTTTCCGCTACAATAGAGAAAAGGAGAGTGATTGTTGTGTCTAGTGAAGTAAAAAATGTATTATTACCCGTTGTAGATTCATCCACAAAGGTGCTAATTGTTGGCTCCATGCCAGGAAAACAGTCATTAGAAAAACAGCAGTACTACGGTAATCCACGCAATCACTTTTGGCCCATCATTGGTGAGCTATTGCATATTGAAGTTCCTGACGATTATGGTGAGAGAATGGCTTTATTAAGAAAGCATGCAATCGGACTTTGGGACACAATTGAAGCCTGTGAGAGAAAAGGGAGCCTAGATGCGGCGATTCGTAATGAAAAGCCAAATGATTTTCAAACTCTTTTTCAAAGCTACCCGAACATCGAGTTAGTACTCTTTAATGGGGCGAAGGCATTCGATGTTTTTAACAAGCATATTGGATTAGAGCTTTTAGCTGGACGAGCTTATAAAAAAATGCCGTCAACGAGTCCGATACCAGGGAAAAATATTAAATCCTTTGACGAAAAAGTAGAGGATTGGGGAATTATGCAGTCATATTTATCTCAATAGTTTGCGGTCATTCCACCATTGTTTTGTACATAATCAGAGCCATACTCTTACGATGAGAAGCATACCTAGACTTTACTAAGATGTGCTGCCAGAGGTTATAGCATGAGGGAAAATACGCTGCTATTATCTTCACCTAGGTAGGCAATGGCTCAACGGTTAAATGCCCGATTACATATATTGAATTATGTAAAAGGAGGGCTTGTGTGTACAATAATCCATTTAGAGAAGATAATTTTAGAAGACCTGGCTGGGGTGGCGATGATAATTTTGAAACACCGCCATTTGGTCCACCTAATTTTGGTCCGCCTCCGGCAGGACAAATGCCAATGAGTGCACCACCAGGCTTTTCGCCACCAGTGCCTGCACGGCGAGAAGGATCAAGTGGTATTCGATCCTGCCTATTTAGAAACACCTTTATTTGGTTGAATACAGGTAGGAGCTTTTGGTTTTTCCCAACTGTTATAGGAAGAGAATTCATTGCTGGCTTTCGTTGGAGTAGTCGGTATGGCTGGTATTTCCGTACGATAACGAGAAATCAAATTCGTTCATTTGAATGTTTCAGATAATGTCGCGCAAAGAAAGTTTCATTTTCAAAAAAATGGTGTTACAATGACGGTAATAAAAGATGAAGGGACGATGGGTGGCTAATGAATAACTAATCTTATTTTTTACAGATGAAATTTAATTTAAATTTCACCAACAATAAAAATAGGATTAGTCTGCCCATTTTCCATAATTAACGCTTGTATTGGTCTTAATAGGCCAATATAACGCTATTCCAGAAGCTTATTTTACGATGTCTAAAATAAGTAATGGAGTAACAAATATAGCTGTTTCAACAGTTAATTTGTGTATATGTAGCGGTGACTAATCCTTCCAAAATACTTGGAGGGATTTTTTTAGTCCTCCAACTGGAGAGGATGGATAGTATGAAGGAGCTTTTAAAATTACAGGATATTAGTTTTGAAATAAAGGATACATTCCTATTTGAGCATGTGACCGCTACCGTAAAGCAAGGTGAGGTAATCGGCATTATTGGTAGAAATGGTGCTGGAAAATCCACATTGCTTCAATTCATACGAGGGATGCTGGTGCCTACTACAGGAGAAATAAAAGGGCTAGAAACAGTAAAAACGGCAATTGTAGAGCAGGAACTAGCTCATTTTACTAGGATGGAAATAACGGCTAGAGAGGCAGATTTGCTATCTAAATGGAAGGTGCCCAATCTGCCATTTGAAGCATTAAGTGGTGGAGAAAAACTGAAAATGCGCCTGGCAGAAGGTTTTTCGCAGGGTGCTCAAATTCTAATGCTGGATGAACCAACCAATCATTTAGACGAACAGAGTACCACATTTTTGATTAAACAAGTACAAAACTATAAGGGAACGATTATTGTTGTCTCACATGATCGTTACTTTTTAGATAGCGTAGCGACGAAAATCTGGTCGATTGAGGACAAGAAGCTTATTGAACATAACGGAAATTATTCAAACTATATGGCTGAAAGAGAGCATCGAAGATTAACACAACAACGTGCATACGACAAGCAGCAAAAAAATATTGAGCGTATTGAGGCACAGATGCAGGAACTAACAGCATGGTCTCAAAAGGGCCATGCTCAGTCTACCAAGCTAGAAGGTTTTAAGGAATATCACCGTGTGAAAGCAAAGCGTCTTGATTCCCAGGTGAAATCTAAGAAAAAGCGATTAGAAGCTGAGCTTGAGAAGGCAAAGGTCGAAGCTGTGAAGCCTGAATCAGAAATACGCTTTTCTTTAGGAACCAATCAACGTGTCGGTAAACGTTTTTTAGAGACCAAAAATGTTTCCTTACGATTCGACGACAGATTGCTGTTTAAGGATGTGAACGTCACTGCGCAATTTGGAGATAAAATTGCTGTCACGGGCACAAATGGTAGTGGAAAAACAAGTTTTTTAAAAGTCATTTTAGGTCAATTAAAGGCTGAAGGTGAAGTATGGGTATCTCCGGCTGCCAACATTGGTTATTTAACACAAGAAGTCTTTGACCTACCGCTTGATCAGACACCAGAGCAGTATTTTTATCAAGAAACGTTTGAAGAGCGAGGGAAAGTTCGCAATCTCATGAAAAATCTAGGCTTTACTTCTACACATTGGACATCTTCGATTGGGGAGATGAGCATGGGTGAGCGTGTAAAATGTAAACTGATGGCATATATAGTAGCAGACAAGAACGTTCTTATTTTAGATGAGCCAACGAATCATCTTGACCTGCCTTCTCGTGAGCAGTTAGAGCAAACGCTTGCCCAATACAATGGAACATTACTTGTTGTCTCACACGATCGCTACTTTCTGGATAAGGTAACGAATAGTGTTTGGGAGGTTCATGGTCAACAGATAGAGAAAAAATGGAGAAAAGAGGTTAAGCAGGACGAGGATGTAATGACACTTCGTTTAAAACTAGAAACGGAGCGGCAAGAAATATTAGGGAAACTAAGCTTTCTCACAGCTAAGGATAAGGATTACGCCAAGCTCGATGAAAAATTTAATGAGCTGACGAAGCGAATTAACGAGCTAAAATAGCAAACGTTTAAGTTAGTTTTTACTAGGGAAAAATACCGAGAGAAGGAAATTAATAGATGGAGGTTCACACGAATGAAAAGAATGCTATTTCTCCTTTTTTTGAGTATTTGCTTTATAGGTGCCTGTGCAAATCGTGAAGAAAATCAACAAGCATATGAAAGTGAGACCCAAATACCTGTAGAACAAGCTAATCATCATAATAATGGAACAGCAATGGAACAAACAGAGGTCCTGCAACAAATCAAGGATCAAATACATGCTGATTTCACCATAAAAATGCCAACAACTTTACCTATTCCAGAGGGTGCTTTTTTATCAGCTACTACAAGGACTGAAGGGAATCAGGTGGAAATTGTCTTTTATGAAAGTAAAGAGAATATACCTATTAATGATATTCGATTAAAGAAATCAGCAACCGTCATAGGGCGATTGCTCGTTAAGCAATACAATAATGCAGAAGGTGCTAGCACTCAAATAGCGTTTGATAATTTTAATCAAAATGGTGGGCGAAAAGTGGATCTTGGTTACAATATTAAAGGTTACCAAAATGCAGGAGCCGGTTCCTTATGGACTGGATGGAATGAAGGACGTTGGGCAATTGCTACACATACCCGAACAGAAAATCCAGATGCAGGTGTTAAGCTTGCAAAGCAGGTAGTAGAATATTTAGAAAGTCATATGCTCCCTATTCCAAAGCAGTATGGCATGGCTCAATTGGACGTTTATCAGACAGGCAATTTAATCGTTTGGCAGGATGAAAAGCTTGTGTATACACTCGATTCCATAAAGGACCCTCTAAAGGCCATAGAAATAGCTACAGCGTTTTACCAATAATAAAAACCCTAGAGTCATTGTGACGTGACCCCGATTATTAGACGCATCTAACAATTGGAGGTGCACGTCAATTGTACTCTAGGATTTTTTTAGTCGTTTACTTTACGGAATCTACAAGGTCCTTGTAGTCATGGAATCGCTGTTGCCAACTCTCCATTGGGAAGGTTAGCCGTTCCTGACCATCTAGCAGATCAGCCAGCAAGTCCAGACATATATGCCATCCTGCTAAATCCTTTGGCGTATGCTCCGTTAAAGCTTGAAGTGTCTCCACTAATAGTAGTAATGTGCCCTGGTCAGTAGAAGAAAGTTCGAATCGTACAGTATCCGTACCCCAATCAAATTCGAGAGTTTCATTCTCTGCATAATCAGTAATGCCTATTGTTTCATAGGCATCTGTTCCATCGTTCATATTAAAATGAATCTTACCATTGTTACGAAGATCGATGATTTCTAAATTACTCATCCACTTTTGCAGCTTGTCATTATTAGTAATTGCTGCCCAAACAACCTCTATCGCATGAGGGAGCGGGCGTTTAAATATAGCAACATGGTGATTGGATTGTTCTTCAATAGAAGCTAGCATAGTATCCTCCGTTTTTTATGTGATTTTGTCCTTATTATAGGTGTTCTTTATGAACTGTTCAAAGGAGAACATCACATAAATACATTTTTTATAAGAAGGTAGATATGGGATAATATTGTTAAAAAGGAGGCGAGAATATGACACATAAACAAGCATTAGAACGTTATATCCAAGCAACAAATACGCATGATTTTAATGAAGTAAAGGTTATTTTGCATCCACAGGCTGTATATTGGTTTTCGGATAAAACATGTACGACTACAGAGGAAATTGGTGCTTACTTCAATCACGCATGGAATGTAATTCAAAAAGAGGTCTATTCAGCGACTGATATAGCATGGCTAACCGTTGATGAAAAGACAGCTACCTGTCTTTATACATATCACTATGAAGGCTATCATAATGGAAGATTTGTATCAGGTAGCGGTAGAGCGACAAATATTTTCACGTTGATGAATGGTGAATGGAAGTTAATTCATGAACATTTGAGTGGCAATATTAAATGATTTTCCATAGCATCTGAATAATCAACAATGAAATAATGACAGGTAGGAGTAGTTTGGCTATTTTTATTGGAATATGTGGCAGCACTAGGAGGCCTAATTGAGAGCCTAGGATAGAGCCTAATGCCATGGCAATGGCATAGTGCCATTGAATAAAACCAGTTTGATAAAAAACAATAAAAGCTCCTGCACAACTCCCAAAAAGCAGTGCACGAGTGAGTTGTACAGCTTTTATGTAAGTGTGCTGGCAACGCAAATAATATAAAATACTAAAAATTGAAGAACCAGGGCCAAAGCCACCATCATACATAGCGATAAAAAAGGGCTGCCAAAGGGAAGACGTTGTATGCTCTGTATGATTCACAGTGTTAGTCCAAGCCTTATTTTTTAAAGTGACGACTAATGCAAAAATCAGTAGGATACAGGCTGTAAAATTCATAGCTTTTTCAGATAGTGACACAGCCAGAAGTGCACCACCAACCCCTCCAATACCTGCAATAGTGATGTATTTTAAAATAGCTTTCAAGTGTAGCTCCTTATGGTACAGTAAATAAAAAATGCTAGATAAAGCCGATATACCAGTTGAAAATTTATTTGTCGCAATACTAGTCTGAATGGGAATGCCGACCAGCATCATTGCAGGAAGTGTGATCAGTCCTCCACCTCCCGCAAGTGTACCGATAAAGGCAGCTATAATACCAATACATATGAGGGTCAAAGAAATTTTTGCATAGTAAAGCCCCACCAAACTAAGGAGTACAAAGAACGATACCAGTAAAATTTTTTTCATAAGCTACTCTCCTCACTTGAATAGCTTTAGGGTAAATGGTTTTAATGTATAAATCTAATATATTATTTTTGAGTATTTATAAATTTATTTTATCTTTTGGAGGGCTAAGATGAGATTGCTACAAACTGAGAAAGAATTAATAAGTCTAATAGCAGCAGACGATTGGATGATGAATGTTTTAGAAGCTGTTGAAAAAGTACAGCTCCCTGATTGTTGGATATGTGCAGGATTCATTCGTTCAAAAGTATGGGATTATATTTATGAGAAAGAAGATCGAACACCAGTAGCTGATATTGATGTGATCTATTATGATTCATCCAATTTAACAGAAGAAAAAGAGAAGCATTATGAGCAGGAGCTGTGGAAGATTTGTAAGGACGAGCCTTGGTCGGTCAAAAATCAGGCAAGGATGCACGTCATAAATAGGAGTAATCCATATCACTCTTCCTTAGATGGAATCTCTCATTTTCCTGAAATCCCAACTGCTATCGGTATTAAATTAACGAAAGGTCGGCTACAAGTAGCTGCACCATATGGTATTCACCATTTAGGTGCTGGCATAATAGAACCAACCCCGTTTTTCCTTGAAAATAAAGAAAGATATGCGATATATCGCCAAAGAATTACTTCTAAACAGTGGCATTTAAGATGGCCGAAATTAGAAATCAATCTACAGTAATCGGAGGGCAAATCCAATGCTGCGAGACAAAAAGTCGATTATTAAACACTATGAACAATCTCTTATTTGGGTAAAGAATATGAGGAATTTATCTGAGGGGCAATGGCGTATGCCAATTAAATCTGGAAAATGGTCGGTTGCAGAGGTGATAGGACATCTTACCCCATGGGATACATTTGTATTAGAACATCGAATACCTTATTTATTTATAAATACATCTTTACCAAAAGGGCCAGATATCGAGCATATGAACACGAAGGCAGCTGAAAAAAGTCGTGAACAGCATTTAGAAAAAACGATTACTGAATTTGTTTTGACAAGGCGTCAATTGCTACAGACTATTCAACAATTGACAGATGAGCAATGGCACCAGTCGTTCAGTATTGGGCAGTCTAACATAACGGTTGCGGATTATTTTGGCGGGTTAATTGACCATGATTTACATCATTTTTCACAAATTCAGAGCGTTTTACATATATAGGAGCTAGCACATGGATATCAAGTATTTAATAGATTACTTTGCACAAGCATCTGTAAAATTTACCGATGTCTTTACGAAAAGAATGGAGCCGGGAGAAGTTGATTTAGGGAGAACTACTGCACCAGAAAAGTGTGGAATTATTGTGCCGCTTGCAGGCAGTGCTATTTTTAGCTTGAATGGAACGCCTTATGTAATGGAACCAGGAGTAATAGTGCATGCCGGTTCTCAAATGCCAATTGAAGTGAACGTAACGAGCCAGAAGGTTTGGGAATATGCTGTAGTTCATTATAATCTACCTATGGATGAGGCGGCACTTTATCCACTAGCTCAACAACACTTTCTTATTAAAACAGGCCATAATACGCAAATTATTACCCAAGTTCAGCAATTGGTAGAAAGCTATTCCTTTCCAGGGAGTATGGCGGTATTTAAGTCTAAGACATTATTCATGAATTTGCTGGAACACATTCTTATAGCGGCAAAAGTGAAGGTTCTGGATAATGCTAATGAAATGATGGAGCAGGCTTTACAGTATATACATGAGCACTACGCGGAGCAGCTTTCGGTATCAAATATTTCTAGTGAATTTGAAATTGAACGACGTCGATTTGCCTATTTATTTGAGCAACATACAGGCATGAATCCAAGCACATATATAACGGAATACCGGATAAGACGAGCAAAGGACTTACTAGAGTATGGTGGAATCCCTGTAGCTGAAATTGCAGAATGTGTTGGCTATATAGACTGTTTTTATTTTAGTAGGGTATTTAAAAAGTGTACAGGTTTATCGCCTTCAGCCTATCGAAAATTAAAAATAGAGGAAGCCAAATACGTATAAATGACTGTTTCTTATAAAAAAGAAACAGTTTTTTTATTGATTAAATCGGCAAAAGTCCATGTCATTTTCGAAATCGTCCATTCACAATCTATTTTCACTTTGTTAGGATAGTATCCGTAAATGATAATGAGTATCAATTATATATTGACATACATATGAAAACGATTATCATTATCAATATGAGCTCGTTAGGAGAGAATATCTATGAATAAATATTTTAAAATGTGTGCGCCAGCACTTTTAGCACTATCATTAGCTGCATGTGGAACAGATAAGGCGGAGGAGTCTACATCAACAAATAATACGGCTGAAACAAGTGCAACAGAATCACAGACAGAGCAAACTAAGACACAGACAATAACTTACTTAGGTGAGAAATATGAGCTTCCAGCAGAAGTGAAAAATATTGTCGCTGCGAGTCTTGAATCTATGGAAGACGCTGCAATGCTAGGAATTAAGCCAGTAGGTGTACTTGAAGTGGGTGGTAAAGTGCCAGCATATCTAGCATCAGATTTTGAAGGTGCTACACTTGTAGGAAATAAAATGGAGCCGAATGCAGAAGCCATTCTTAATTTGGATCCAGATGTCATTGTGGGTACTTCAAAATTCCCTGAAGAAACGGCTGAAAAGTTGAAAAAAATTCAAACAATGATTCCTTACTCACATATTTCAACAAACTGGAAAGAAAATTTGACAGTGCTTGCACAGCTAGCTGGTAAAGAAGATGATGCTAAAAAAATCATCTCTGACTATGAGGCAAAAGTTGCTGATGCACAGGTGAAATCAAAAGAGCAATTAGCTGATAAACAAGTGTTAATCATTCGTGTTCGTGGTGGCGTTATGTACATTTATCCGGCTGGTGTTTATTTAAATCCTGTTTTATATGAGGATTTAGGTGCACCAGTTCCAGAGGTAGTTACGACAGCTAAAGCGCAAGCTGAATTATCGCTGGAAACACTAGCTCAAGTAAATCCAGATGCTATTTTCCTTCAATTTGAGGAATCAGAAAATAAGGATACTCCAAAGGCTTTAGAGGAGCTACAAAAAAATCCAATTTTCACTAGTTTAAAGGCATCACAAAATAATGAAATTTATGTCAATACAATTGACCCATTAGCACAAGGTGGTACGGCTTGGTCTAAGGTTAAATTCTTAGATGCAGCAGCTGAAAAATTACTTAAATAGTATACACAGGCTGGTAGTAGATTTGGTGATATCACCGGGCTATTACCGGCCTTTTGTTCAGTAGAAGTTTGGATAAGAAAATGGTATAGAAAAAGGTGTGAAAGTTGAAAAAAACAAACATAGTGTCATTTTCAATATTAGCGGTATCTCCTTTCCTTATTGCCCTTGTGGCACTTGTTTCTGTTATGTATGGAACAAAGGATATTAGTGTAATCACTGTGTGGCAGGCAATATCAGCATTTGATCCTTCCAATGTTGATCACCAAATTATACGAACAGGACGTATTCCTAGAATAGCCGCAGTATTGTTAGTTGGAGCATTTTTGGCAGTTGCGGGTGCAGTTATGCAGGGAATTACACGAAACTATTTAGCATCTCCGTCATTGATGGGTGTCAACGATGGCTCTGCATTTGTTATCACATTAGCTATTGTCTTTTTCCCAGGACTGCCCAATTATCAGATGATTTTATTGTCAATGCTAGGTTCTGCACTGGGTGCGGGCATTGTTTTTGGCTTTGGCTCATTAATTCGAAATGGCTTATCACCAGTAAGGTTGGCTATTATTGGAACCGTTATTGGGACATTTTTAAGCAGTATAGCTACAGCAATCGCGATGTATTTCCAAGTATCACAAACAGTCAGTGCTTGGTATAACACTAAAGTACATATGGTAGATATGGATATGCTGATGCTTTCAATTCCATTTGGATTAACTGGATTATTTTTGGCCTTATTATGTGCGAGGGCCATTACGATTACCTCGCTAGGTGAGGATATTGCAATGGGACTAGGTCAAAAAACGAGAGCAGTACGGATTATTAGTATGTTAGCTGTCGTATGCCTGACAGGGACAGCAGTCGCTCTCGTTGGAAAAATAGCCTTTGTAGGGTTAGTTATTCCGCATATTACTCGTTTCCTTGTTGGGGTGGATTATCGCTATATCATCCCTTGTGCAGCGGTTATTGGTGCCTTTTTCTTGGCGCTTTGTGATGTCCTTAGCCGTTTTGTCAATTATCCGTTCGAAACGCCAATTGGAGTATTAACAGCATTAGTTGGCGTACCATTCTTCTTATATTTAGTTCGTAAGCACGGAGGTGAAAAACGTGCGTAAACATACCTCAAGTGTATTCTTTTTGACTATGTCGATGCTTTTACTTTTAATTTTAGTTGCAAGTTATCTACATATTACAAATGGCGTTTTTGACATGTCTGTGATGGATGTCATAAAAACATTATTGCGTATTGACTCTAATCCAAAATTTGATCTTGTTATTTTTGAATTCCGCTTACCACGGATTGTCATAGCCGGACTCGTTGGTATTGGTTTAGGAATGGCTGGAGTTGTTTTACAAGGTATTACGCGCAATGGGCTTGCAGATCCAGGCATATTAGGGATTAATGCAGGAGCTGGTGCCGCGGTCGTAATTTTTATGTTTTTCTTTCAGTTAAAATTAGTGAGCGCAGATATGAACAGCTGGCTATCTATTTTAATGATGCCATTGTTCGGTTTTATTGGTGGAACAATTGCGGCTATATTGATTTTTACATTTGCTTTGAAAAATGGTCATCTCGATATGCAGCGATTAATATTAACTGGGATTGCCATTAACAGTGGATTTGGCGCTTTATCATTGTTTTTATCCCTAAAAATGAGTGCGCAGGATTTTGAATCCGCAGCCATTTGGATGGCAGGCTCCATTTACAATGCGAATTGGATTTTTGCTCTTACTATGTTACCTTGGCTTTTAATATTAGGAATTTATGTGCATAGAAAATCGTATTTACTTGATTATTTTCAGCTGGAAGAGGATAGCATCACAAGTTTAGGGATTGCTGTTGAAAAAGAGAAAATGAAGCTGTTATTAGCCAGTGTGGGACTAGTTAGTGCCTGCGTATCTGTATCAGGAAGTATTGGTTTTATTGGCTTAATGGCGCCACATATCGCTAAGCAGCTTGTTGGTATTCAGCACCGTTATGTCATGCCAGTAAGTGCATTGATAGGTGCAGGCTTGTTAATCCTAGCTGATTTTATCGGCAAAACGGTATTCGCACCATCAGAGCTGGCTGTTGGAATAGTAGTGTCGATTATAGGAATTCCATATTTCTTGTATTTACTTGTAAAATCTAAGGCATAGGAGGAAACGGTATGCAAACTGCATTTAGAATGGAAAATTTGGCTTCGGGTTATGAGCAGGTTCGAGTATTTGAAGGGTTAAATTTAACGATTGAAGAGGGCAAGGTCACAACAATTATCGGACCGAACGGCTGTGGTAAATCAACGCTTCTCAAAACGATAGGACGAATTTTAAAAAAACAACAGGGCACGGTATACTTGCAGGAGCAAAATATGCAAAATTTATCGACAAAGGATATTGCACAGAAGCTAGCAATATTATCACAGACACCCATCGCACCAGGGCAATTAAAAGTTGAGGAGCTAATTGCTTATGGCCGATATCCACATCGCAACAATGTCAATCGTTTAACAAATAAGGATGAAGAAATGATTGAGTGGGCGTTAACGGTCACCAATACGATGGAATATCGAAATCGAGAGCTGGCACAGCTTTCTGGGGGACAGCGTCAGCGTGTATGGCTTGCTATGGCATTGGCACAGGAAACAAATATATTGTTACTTGATGAGCCCACTACTTATTTAGATATGGCCCACCAGTTGGAAGTACTGGATATCGTGAAAAATTTAAATGAACAGCATCAATGTACAATCGTCATGGTTCTTCATGATATTAATCATGCTGCTAGGTATTCAGATCATCTTATCGCCATGCGAAAGGGTGTTATCATGCAAACTGGAACACCACAGGAAATTTTGATTGCAGAAGTGATGCGCCAAGTCTTTAACATTGATGCACGTATTATGGAAGATCCGGCAACGAATACACCTGTATGTTATGGCTATGACATATTGAAGGAGGAAAACAAATGAATCGAACAGAAATAGATTACTCAACACAGCAAATGACTTCAAAATGGGCAGACTATACGTATGAGATTAACGTCTATGTACCCAATGAGGAAGCGCCAACAGAAGGCTTTCCTGTCATCTATGTATTGGATGGTTCTTCTTATTTTTCTCTTGTTAAGGAAGCAGTTCGATTGCAAAGTCGTAATGCGCCAAAAACGGGTATTTTACCATCCATTGTTGTTGGTATCGGGCATGGTGAAGATATGCGTGAACGACGATTTTATGATTTTACGGCACCAGCAGAGACGTATATTTATCCCGCAAGATTTAAAGGTAAAGGGCATGAAAAGCTTGGTGGGGCAGTAAACTTTAGTCGATTCCTAGAAGAAGAACTAAAGCCAACGATTGAAGCCAACTATCCAGTAAATAAAGCACAGCAATCGATATTTGGTCATTCATTAGCGGGTTATTTTACACTTTGGCAATTATTTCACCATCAAACAAGCTTTCAACATTACCTGGCTATCAGTCCCTCCATCTGGTGGAATGAGCATGAATTAGTCCCATGTGCCTCAGTATTTTTAAATGAGCATCAGGCTATGAAGGAAACATTGTTTATTAGTGCTGGTGAACTGGAAACCTTTATGGTAGATGATGCACGACAAATGGCAACAATGCTTGAAAAAATAATGAAGGTTGATTTTTATGAAGCTTTAAACGAAAATCATGCATCTATTGTGCCCACTGTTATGAGTAGAGCCATACGTTTTGCTTTTAAAAATGAATAAATAATAGCCGCATTATCTACGGGTAATGCGTTTTTTTATTTTCAGGAAGTTTTGATTTATAAAATACTTGAATGAAACTCATAATAAAGGAAATTTGGTAAAACGTCTGGGATTAATGGAGGCGCTATATGCAAAAAAATAAAAATTTAATCAACCCAGTATTTATTATTTCTAGTGGAGCCATTTTACTTTTGGTCATTATTGGGGCAATAATACCGGAACAGTTTAAGAATGTAGCGAACAGCGTCTTTCATATGACGACGGATTTTTTTGGTTGGTTTTACTTAATGGCGGTCTTTATAATCGTGGTTTTTCTATTTGGCTTGGCGATTAGTAAATATGGCACTATTCGATTAGGAGCAGAAGAGGGTCGCCCAGAATTTAGCTTTCTCACATGGATATCTATGCTCTTTTCTGCAGGACTAGGCGTGGGACTAGTCTTTTGGGGAGTAGCTGAACCAATGAGTCATTATTTTTCACCACCTTTTAGTGATACAAAGCCTCTTACGACAGATTCAGCCCGACTGGCAATGGGCTATTCATTCTTTCATTGGGGAATCAGCCAATGGTCTGTGTATGCCATATTGGGACTAGTTATGGCATATGTGCAATTTAACAAAAAAAGAAATATGCTCATCTCAACCGCCTTAGAGCCTGTAACGGGGAAAAATCGAGTCGTGAAGGGCACGATTGATATTTTAGCGGTTATTGCCACAGTGATGGGGGTAGCTACTTCTATTGGCTTGGGCGTGCTCCAAACAAATGGAGGCTTAAGCTTTGTCTTTGGTTTACCTAATACATTTCTCTTACAAGTAGTCATTATTCTTATCATGTTTATTGGCTATATGTTATCTGCCACTACAGGCCTTCAAAAGGGAATGAAAATCTTAAGTAATGTCAATATGATGCTAGCGATTGTGTTACTGCTATTTGTTTTTATTACAGGTCCGACAGTATTTATAATGGAAACCTTTACACTAGCGATAGGCGATTATATTTCAAACTTTATTCAATATAGTTTAAGGATGCAACCGTATGTCGGAGGGACATGGGTAAAGGATTGGACTATCTTTTATTGGGCGTGGGCGATAGCTTGGTCACCCTTTGTTGGTTCTTTTATTGCTCGTGTATCAAAAGGTAGGACCATTCGAGAATTTATTGTTGGCGTATTAATCATTCCTCCTCTTATTGCTTGTTTTTGGATTGCTGTTTTTGGAGGTACTGCCTTGTGGTTCGATTTGCATCAAGAAGCTCAAATTGCACAAACCGTTCATAACGATGTAACAGTGGCGTTGTTTCAAATGTTAGAGCATTTGCCACTTTCAACGATAGCCTCTTTTATTGGGATTTTGCTTATAATTATCTTCTTAATTACGTCAGCCGATTCTGCTACTTTCATTATGGCCAGTATGACGACAAGGGGATCCTTAAACCCTACAGTACTGTCGAAGTTAGTTTGGGGTATATTGATGGCCTCTATTTCAGGTGTTTTATTGTATACGGGTGGGCTAGATGCATTACAAACGGCGTCGTTAATTGCCGCTTTACCATTTACGGTAATATTACTGTTGTTAATGATTTCTTATATTAAAATGATGAAGGATGAGATTATTCCGCTGAAGAAAAAAGACATTCAACGATTGAAGATAGCCAAAAAGCATCTTGAAAAAGAAGCAAAAGCTAAAGAAAAAAAATGAAGTCGTAAGCTGTATTATTCTTTCATGAGTAATACAGTTTTTTGTATGTGTGTACATTAAAATGTGTTGAAAATCATTTGTTTATGTGGCATCTTTAGGGGATTGAAGGATATGGAAATACAGAGCTACCAGTAGTAGGCTACCATAGAGATACTAAAACTATTCAGCCAATTTTAGTGGATAGATGGAGTATAGGCCTTGGCGGGCCCACAAATGGAGCGGATGCTCATAGCCCTTTAAGCGTAAAAATTCCTAGTCCAGGAGAATGGGCCATTTTCTTGTATACAAATGGTAAATACTTTGATACGTTGATTGATGATATTCAGAAATAAGAGTGACCTAAAACACTTTGGAAAAGTAAGAGGATAGAAACGGAGGAGAGCAAGTTGATCGATTTCGAATTACGATATCCAATTGGGGAGTTTCAATGTCCAACAGAAGTGACATCACAGCATGTAAAAGAATGGTTGAAAGATATTCGTTTATTACCACAGCAGCTTGAAGAAGCCTTAAGTGGAGCCAGTGAGCAGGAATTGGCAAAATCCTATCGTGAAAATGGCTGGACTGTAACACAGCTAATCCATCATATTGCTGATAGTCATATGAACAGTTATATCCGCTTTAAGCTAGCTTTAACAGAGGATGAACCAACTATTAAGCCATACAATGAGGCTGAATGGGCAATGCTACCAGATTCAGAAATGCCAATAGCGACCTCTCTTCAATTAATCGAAAGCTTACATGGACGTTGGGTTTACTTATTAACAAGCTTAACAGATGAACAATTACAAAGAGCGTTTAATCATCCTGATTCAGGGCTGACAACATTGGAACAGGCAATTGGTATATATGCTTGGCATGGCAAACATCATTTGACGCATATTCAGAATGCTTTAGCCTTAAATTTTATAATTAAAAAGTAGGCGATTTAATTAAAATCGCCTACTATAAATTAATTTTCAGTTTTTTGATTTTTGAAAAAATTTAACAGTAATTGTTAGCATAATTCACTTATACAATAGTAATTCCTGCACTTGCGTTACCAGCAAGAGTAACCAGAACAGTAGCTCCTGAAGTAGTCATGGAGAACACCATTAATAAACGATCACCAGTACTTACTGGTACTGAAACGTTTGCACTACCGCTTGCAATCGCACCAGCTAATAATGCTGCTAATGGTAAAGCTGGAGCTAAATCAACAAATGCTGCAGTAGGGCTGAAAACATTGCTTCCTTGAACTGCACGGTAAATTTGTGCTCTAACAGTAGCTGTTCCTGTTAGTGTTAAAGCGGCTGTTGCTGAAATTGTTGCAGCAATAGATGTAATTGTTCCTGGACGTGGAACAGTAAAAGCTTCTGTGGCAAGAGAACTTGTTAAATCAATATTAACGCCAGCAAGAGCTACACCTGGAACAGATGTACCAAATCCAACAAGGCTCACAGTACTAACTAACCCAGAAGCAAGAGATACTAATACAACAGGAATTGTTCCAGAAGAAAATGGGATAATGGAACCTGTAGCGGCTGGTGGAGTAATACACGCCGCATCAATACCGATAAATGGCCCAAGTGCTGTACACTGCCCATTACCATGACCATTACCAGAGCAACCACACATTGAATTATTCAAACACATTTTTACACCCCCTTTCTTCATTATTCTATTCATTTCAGATTAGGGGTTAAGGGCAAATATCTATTTCACTTATAAATTCAATGACTTCTTAAAGCCAGCTTTATTTGAAATATAAAGACATCCACTATGTAAGGAAATACATTGTGGATGTCTTATTATAGAGTGATAAATTTTAACTCCATCTTTTAAAGAAATCGAAAAAAGAGTTTTTTCCCTTCTTATTCTCTTCCTCCATCGGTGTGTTTACAGGAACAGGTTGATTATTTTCTTCTTCAAGGGACGAATGAACCTCATAGACGGCTTCAGAATTATACACTTCAACATACTCTTCGGTTTCCAATGAAGGAGTATGATGTGTGTCAGTAGGTTCTGCTACTGCTTCTGAAATGACTTGGCTAGGAGGCTCGTTAGCTATTGCTGTATTGTCTTGACTAACTGGCTCGCTAAGTATCCCTGAATGAACCGGTTCCAACGATTCTTTAGTTACTTCAGAAATCTCATGATTGTTACGTTCATTTTCCGTTTGCACAACCTCTATAGGATCATCTGATTTTTCGGTTCCAGCACTCGATTCATTAACAATAATTGTTGGTGAATGATCTTTCTCGATGTCTTCTTCACTTAAAGTGAGTTGTACAGCCGATGGATCATAAACACTTACTGGAACTTCCTTTGCATCCGTGGCATTTTTAAAATGGAAGGTGGATTCAACTGTCGTGTTTCGGAATAAACCATTGTATATATGGCTTGGATGCGTATTAATAGATTGGAAATACTGCTGATTAAAATGCCGCTCTTCATGTTTAGTTGCCTGTCGATCATTATGAGAAGAGGGAGTGCTATTATTATTGCCATTTTGTTGATGGTTTGTGGCTTTACCTGCCAAATTTTGTAGCAGTCTATAGGATGGTTGTGCTGTTATCGTAGTTTTGTCTGCTGTCTGTGTCATTCTAGGTTGTCTAGGTAAATGAGTAGCGGAAGTTTGAGAAGGTACTTTAATGGAGGGAGAAATGGTTGTAGTATCATTTCCTTCAACAGTTACTAATTTGTTTAAAACTGCTAAAATTTCTTGATTCATTTCTTCCATGGTTTGATTCAGAGACTCAATTTGTATGGATAGAAGCTTGATTTGATCATCATACCCTTTTATATATGAATTTTGTTTAGTATCCAATGTCTCTGTAATCCCCTCTAAATGAGCCATCTGTGTTTTCAGTCCATCAAACTCCTGCTTCATATAAAGGAAATCTTCAATTGACGAACCCATTTTTAATGAAGATAACGATTCTCTATAGGTTTCAATTTTTTGCCTTAAATTTTCAATTTCTTGAGTGGTATACAATTTTGACTCTTCCATTGTAGTTCACCCCTTTCAGTCCATTATTAGTTTATTAAAAATATTGACGTTCTGTTACAAATATACCGGTTCATTCAACATTTTAGTTCTTATTATAAAGAAAGAACTGTCTGTAAAAATGATTGCCGCTGATTTTTATAAATATCCAATGTAACTATTTATTAGCCCATGCACTTATAGCTGAAAAACATATGCTACAAACGAAAGATAAAAAACTTATGGAGGTGTCAAAAGGATGCAAGAACATATGCCATCCCAGGCGCAGGAACTGATTTGTATAAATGTTGATAAGGTATATGACTGGATTGTAAAGGAAATGTCATTTGATATTTCACCAACTGGAGCAATTACATTCCCAGGCGTAACAGCAGCTACTGACTTAACGGGTGCTATCGTTACATGTCGAGTAATTCCAGCAGCTACAAATCCAATTGTGATCCTAAACCGTGAGAATCGCCAATTCTCTATCGATGGATCAACTGTTTGTTTACAACATTTAAATATTCAAAAGAATTTCATTCTTACGATCATAGTTACATTACCAAATGGAACAATGTTCACAAGCACTGAAATTCCTGTTTCACGCTGTGAGCAAGTAACATTATGTGCACCTAAGGGTACAGATGTAGAAATTCTATATACAGATTTAGATTGCTTTGTTTGCACAACTGGATCACTTACTGTTGGAACAGGTACTGCAGCAGGTACAATCACATTCTCTGCGTTAACAATTACTGTTGCTGTTTGCCAAAGCATTCAATCTACATTCCCAGTTACTGTGGAATTCTTAGCAACTTTCTGCGAGCCAAGAGCAGATCTGCCATTCACATGTCCAACTGCGGTTCGTCCACAACAATGCCCAGTTATTTTCCCAACTGTTGGTTAGTAGTGCTAACAAATAGAGGAAAGTCATATCATGAAGAGAGGGTTATCCTCTCTTTTTTTTTATGAACAAGAATAAGGGGGCATTTAGTGATAACACGGATAGAAGACAAGATACAAGCGGTGAAAGAACAGACAAACACGTATGTTCAGGAAATTAAAAAATTGGTAGAAGAGCTACCGGTTCAAAATAAAATTAGTCTTATCAGTTATTTTACATCCTCGTTCAATATATCCTATGACTCTGAGCAAGAAAGTCTCTGTTTAGGATCCTACCATATTCGCAATATTGGGCAGACACCCGTGACCAATCCATATTTATGCATTAAATTACCGAAGGATTCTCCGTTTTATTTCTCAGGAAGGTATGTCCACGAAAATTTCACACCGACTTTAAAGACGCAGGGGCAAAGTAATTGGGAGCGTTTTAACGACAAATCGAGCAAAGAGGAATACTGGCTGAGACCAGTAGGGAAGTCCACCATCGAACCAAATGAAACGATTTCATTTACCAATTTTCAAATTAAATGGTCACATAATTTATCGTATTCTGGCACTATTATGGGTTTTACATATTGTGATCAGCTAACGGATGGTGTGGTTGTGTTAAACCCAATTAATCTCAATGGCGTTAGTCCAACCCAGGAGGTAAATAATGGTGGATAATGAAAAACAAGAGCTTAGTAGCGTAATTCAACAATTGCTGAAAGACCAACTTAACCGCCGTAATGTACAAGATAATAGTTTTGCCTTTCTTGAAAAAAACACATTACAACAATTAATTGCCTATCTTGTCTCTGGGGAAAAAAGTAAAAATTTTGAACAACATGATCATCCAGAATTACAAACAAAGTGGTTAAAACAACTGGATGAGGTGTTAGAAGACAGTAAAGCGCAGTTTGAAGAAGTTATTGAAATTCTAAAAAGTTTTTCAGGCTAGGAGGTGCAAGGATGGACAACGATATTGTCAAAAACAATGATCCTCTACAGCTCCAACAAATGATTATTTTTTTAAGAGCCGAATTAGCCAAATATAAAAATGAAGTGAAAAGGCTTAGGGATAGTGATTATTATGCATTAGTGCTTCGTCTTGAACGGGAGAATATACAATTAACAAGGCTCAGAAAGGATCTTTCGATGGAACTATTAAAGTTGAAGAGAGATTTTGATAAGGAATTGGAAGCATATGATGAAGAGATCCAAAAGCGAGAGCTCCAAAGAAAAAAACAAATTGCTTCGATAGAGTCCTTATTAAAGGAACTAAGAAAGCTGCGAGCAGAAAATAAGTTATTAAAGGACAACATTGATGTATCTATTGAAGAAACAAACTATAAGTCAATGATGGAGGAGTTAGATAAAAGATTAAAAGACTTTACCATTGTTACAGGTGGAAAAATGGAACATATCGTAGAGACGATAGAACAATCATATAGAAATAAAGTAGAGGCGGACAGTCTTTATGACCAATTAGTAAAAGAATTAGAAACGAAAAATCTAGAAATTGAAAAACTCACTAATGAGATAAAAGGCTATAAAAATCAATCTGATGCTAGTAGAGTAAAAATGAATGAGTCTATAAATATAGACGAGCAGATTGATTTTCGATTACGAATGCTTGATGAACTCGATCAAAAATTGAACGAGCTCGCATTCGAAATAAATAGAAAATAGATGGTATACAAACACTGTTTCAAAAGAGGTAAGCCTTCCTCTTTTGAAACAGTTTTTTTAGGGCAAGGATGCTTGGTCCAAGAAACATTCAAATGAATTAACTACTGCCTAAATTACTTTGTTTCACGATGTAAAGTAACCCGTTTTAAGCGAGGGGAATACTTTTTAAGCTCCAACCTCTCTGGATTAGTACGTTTATTTTTCGTCGTGATATAGTTTTTATCACCAGTTTCCGTGCAGGCTAGTGTTATTTGTACGCGCATAAATATGCCTCCTTTTAAATGGTAATCATTACGATTTAAACGATATATTTTAGGGTGTAAATTGTCAAGTTTATTTTTTAAAGTGATAAAAAGCTTTGCATTTTCAAAATATATATGTTTTAATTACAAATTGTAAATAGTAATGATTACGATTTAAGGGGTTGGAGTGAAAATAATGAAAATACCTGTGACTGTATTAAGTGGATATTTAGGGTCTGGTAAGACCACGATGATGAATCATGTATTGCAAAACGAAAAGGATTTACGTGTTGCTGTTATTGTGAATGATATGAGTGAAATTAATATTGATGCTGAGCTTATTGCAAATGGCAGCGGGATCTCACGAACAGAAGAGAAATTTGTGGAGTTATCCAATGGCTGTATTTGTTGTACATTGCGAGAAGATTTATTACAGGAGGTCGAACGTCTTGCGAAACTTGGCAATATTGATTATATATTGATTGAATCGACAGGTATTAGTGAGCCGATTCCAGTTGCACAAACATTTAGCTATTTAGATGAAGAGCTGGGCATAGATTTAACGAGATTTTGTCAATTGGATACGATGGTAACAGTCGTAGATGCGCATCGCTTTTGGCATGATTTTCAATCAGGAGAGAGTTTATTAGAGCGTAAGGAAGCAATTGGTGAGTTAGATGGACGGGATGTTGCAGACCTTCTTATTGATCAAATAGAATTTTGTGATGTCCTTGTATTAAATAAATGTGACTTAGTTTCAATAGAAGAAGTAGAACGGTTAGAGCGCATACTACGCGCACTACAGCCAGAAGCAAAAATAATCCGAACGGTTAATGGTGAAATTGATCCTGCTGAAATTTTAAATACAGGTCGTTTTGACTTCGAACGTGTCTCGGAATCAGCTGGCTGGTTAAAAGAATTAGAGCTTGGTCATGAAAACCATATGCCGGAGACGGAGGAGTACGGCATATCTTCATTCACCTATACAAATAGAAGGCCATTCCATCCAATGCGTTTTGTCGAGTGGTGTGACCAAATGCCACCATCAATTGTGCGAGCAAAGGGGATTGTTTGGAGTGCAAAGCATCAAGACATCGCATTATTGCTATCACAGGCAGGTTCATCTGCAAAAATTGAACCTGTTTCTTATTGGGTAGCGGCATTACCAAAAGCTCAGCAGGAAGATGTTTTCCAACAAAGTCCGGAGGTGTTGGAAGATTGGGATAGCGAGTTTGGAGATCGCATGACACAGCTTGTTATTATTGGTATAGACTTAGATAGAGAGCGTATTATTAAACAGTTGGACAGCTGTTTATTAACAGAAGAAGAGTTTCGTAACCCTTGGGAACGACTACAAGATCCGTTTAACTGGGAATGGCATTCATAAAAAGAAAGAAGATTTCGGCTATGATTCCGAAATCTTCTTTTCAAACACACGATTATAATTAGTAGCATCTCGTAATGCCTTTTCTTCTATCGGAATTCGTACAGAAAGCATTGTAATATTTAATAGTGTAAAACAAAACGCCGTGAAATATGCCTGAAACATAAGAGGTAGAAGGAGAATTTCTAAACAAACGACAGCATAATTAGGATGGCGCATAATTTCATAGGGACCTTTACGCACGACTTGTGCATGAGGTAGAATGAGAATTTTTGTATTCCAAAATGGGCCTAAAGAACGGATACACCATATACGCAATGCCTGAACGGCTACAAATAAAATAAAAAATAATGGGAATAAGGGCGATATACCATTGTGATTTGTTACTACTTCAACAATTAGAAACAAGAAGAAACTAATATGCATAGTGACCATATAAGGGTAGTGAGAGTTACCAACCTCATAGGCTCCCTGAGCAATCATCCATTTCTCATTTCGTTTAGCAATGACAACCTCTGTCAATCTTTGTAGAATGACAAGCGTTACAATTAGATAGAAGATCATGCTACTCCCTCCAGTTTAGTAATACAGCTTCTGCACAAAAACCAGGGCCAAGAGCGACGAGTAAACCTGTATCCTCCACTTGTCCTTCATGTAACATAAATTGTTCTAACACATATAACACGGTTGGCGATGACATATTACCATGCTGACGTAATATTTCCCGAGAAATGTCGGTTTTTTGAGAAGAAAGATAAAGCGTGTCCTCATAGGCTTTTAATACTTTTTTTCCTCCAGGATGTGCAATGAAATGAGTAAGCTGTTCACTATAAATTCCTTGTTCCTGTAAAAATTGTTCAATATATGGTCCAAGCCAACTAGTAATAATAGCCGGAATGCTTTTTTGGAAAATGACATGAAGACCATTATTTTTAACGTCCCATCCCATTACATTTTCTGAATCTGGCATCCATTTAGAGCCTGTTGCCAGAATTGCTGGTGATGTTTTTTTTGTATCAATCATGATTTCATCACCACATACGAGAATACAGGCGGCACCGTCAGCAAAAAGTGAAGCACCGATTAAATTACTTTTAGAAAAATCATTTGGCTGAAAAGTGAGGCTACATAGTTCTACACAAACAACAAGCACTTTTGCATGAGGGTGTGCTTTACAAAAATCATAGGCTCTGCTAACACCTGCTGCTCCTCCTGCACAGCCTAATCCCCATAGCGGAATACGTTTCAATTGATCGGAAAAAGAAAGCTTGTTCATCACACGTGCATCAATGCTAGGTGTTGAAATTCCCGTACTGCTTACAAATATGATGGCGTCGATTTCTTCAGGAGAAATAGGTGAATATAAAAAGGCTTCATTTTGTAAGCATGCCTGAATAACGTTCACGCTGTATTGTGTGGCTAGTTCAATATATAGATCATTACGCTCCTCAAAGGAGTGATTTGTACGATGCCACTCAGGTGGAACACAAAAATGACGCGTTTCAATTCCACCATTATCGAAAACCTTTAAATAGCGCTCTAGTTTTGGGATTTTTTCATAGAAAAGTTCCTTTGTTAGCTCCTCCGCATTTGATTGCTGTAATGTGTAAGGTGGTTGATGTGTGCTAATAGAAATGATTTTAGGCAATTCAACATCTCCTCGCATTTATTGGTCTTGTACATTCTATGCGTTGAGGAAGGAGATACATGCTAATAATATTTTATTTGACAATTACCCAAATTTTATATATATTGGTAACAACTAAATGGAAAGTAGGTGATGTGACATGTTGAATAAATCTATTTTTAGCGAACTGCAATTCGGTTTGTTTCATTTCACACGCCTAAAATATACAAAGCGACGTCGTGCATAGCTCGAGGTATTTGTATATCCTTTAAACGTGCGTGTGAAACCTTGTAACTGCCGAATTGCGCAGATACAAGGTTTTTTATCGTGGTTCAAATTTGCTGAATCAAGATAATCGCTTCTGGCGGAAGTCTGCACAGAAGCTTCATGGAAACGTACCTTTAGGAGGAAATTAATTTGAATTTAACAACATTAGGTTTTACAAAATATTTTGAAGAGCAAATATTAGAAATGAAGAAACAGTCTAAATTTAAAAATTGTGTGCCTGCGAGGGTTACTTTAGAGCATAAGCATTCCTATCGAGTGTTAGCTCAGGAAGGGGAATGGCTTGCAACAATCGCTGGTCATTATGCCTATACATCTTTAGCTCGTGAAGACTTTCCGGCAGTGGGCGATTGGGTGCTGGTAGAGAAAATGCCTGGTGAGGAACGAGCTATTATTCATCAATTATTCCAACGAAAATCTGTCTTTTCGCGCAAAGTTGCTGGTTTGGAAATCCAGGAACAGATTGTTGCATCGAATGTGGATATTGTGTTACTTGTCATGAGCCTGAATGCTGATTTTAATATTCGCCGTTTGGAACGATATTTAGTAGCTGCCTGGGATTCAGGTGCAAAGCCTATTATTGTTCTAACAAAGGCAGATTTATGCGATGATGCACCAAGCTTAGTGAAAGAAGCTGAGTCAGTAGCTTTTGGAGTAGATATTTTCGTAACGAGTGCCATTTCGGGAGAAGGCTTAACGGAAATTCAGGCCCTTTTTACAGAAGGGGTCACTGGAGCGTTATTGGGCTCCTCCGGTGCAGGAAAATCTACATTAACGAATGCTTTATGTGGGGAGATGTTGATGAAGGTATCAGACATTCGTGAAGACGATGCTAAGGGACGTCATACAACAACTCACAGAGAGTTAGTAATGTTACCTTCTGGTGGCTGTTTAATCGATACACCGGGAATGCGTGAGCTACAATTATGGAATCAAGGTGATAGTTTATCATCTAGCTTTCAAGATGTTGAGGAATTAGCAAAAGCTTGCCGTTATCGTGATTGTACCCATCAAAAAGAGCCGTATTGTGCAGTACAGCAAGCTATTGCTGATGGTGAACTTGATCAAAATCGTTTACACAGCTATTTTAAGCTACAAAGGGAATTGGCTTATATGGAACGTAAAACAAATGTGCAAGCAAAGCTCGAGGAGCAACGTAAGTGGAAGCAAATTTCTAAAGGCGTTAAAAAGGGAAAAAAATAAGAGGAGCACACATACACATATGACCATACAAAGCATAAATCATCTACTATTTTCAGTTTCTAATCTAGAGCAATCTATTGCATTTTATGAAAATGTTTTCGATGCTAAGTTACTTGTAAAGGGAAACAGCACAGCCTATTTTGATGTAAATGGGCTGTGGCTTGCCCTCAATGTTGAAAAAAATATACCGCGTAATGATATTCAATATTCCTATACACATATCGCTTTCACGATCTCGGAGGATGAATTCGATAAAATGTATGATAAATTAGTACAATTGAAGGTTCATATTTTAGACGGCCGACAAAGAGATGAAAGAGATAAAAAATCAATTTATTTTACCGATCCTGATGGACATAAGTTTGAATTTCATACGGGGACTTTACAAGATCGTTTAGATTATTATATGAAAGAAAAGTTACATATGGAGTTTTTTAACCATTGATCAAGGAGTGATTTTATGACGAAAGCATTTATTTTTGATATGGATGGCACTTTATTTCAAACAAATCTTATTTTAGAACCTGCGCTGGATGCTACATTTGATGTGTTGCGTACAAAGGGCTTATGGCAGGGAGAAACACCCATTGAAAAATACCGTGAAATTATGGGCGTTCCTCTACCGGTTGTATGGGAGACCTTATGTCCAATGCATTCCGTAGACATACGTGAGGAGAGCAATGTGCTCTTTCATATAAAGCTGACGGAGCAAATCCGTAGTCGTAAAGGTGCGCTTTATCCACATGCTGAGCAAACTCTTGCCACATTGTCAAAGAGCTATCCGTTATACATAGCGAGTAATGGACAGGTTGACTATTTACAGGCAATTGTTGAAACCTATCAATTAGAGCAATTTATAAAGGGGACTTACAGCATTCAATCCATTGCAAGCGGGCATAAATCAGACTTAGTAAAAAAAGTAATGCAAGACAATGGAATTCAGGACGGTGCGGTAGTTGGAGATCGTTCATCCGATATTCAAGCTGCCCGCGATAATGAGTTACTTTCAATAGGTGTTCGATTTGACTTTGCTCAGGACCATGAATTGCAACAGGCACATATTGTGATAGATGATTTAACGGAGTTATTAAACATAGAGATAGGCTCATCATGATAAATCCCCTAACAGGAGCGTTTTTGAAAAAATGGGAGCAATTTAACGACAATTATTGCATTTCATCGTAATAAAGCGTAGAATAGTGCCAATCCTATAGATAAAGCATTGAAAAGGAAAAGTAAATAGGAATAGCATTTTGTAGAGAGCCTCTGTTGGTGGAAATGAGGTAAATGAATCCTTTTGAAAATGACCTTTGAGCTTCGTACCGAAAGCTTATAGCAAGTAGATTACGACGAGATGGGCACTCGTTACAACAGCGGCAGTATCTCATATTAAAAAAAGACGTACTGAATAAGGCAAATAGTGTGAGCTATTTGTAAATATAGGTGGTAACACGGGTAGACTCGTCCTAATCAGATTTGATTAGGGCGATTTTTTTTACCATTTTTTATGTGAGGGGAGCAATTTAGAATGACTATTGTTATTGGAGGCGCTTGGCCGTATGCAAATGGCTCTTTGCATTTAGGACATGTAGCCGCATTATTACCAGGTGATATTTTGGCTAGATATTACCGTCAAAAAGGTGAACAAGTATTATACGTATCGGGTAGTGACTGTAATGGTACACCCATTTCTATTCGTGCAGCTCAGGAAAACACAACAACCGAGACGATTGCTAATCATTATCATGAAGAATTTACAACATGTTTTAATGAGCTAGGATTTACTTATGATTTATACACAAGAACAGACGCAGAGCACCATCATGAATCCGTTAAGGGCTTATTTTTACAGCTACTTGCCAACAATTTTTTATATAAAAAGAAAATTGAACAGGCTTACTGTGAGACAGATCAGCAATTTTTACCGGATCGATTTGTAGAGGGCGTATGCCCAAATTGTGGTGCAAAGGCGAGAGGAGACCAATGTGATAACTGCTCAGCAATTTTAGACCCACTAGATTTAATCGATAAGAGCTGTAAAATATGTGGGAATGAGCCAGTCATTCGAGAGACAGAACATTTTTATTTTACCTTTAGTCAATTTCAAGGGAAATTAGAGACATTTTTATCCGAGGCAAAGGCAGAAAAACGTTGGAGGGACAATGCATTAGGATTGACAGAGCGCTACTTAGCAGAGGGCGTCCCTGACCGAGCAGTAACGAGAGATTTGCCAAATGGAATAGATGTTCCAGTGCCTGGCTTTGAAGGTAAGAAAATATATGTGTGGATTGAAGCAGTTGCAGGTTATTTAACAGCTAGCCTAGAATGGGCGAAGCAACATCATATAGCGATTGAAGATTTGTGGAATGAAGAAACCATTTCGTATTATGTCCATGGAAAGGATAATATCCCATTTCACACAGTTATTTGGCCAGCTATTTTGATGGGGCTAGGTGCGAAAGCTTTGCCGACACATATCGTATCCAATGAATATTTAACATTAGAAAAACGCAAATTATCAACGAGTCAAAATTGGGCCGTATGGGTTCCTTATATTTTAAGTCGTTATGATGCGGACTCTATTCGCTATTTCTTAACGACTAATGCACCGGAAAATCGCGATACTGATTTTTCATGGCGAGAATTTATTTACAGCCATAATGGTGAATTACTTGGTGCCTATGGTAATTTTGTGAATCGAACATTGAAATTTATAGAGAAATCCTTTGCTAATCAAGTACCTCAGGCGGAAGTGGATAGTATTATTCGCAAACAAACTATTCAGCTATTTAACGAAGTGGGTATTCTTATTGAAGGTGGTCATTTCAAGCAAGCATTAGAGTCCATTTTTGAGTATATTCGTGGCGCTAATCGTTATTTCGACGAACAACAGCCATGGGTACAAGTAAAAGAAAATGTGGAGGCGGGCAATCGCACACTCGCAACCTGCGTCTATATCATTGCCAATCTCGGACAATTACTACATCCATTCCTACCGTTTTCAGCAGAGAAAGTAAGGAATATGCTAGGTATAGATGAAATGATGTGGCATGAGCAAGTGGAATTACCTGAAACCATAAAAGAAGTAACACCTTTGTTTGAACGACTGGATATCGAACTAATAGAAGAAGAATATGAAAAGTTAGTAAGAGATAGTCGCTAGCAGTGAAAAAGCAGTATGGCTAATAGGCCATACTGCTTCTCTTGTTTTAATTCATGACAGGTGTTAATTTGGCCACTACAATGCTATTGATGGCATTAATATAGGCTAGGGCACTGGCTTTTAGAATGTCAGTATCTGCAGCTTTTGCCATATACTTTTCACCTTCATGCTCAATCGTGATTTTTACCTTTCCTAGCGCCTCTTTGCCGTGCGAAACACTATTGATATTATATTCCACTAGTTTTACATCCATGCTTGTAACTTCTGCAATGGCTGAATAGAGAGCATCAATTGGACCTGAGCCAACTGCGCTGGCCTTCAATACTTCATTACCTTTGCGTACTTTAACGCTCGCAGAAGGGAAGCTTGTATTGCTGACGACTTGTAGATCTTCAATATCAAAGAATTGGTCGCTATAATGAGTTGCATTCTTGTGAGAAGCATCATGTTTTTCATAATAGCTTTCAACGATTACGTATAAATCATGATCGTATACTTCCTTTTTGGCATCCGCTAGCTTTAAGAAGCCTTCAAAGATTCCCTCGAATTCATCTGTAGAAAGATTTGAAAACCCTAATTTTTCAAGAGCATTTTTTACGGCATGTCGACCAGAACGCGCTGTTAGTACTAGCTCCATATCATCAAGACCAACGTCTTCAGGATGCACAATTTCATAGGCATCACGAGATTTTAGTAATCCGTCCTGATGGATACCTGATGAATGGGCGAATGCATTATCTCCCGTAATAGCTTTATTTACTTGAACATCTAAGCCCATAAAGCTAGAAACAAGTCGTGATGTATTCATAATTTCTTTTGTGTTAATTCGTGTATCAGCATTGTAGACAGAGCTACGCGTTTTTAGTGCCATAACGACTTCTTCTAGTGCCGCATTACCTGCGCGTTCACCGATACCATTAATTGTACATTCTACTTTATCGGCACCATTTTTTATCGCTGCAAGCGTATTAGCTGTTGCCATTCCAAGGTCATTGTGGCAATGAACGCTAAGAAGAACGCTATCGTCTAAATTTTTCATACGGTTGTTTAATTTAAAGATCATTTCACCGAACTCTTCTGGTTCTGCAAAGCCGACTGTATCAGGAACGTTAATCATAGTAGCACCAGCTCGCATAACAGCTTCAATCGTTTTCCAAAGATACTCAAAGTCTGAACGAGACGCATCCTCAGTAGAATATTGAACTTGTGGCAATAGAGTTTTTGCATACTTTACAGCATCTACACCAATTTGCAGAATTTGATCTTTGGATTTACTGAATTTTTTCTCCACATGTATATCGGATGTCCCAAGAACCATGTGAATCATTGGATTTTCAGCGTATTTCACAGCATTATAAACGGCATCAATATCTGCCTTTACTGCACGTGCTAATGCTGTAATCATAATATCACTAGTAGTACCGACCTTCTCAGCTACAGCTTTGACAGCATCAAAATCCCCCTGTGATGAAGCGGGGAATCCAGCTTCGATAATATCGACACCTAATTTTTTCAGTTGCTGTGCTATTTCTACTTTTTCATATAAATTTAGCTTGGCACCTGGCACCTGTTCACCATCACGTAATGTTGTATCAAATACCCAAATTTTTCTCCCCATTTTTTAACACTCCTCTTGTAGTTATCAGTATTTAAAATCTACACGTAGGCCAATGATTCATAAAAAAATAAAAAAACCCATCTCTATTTAAAAATAGAGACGAGTTTATGCTCGCGGTACCACTCTAATTGACCTTCTCTATACAGAAAAAGTCCCCTTATCGACAGCTATCACTGTCTATCCTGTTAACGGGGGAAACCGACATCCCTTACTAGACTATTCAGGGAGTAGCTCATGGACGAGTTCAAAATGTGTGTCTACCGATTTTCACCAACCATCGGCTCTCTACAAGTACATCACCATTTTTACTATTTCCAATCTTGGCCTGCAATGTGTTGTTGAAAGCAATATTACTTGGATATTAATAGCCTGTCAATAATTTTCTAAAAATTTTTAAAATTATGTCTAAAGTAATGTTTGTTATAGTAAGTATTTGATAGTTATGAAATGAATAAACGTCCACTAAAAATAGTCATTTCTGTGAGATAATAAAAATTGCAAATGAACGTAGGAGAGGTAGGAAAAACTATGAAATTTGTCTTTGATTTAGACGGTACAATTTGCTTTAAAGGGAAGCCTTTAAGTGTGGGTATTATCAATGCGCTAGAGGCATGTAGACAAAGTGGGCATGAAGTTATTTTTGCCTCCGCTAGACCAATCCGTGATCTATTACCGGTATTGCCTGAGATGATGCGAGAATATCCAATGGTGGGCGGAAACGGAGCATTCGTCGCTTGTAATGGAGTAACGGAGGAGGTTACAGCATTTGAGACGGAGGTAGTAGGGGAACTTCGGCAGATTATTACAGCATTTCAATTACCGTATCTCGTAGATAGCCGATGGGATTATGCGTATACAGGCAGTGAAGCTCATCCCATTTATCAAAATCTAGATCCGCTAAAAATAGCTAAAAAAGTAGCGTTGCAAGATCTTCATGATATTGTAAAAGTTGTTTTATTTCCGGGGGAGAATAGAGACACATTGTTATTTGAGCTACAACAGCTTGCTGTTACTCTCTATGAACATGCATCAGAAAATATTATAGATATAAGCCCTAATGGAATTGATAAGTGGGATGGCTTAACTAAATTAGGTGTCATCGAGGGGGAGTATATAGCATTTGGAAATGATGCGAATGATGCCTCGATGTTTTTGAAGGCAAAGGAAAGTGTTTGTGTAGGGAATCATCAGGTTGGTGAGATGGCTACTTTGCAAGTTCCTAGTGAGGAAGCAGCCATTATAGAAATGCTTTATCATTTAAGCGATAAATATAAGTGAGTAAAGGCCTATACATATAAAGAAAAAAACTGCTCGTTTCCTAGAGGGAATCCGAGCAGTTTTCTTTATTCTAATTTAAAGCGAGAGACTTCTGTTTGAAGCTCCTCAGCCATATTTGAAAGTGTTGCCGCGGAAGCAGCGACTTCCTCGATTGTTGCTAACTGCTCCTCAGAGGCAGAAGCGACATTTTGCAAATTACTAGAAGACATTTGAGCGATTGTTGCTATTTCATCGAAGGAAGCATAAATTTGTTCTGCACTGGATGACATTTCTTCTGAAACTGTTGTAGCTTCTTGAATTTGCATGGACACTTGTTCAATAAGCTCCATAATTTTAGAGAAGCCTTCTTCAGCTACCTGTACAACCTGCATACCAATTTGTACTTCTTGTGTACCGGTATCCATCACCGTCACAGCACGGTTTGTATCCTGTTGAATTTCTGCAATCAACGTAGCAATTTGCTCTGCTGATTTTTTGGATTGCTCTGCTAACTTTTTCACCTCGTCTGCCACGACAGCAAAGCCTCGCCCATGATCACCTGCACGAGCAGCCTCGATAGCGGCATTGAGCGCTAGTAAATTTGTCTGCTCTGCAATATCTGTAATAATGCCAATAATGTTACCAATTTCTATAGAATGCCCGTCTAAATTTTTCACAACGCTTGCAGATTCTAATACAGCAGTATTAATGGTAGTCATTTGCGAGATCACTCGATGTAATGATTCATTGCCCTTTTGAGCCTCTGAATTCGTTTCCATTGCTAGTTCAGAAACTGCCGCCGTAGTAGATGCTAATTGCTGTATGCCCTTTGTCATATTCTTCATCGCTTCGGAGCTTTCTGTAGCATTTTTACCTTGAGCCTCAGAGCCACTAGCCACTTCCTGAATCGAAGAAGTGATCTGCTCTGTCGCTTGGATGGTTTGCTCAGCACTTGCTGTTAATTCAGCAGCAGAGCCACTAACTTGTACAGTGTTGTGACGTACATTTGTAATTAAATCTTTTAAATTAACGGCCATTTGATTAAATGCTTGGGCTAAATCACCCACTTCATCACGATTCTTGATACGAATCTGTTCAGCCGTTAAGTCACCTTCTGCTATTTTTTTAGCTGCTTTAGCCATGCCGTTAATTGGACGAGACATTAGACTACCAACAACCATTGCAATTATCAGACTTATGACAACAGCAAACACCCCAAGCAGTATCATTTGGAACTTAATATCTTGAATTTGTTTAGATGTAGCGGCAATTTTTCCTTCAATATACTCATTTTGATAATCGGAAAGGTTTTCAACACGTTCGTCAAATTGTTTAATAATTAGACGCCCTTGTGTACTATCAAGCTTTTCGTACTTTTCCGTTTCACCTGAAGCCTTTAACTCGAACATACGGTCCGCAAACTGTTGAACATTTTGCTCACTTTTATTAATAGCCTCTAGAAATTGGATGGATTTTTCCGTCGTCAAAGATGACATTAGCTCTTCAGATTTTTGTTTAAATTCTGTTCGAGAGTCTTGATTGCTTTGAAGATTTTGTTTATCTCCAAGTAGTAAATAGCCACGTAAACTAACTATCTCTTGTTTGGCAATAACGCGTAATTCTTGAATAGCGATAGATTTAGTTGTTTGCTCCTCCAATAATGTACGATAAGTTTTGTTCACAGAATCAAGCTGCTTTATATTTAGGCCGATAGTAGCAACTAGAACTAAAATAACTATAAAAAAACCGAGTAATAATTTCTTGTAGATAGTAAATCGCATAGATGAAATTTCCTTTCTCAGTATTTAGTAGAAATGTTACAAATTAATGAAATATGTATATATATCATTTATATCAGAAAATATGAATTTTACAAAGTATTATGAGTATTTTTACTGTACTAAATAGTTTAAAGGTGGCAGAAACTCGTGAATGAAGTGATAAAAAAAGGATTTTTACTGCTAAAATATGCTAGGAATAAAGCGATAGTTAATGGTAGTGACTAAATATTAAGCCAATATTCATAAATTTTGAAACTTATAGAGTAGTCGAAGCGTAAATTACGTAAGAAGATGAACTGAGGTGGTATGAAGTGTATAGACCCATTTTAAAAATCCCTAAAACGAGGTCTGAAAAGGTTTGGAATTATATTGGCGTTATCATATTCCTATTATCTATCTTTTATATTGCAGTGATGTGGGGGAAATTGCCTGAAGAAATTCCTGTTCATTTTAATGGTATGGGTGAGGTTGATCGATGGGGTTCAAAAATTGAGCTCATTATTCTTCCATTTATAGGTGTGTTTCTATGGATAATAATGAATCTTTTAGAGAAAGCCCCACATATGCATAACTTTCCAGCACGTTTGAATGAACAGAATGTAGAAGCATTTTATTTAAACAGCAGAAAAATGTTAAACGCAGTAAAAAATTTCTGTCTTATTTTATTCGCATGTATATCATTCCAGATGGTCCGCATTGCGCTAGGAGAGACCGCCTCCATAGGATGGTGGTTCTTGCCAATTGTCATAATCGGGATCTTTATTCCGATTATTAAAGGCATAATCGTTACTCGCAAAATAAAATAAAGCTGAACCGTAAACGCTTGAGATATGTTCAAGCGTTTATTTTTGTTCCCAAGCTCTCATTTATTCAGTATACTATCAAAACTAAGATTCAAATGTATGAGCCATTTTTTAGTGGCTAAAAATGAGTGGGAGAAGAGGTGTTTAAATGATGCAAAAGAAATTAAAACTAGAGGATGATGTATCCATTGCCATCCATAACCAGCCACTTGATTCGACATTAGATGGAGTGTTTCATTGTGGAGAGGCACCGTATGACCGCATTATTTCTTTTGCGTTTTCCATAGATGCCATGGTAACGTATTTACAAAAAGTGTTAAAAGATAATAGTCTAGTGGAGCAGGGCTATTTATTTTTTGTTTATCCTAAAAAGGGTAATAAAAAATATGAACAGTTTATTCATCGAGATGAGATTTTTCCAGCGATCCATGTGGACGAGGAAAAGTATATTGATGGTAGTGATTTAAAGTTTTCTAGCTTGATGTCATTAGATGAAACATTTTCAATCTTAAGTATTAAGAGAGATGGTAAAGGAAGAGGTAAGAAAAAAACAGCCAATAGTCAATGTGTGAGTGACTATGAGAATATGATCCCTCCATTACGGGACTTACTCTCCGAAAATCAGGATGACTTAGTCTTTTATGATGGACTCACTCCGGGATATCAAAGGGATTGGGCACGTTATATCTATAGTGTAAAAAAGTTAGAAACACAAGAAGCGCGTTTACAAGAGATGCGTCAAATTATTCGACTAGGTTATAAAACAAAGGAATTGTATCGCAAGGCACAAATTAATAAGTGAAGTAGGGAAAATAACGACAAAGTGAGGCTAGGTATGAAGAGCATATATATGGAGCAAGTAGAGGAAAAATGGCGAGATGCCTTTAGTAAGCTTGTAGATGTTTTAGAAGCTAATTTGCCAGTGGGTTTTGAACAAACTATGCAATATGACATGGTTAGCTATGTAGTGCCATTAGAAATATATCCAAGTGGCTATCATGTGACGCCAAATATGCCATTACCTTTTATTAGTCTTGCAGCGCAAAAACGTCATATTGCGCTCTACCATATGGGTATATATGCAGACCAAGCATTACTTTCTTGGTTTCAGGAGGAATATGCGAGGCGAGTACCAACAAAATTAAATATGGGGAAAAGTTGTATACGTTTTACAAGTACGAAGCATATTCCCTTTGATTTAATTAGTGAACTTGTTGCAAAAATGACACCAGCAGAGTGGATTTCACATTATGAGGGAGCGAAAAATAGATGAAAAGCGCGACAACTTTCTTAATGTTTCAAGGACAAGCGCATGAAGCAATTGAACAATATCAGCAATGGTTTACAGATTTAGAAGTTATACAGATAGAATATATGGAAAATTCTAAGCAGGTAGCGATGGCCACCCTACAATTAAATGGGTTAAAACTAATGGTGAATGATAGTGTTATTCAACATAGCTTTTCGTTTACGCCATCAACGTCTATCTTTCTAGAATGTGAATCTGAGGAAGAAATAAAGAATTTAGTAAATCAAATAGTGGAAAGTGGGCAGGCGTTAATGCCACTTGATCATTATGGGTTTTCAAAGAAATTTGCGTGGATTCAGGATCGCTTTGGCGTCTCCTGGCAACTAACGTATAGTTGAGAATAGAATACGACAATAGAATGTTAGTAAAAGGGGAATAGAAGATGACGGTAACTTTAGTGAAACATGATATCAAATATGCTGAGGCCATGCATGAGTTGTCTTCTATGCCACAGGTTCGAGATGCACTAGGGCTACCTGTTGGTAAAGTAGAAGATACTATTCATTTTATCAAACGTGAATGCATCGATGAAGAAGAAGGGAAGACCGTTCCTCGTGTTGTTTTAAATGAGGAGGGACAGCTAATCGGTGTGACAGCATTGATGTTTATAGACCAACATAAAAACAGTTGTCATATCGGTTCGTGGCTCGGGCATCCATTTTGGGGAAAAGGTTATAATCTTGAGGCTAAAACAGCTATTTTAGATATCGCCTTTTTTGAGCTTGGATTAAAGCGAGTTTTTGCTGGAGCAAGGAAGGTGAATATACGTTCACAAAAGGCACAGGAAAAGCTGAGCTTTATTCAACTAGGGGTGGAAGGAGATTATCCAGAAGAGCATTCATGGTTAGAAGCGAAAGAGAAACAACCATGTGTATTAAATGTTTTTGAACGTGAGGATTTTGTACGATATCGAACAGCTCTAAAAAAAGTAAATGGTAGTCGAGAGCCCTTTTTACCACAGCTTTTACTGGCAGATGAGAGTGAAGAGGCTATTCGAAAATACCTCGATGAGGGTACCTTATTTGAAGTGAAGTGTGGAGAACAGCTTGCGGGGGTGGCATTATTAATCCCTCAATCTCAAACAACCATTGAATTAAAAAATATTGCGATTGTGCCAAAATTCCAGGGGAAAGGGCTTGGTAAAGAGGTATTGCAACAGCTTACGGCAATTTGCGAGAAGGAAGGCTATCAAACGCTTTTAGTTGGAACAGCAAATTCAAGTATTGATAATATAGCCTTTTATCAAAAGGCAGGTTTTCGCATGGAGACCATTGAAAAGGATTTCTTTCGCGACTATCCAGAGCCAATATATGAAAACGGCATTCGTGCATTAGATATGATTTTCTTTACTAAGCAATTGTTGTAGATGTTTTTTCATAAAGAAATACCCGTCCAACAAACGTTGAGCGGGTATTTTTATTTACCTAACAAGAGGGCCATTAATTTCTCCTTTGAATGTAAGAAGTCATCTAATGTGTAGCGATCTAGTACAGTTAGGTAGGCCTGTAAAGCTTCATATAGGACACCTTTTAGCTGACATTCCGGAGCTATTTTACATAAATTATTCTCTTTATCGAAACATTCTACTAAATGAAAATCCTCTTCTGTATGACGAACAATCTCACCAATGGTGATAGTTTTTGGATCGATGGCTAAGCGAATACCGCCACCTCTTCCGCGAATTGTTTCGATATAGCCTAACAATCCAAGTTGGTGCGTCACTTTCATTAAATGGTTTTTCGATATATTATAAGCCTCTGAAATCTCTTGAATAGTTGATAATTGGCCATCCTCTTTCGCACCTAAGTAAATAAGTGTACGAAGAGAATAGTCTGTGTATAAAGTTAAGCGCATAAGAACACCCTACTTTCTATAATTCAAAGTAATTATAGCATTTTTACAATGAAGTATAATATTTTGAAACCACTTTTAAAGATGTATTTAAAATACATTAATTATGTCCATTTTGTTAAAGATGTATTTTACATATTGCTTTAAGAAAATGAAAGCGTTATATTGTAATCACGAAAGGATGGTAAGCGATATGTTAAAACAAGAAACTATTCAAATTATTAAGGCAACAGTCCCTGTATTAGAAGTTCATGGTGTAGAGATTACAAAGACGTTTTACAAAAATATGTTTCAAGCTCATCCGGAATTATTGAATATTTTTAACCACACTAACCAAGAAAAAGGTCGTCAGCAAACAGCATTAGCAAACACAGTTTATGCTGCGGCAGTTCATATTGAAAATTTAGAAGCTATTTTACCAGCGGTCATGCTTATTGCGCATAAACATCGTAGTTTAGGTATTTTACCTGAGCATTATCCAATTGTTGGTGAAAACTTACTAAAAGCGATTAAGGAAGTACTTGGCGACGCTGCGACAGACGATATTATTAATGCATGGGCTGAGGCATATGGCGTTATTGCAGATATTTTCATTCAAGTAGAAGAAGAGTTATACCAAAAAGCTGAAAATAATGGTGGATGGCGTCTATTTAGACCATTAAAAGTGGCGAAAAAAGTGGTAGAAAGCGACTTAGTTACATCTGTTTATTTTGTTAATGAAGATGGCTCCTCATTACCAGCTTACGAGCCAGGACAATACATTAGTATTCGCGTGAAAGTTCCTGGAGAAGAGTATTTAATGAATCGTCAATATACACTTTCACAAGCAAGCGCAGAAGATGGTTACCGCATTTCAGTGAAACGTGAAAGTGATCATACGCCAAACGGTAAAGTGTCAAACTTTATTCATGATGACTTACAAGTTGGAGATTTAGTAGACGTAAGTGTGCCAGCAGGATTATTCGTTTTAGAAGAAACGACTGCTCCTATTACATTTGTTAGTGGTGGTATAGGTGTAACACCATTAAACAGTATGCTACAATCTCTAAAAGAAGATGCAACGAATAAAGTTAACTTTATTCAGTGCGCACGCAATGAAAAAGTTGTAGCGTTTAGCGATGATATTCAAGGAAAAGTAAATGCGTTACCTAATGCATCGTATACGGCTCTATATTCTGATGAAGACAAGCAAATTACAAAAGAATTATTAGCAGAAAGAGTAGCTGATAACGCTGATGTTTATGTATGTGGACCTGTAGGCTTTATGGAAGCCGTTATTAAAAATTTACAAGAAATTGGCGTGAAAGACGAGAAAATTCATTATGAATTCTTCGGACCAGCCATGCAATTAGCAAAATAAAATCGTAGAAATACCTGTTATGAGTTACAGCTCATAGCAGGTTTTTTTGTATAAGACAATATAGATAAAGACTCTCAAGAAAAAGAGTTGAAGCTTTCATGTTGACAATATACCTATTGGGGTATAATATGAATCACGTAAGCAAGTTGAATCTATCGTTTTGAAAGGGGGCTGGAACTGAATGGCTTATGACTCTAAAACAGCTAATCGAGTGAAACGGATGGAAGGTCAATTACGCGGGATTTTACGCATGATGGAGGAGGGTCAAAACTGTAAGGATGTGATTACACAGCTATCTGCCGTGCGTTCAGCAGTTGATCGGACGATAGGAGTTATTGTTAGTGAAAATTTATTAGATTGTGTCACTACTGCTGAAGGCAATGCGGAAAAAATGAATTCAGCCATCCGAGAAGCAATGGATTTAGTGGTGAAAAGCAGATAGTTTTTATATACCCTTTATCGTATAAAAAGGAGCGGTGATAAATTGGAAACGTGGATCATTATTGCGATTATCGCAGCGTTTTTCATTTGGCGAATGAAACCAACAAAGGGCGTTCAATCGATCTCTACAGCCCAATTAAAAAATATGCTGAGTGATAAGGATAAGATATTTATCGATGTACGCACGCCAGCTGAATTTAAGGGGCGCCATATTTCGCAGTTTAAAAATATGCCTCTCGGGTCAAGTTTTGACAAACTACCGAAGGATAAAGAAGTGGTAGTGATTTGCCAAAGTGGTATGCGTAGTAGTCAGGCATGTAAGCAATTGAAAAAGCAAGGCTTTGAGCGTATTACAAATGTTCGTGGTGGAATGAGTGTCTATTAGGAGGAAAGAAAATGAAGGAAATTACAGCAAAACAAGTAGAACAAGCAATCATGCAGGGTGAAACACCGAACCTGATTGATGTTAGAGAGGTAGATGAAGTAGCGACTGGTCATATTCCCGGTATTATTCATATTCCACTTGGTTTATTAGAGTTCCGCGTACAGGATTTGAATAAGGATGAACCATATATTATCGTTTGCCGATCTGGTGCTCGTAGTAGCCGTGCTACCGAGATATTAGAAAGTAAAGGCTTTAATGTTTCGAATATGGTTGGTGGAATGTTGTCCTGGGAGGGCGAAGTACAATAGTAGCATATAGCTATATTTTTTTGTTAAAAATAATACCCTAATAGGTATATGGAGGTTGGAATAAGGATGAAGGCAGATTTTCAGCTAGATGCCAAGGGCCTTTCTTGTCCGTTGCCCATTGTGAAAACAAAAAAAGCAATGGCCGATCTAGAAGATGGTCAAATTTTAGAAGTGTTTGCGACAGATAAAGGATCAAAAGCTGATATTGCAGCATGGGCAGAAACTGTAGGGCACCAATATATTGGCACTTTAGAAAATGAAGGCGTGCTCAAGCATTATATTCGCAAATGTACAAACGATCAAATAGAAGAAATTTCGTTTGACCCAACGATTGATCTAGAGCAAATTAACAATCGTGATGGATTAATTCTTGATGTACGTGAGGAAGCGGAGTTTGCCTTTGGGCATATTGAGGGCGCTAAATCTATCCCGATGGGTGAATTGGAAGCACGCCTCTCGGAGCTCGACAAAGAGCAAGAAATTTATGTTATTTGTCGTACTGGAAAGCGTAGTGATATGGCTGCGCAGAAGCTAGCTTCACATGGTTTTATAAAGGTCTTTAATGTTTTACCAGGAATGACATCTTGGAAAGGCACATTAACAAAAAACATTTAATAGGAGGAATTTTTTATGTCAAACAAGGTAGCAATTATTGCAAGTAACGGTGGTTTATTTGATGCATATAAGGTGTTTAATATCGCAACAGCGGCTGCAGCTTCTGAGAAGGAGGTAGCGATCTTCTTCACATTTGAAGGATTGAATCTCATTCATAAGCAAGGGATGCGTGCATTACCAATGCCTGCAGGGGCAGAGCATTACGCAGAAGGGTTTGCGAAAGCGAATGTTCCTGCCATTCCTCAACTAGTGGACATAGCCCAAGAATTAGGTGTCAAATTTATTGCTTGTCAAATGACGATGGATGTAATGGGTTTATCGACAGATGATTTTATTGATGGTATTGAAGTGGGTGGAGCTGTTACTTTCCTTGAATTTGCAAAAGATGCAGCACCTTCACTAACTTTCTAAAGAGTTTTGTGCAAGGAAGGCGGAGGGGCTAAAGGCTCTCCACTTTAAAAAACTTCGAAATTATACCTATGGGGGTTATATATATGCCAATGCAGAAATGGAACGCTTCACAAATTGCTAAAAAGGTCATTAACAATGAAGAGTTGTTTATTTTAGATGTTCGTAATGCAGATGCGTTTGAAGACTGGAAAATTGACGGTCACCGATTTGAGTATTTAAATGTACCATATTTTGAATTGTTAGATGGGGTTGAGGAGATCTTGCCGCAAATCCCCTCCAATAAAGAGATTCTAGTCGTTTGTGCTAAAGAAGGATCCTCATTGATGGTTGCTGAAATGTTGTCAGAAGCTGGTCGAGATGTTGCCTATTTAGCGGGCGGTATGAAATCTTGGAGCGAATATTTAGAGCCTATTAAAATTGGTGATTTAACGGGTGGAGGAGAGCTTTATCAATTTGTCCGTTTAGGGAAGGGCTGTCTTTCTTATATGGTGATATCTGAAGGAGAGGCAGCTATCGTTGATGCTGTTCGCTTTACAGATGTATTTATCAATTTCGCCGAACAGAAGAATGTGAAGATTACACATGTTTTTGATACACATTTACATGCCGATCATATTTCAGGTGGACGCCATATAGCTGAGTTAACTGGTGCGGTCTATTACTTGCCACCGAAAGATGCAGAAGAGGTTGTCTTTTCATATAGACCGTTAGTGGATGGAGTGACTGTTCAAATTGGATCATCAAAAATAGAGGTAGGAGCTATCTACTCACCAGGTCATACAATTGGCTCTACATCATTTGTTGTCGATGGCCAATATTTGTTAACAGGGGATATACTATTTGTTGATTCTATTGGACGTCCTGATTTAGCTGGCCTTGCTGAGGACTGGGTAGGAGATTTACGAGATACGCTTTACAAGCGTTATCGAGAATTGTCCGGTGAGCTTATCGTGTTACCAGCTCACTTTATGATCATTGATGAACTTAATGAAGATGGGACAGTAGCGAAACGACTAGGGGATTTATTTTTACAAAATCATGGTTTGAATATTCATGATGAAGTAGAATTTAAGCGTGTCGTGACAGATCAATTGCCACCACAACCTAATGCCTACCAAGAAATTCGTCAGGTAAATATGGGGAAAATAAACCCTTCGCCAGATGAACAAACGGAGATGGAAATCGGCCCAAATCGCTGTGCTGTTCGATAAAATTTATTAAAGTACAAAGGACACGTCTCTGTACTATAAATGTGGATCGTCCAGAAATTGAAGGTGCTCATCCTTCATGAATGTAAAATAATAAGAAGAACAGGCAAATCGCTTACAATCTTTGCCGTGTTGAAGGGGATCAATATGAAATCAAATTTACAATTAGATGCAACAGGTCTTTCGTGTCCCATGCCTATTGTGAAAACAAAAAAGGCGATAGACACATTAACTATAGGAGAAATTTTAGAAGTTAAGGTGACAGATAAAGGGGCTTTAGCGGATATTCCTGCTTGGGCAAAAGCTGGAGGTCATCATATCGTAGATCAATCCGAAGAAGCTGGTGTCATCACGTTTTTAATTCAGAAAGCTTAAGGCTAATGGAGGGTTGTCTATTAAATAGAACAACCCTTCTTTCACTTTTCGGAAAGAAGGAAGAATGCATGGATATTACATGGATATTAACGATCTTTTTAATTGGCTTTCTCGGTTCGTTTGTATCAGGGATGTTAGGTATCGGTGGCGCAATTATTAATTACCCAATGCTACTGTATATTCCACCATTATTAGGATTTATGGCATTTTCGGCTCATGAAGTATCCGGAATTATTGCCATACAAGTATTTTTTGCATCCCTTGCGGGTGTATGGGTATACCGCAAGGGTGGACTTTTAAATAAATCACTTATTATCTATATGGGTGGTGCTATATTAACAGGAAGTTTTGTTGGTAGTTTTGGTTCCAAATTTTTATCCGAGTCAGGCATCAATATCGTTTATGGTGTGCTAGCCTTAATAGCGGCAGTCATGATGTTTATTCCAAAAAAACAAATTGATGATCAACCGTTGCAGGATGTCACATTTAATAAAACATGGGCAATTTTATTGGCCTTAGTTGTTGGGGTTGGATCAGGTATTGTGGGAGCAGGTGGTGGATTCTTATTAGTCCCTATTATGTTAGTGGTTTTAGGGATTCCTACGCGTATGACCATTGCTACTAGCTTAGCAATTACATTTATCTCCTCCATAGGGGGAATGGTTGGGAAATTAATGACCGGACAAGTTGAATATTTCCCCTCGCTCATTATGATTATTACTAGTCTTATAGCGGCCCCGCTTGGTGCGAGAGCTGGGAAAAAATTAAATACCAAAAGCTTGCAAGGCATTTTGGCAATACTTATATTGGCGACTGCCATCAAAATTTGGATAGATATTATTGGGGGGATCTAACCATGAAGATTGAAGTATTTACGGATTTTACTTGTCCGTTTTGTTATATTGCCAAGCGAGAATTGGAACGTGCGATTAAGACAAGCGGCTATACGGGACAAGTAGAAATTGAATACAAGGCTTATCAAATAGGTCCGGAAACGCCTAAAGTAAATGCACCGAATTTTTTAGACACTTTGGCTATGAAGTATAACGCAACACCTGAAGAAGTACATGGCATGACAGAGAATATGGCATCAAGAGCTGCAGAAGTTGGGTTGACTTATAATTTTGAAATGATGACAACAGCTCACACAGAAAAAGCTCATCGATTAGCAAAATGGACACAGCAATTTGGCCAAGCATCTGCATATACGGAAGCACTGATGGCTGGTTATTTTATGGCTGGTGAAGATGTGAATGATGATTCCTTTTTATTAAAGGTGATTGCACAATTAGGTTTAGATATAGAGGAGGCGCAGGACATTCTAGCTACTAAGGTCTTTCTTGAGGCTTTAGATCAGGATCGATATGATGCACAGCAACTTGGTATACAAAGTGTGCCATTCTTTGTGTTTGAAAATCGTTATGGCATTAAAGGGGCAGAGCCAAATGAAGTCTTTGTGCGAACATTACATCAAACTGCAAAAATAGTGGGGATTCAGCCAACGATTCAATTAATGGGAAATGGTGAGGATACGTGTACGGATGGTGCATGTAACTTGTAAACCGATGGATAAGTGTCGAGTACTTAAAGTACTCGGCACTTTTTTGATTCATCCCCATACTGCAAGAGGTATTAAGTCGTGATTTCGGTGTTGTAGTACAATAATTTATGTATAATATATCCATTTTTATCATCTGAATGGTTCTATTTTATAGTGGTGTGAGAAAAATCACATCCAATAAAATGTTATGTTGCTAAAATATAAGTGAGTATACAAAGGGGGGTATTATAGATGAAACCTATAGTAGCAGGAGTAGCAGGGACAGTACTGTTAGTAGGCACAATTTTTGTAGCAACCATTATTAGTGACAAAATTACAGTTGATTCGATTGTGGAGGAGAATGAAACGACAGTGCAGACGCAATTACCAACGACAGCAGCTGCTCAGTCAGTTGTCTATGCTCCACCAAGTATTGACGAAGTGCCAGATGGACCAATGAAAGAAGCGATTTTAAACGGCTATGAGCTTGTTAATAACACACATGTTGCGGCGGACGAATATGTAGGGAACCAATTATCATGCACAAGCTGCCATGCTGGTGCTGGCTATGACGAGCAAGCATCATCATTAGTAGGAGTAATGGCTAATTATCCACAATATATTGGACGCTCGGGTGGTGTAGTTACAATAGAAGAGCGTATTAACGGCTGTATGGTTCGTAGTATGAATGGTAAAAAATTCGAAATGAATAGTGATGAGCTAGAGGCCATGGTCGCTTATTTTGCATATATTTCTGAAGGTGTTCCAATTGGGGCAAAACGTGAATGGGCAGGTACTAGTGATATGAAAAATGTACCGACTCCGAATGTTGACAATGGTGAGGAGCTTTATGGTCAGTCCTGTATAGCTTGTCATGCAGCTGACGGCTCTGGGACTGGTGCCAATACTGGTCCAGCATTATGGGGTGATAATTCCTTTAATGATGGAGCAGGTATGGCGCGTATGTCAAAAATGGCTGGCTATATTCAAAATAATATGCCAGTAGGTGCAGCAGGGACTTTAACAGATCAAGAAGCGGCTGATTTAGCAGCGTTTATTTTATCGCAAGATCGTCCTGAATGGCCAAATCATGATAAAGATTGGCCAAAAGGCGGAAAACCAAATGATATTATGACTAAAGAAAAACGTGAACAAGTTAAAAATGGTACGATTGATTGGGAAAAGGTACTATCTACAAACTAATGAAAAGGGATGCTGTTTTATGGGCATCCCTTTTCAATTACTTAAAATTATAAGCAGTGACAATTTTATCTCTGTTTGTTGTGACATCTGTAAAATATTCGTATAGGCTAATACCCAGGAATGACCCGCTTACGTTAAAGACGTTAGAATAACCGCTATTTTGAAGGGCCATAACAGCATTATAGCTACGCTGACCGGATCGGCAATGTACATACACTGGTTGATCCTTAGGTACCTCATGCATTCTTTCTCGAAGTTCACTTAGAGGGATATTGTGTGCATGAAGGAGATGACCAGATTCAAATTCATTCTTTTCGCGTACGTCTAAGAAGTAGGCTTCATTTTCAATGAGTGTTCTCACTTCATCAACTTTTATTTGTTTGTAGTGTCCATGTAATTGATTTTGAGCTACAAGAGCTGCTAAATTGACAATATCACGGGCAGTGCTAAACATTGGGGAGTAGGATAGCTCCAGCTCCTTCAAATCTTCTAAAGTACCACCCATTGTGATGAGGGTAGCTATTACATCAATTCGTTTATCTGCATTGCCTTTACCTATAGCTTGGGCTCCGAGGATTTTACCGGTTGGTGTTTCATAAACGAGCTTAAAATGAAGCGGATTACTATTCGGCATTAAGCCTACTTTATCAGGAGCTATTAGATAAACGCTTTTCGCCTGAAAGCCATTTGCTAGAGCTGTTTTTTCGTTCAAACCCGTTGAAGCACAGGCAAGGTCGAAGATTTGTACACTTGAAGATCCGATAACCCCTTTATTGTGATGAGGGATGTTATACATATGATTAGCTGCAGCACGAGCTTGTCGCTGAGTGGGCCCGGCTAAAGCAAGTCGTGTCTGTTTATGGCTAAGCTGATGGAATACTTCAATCGCATCTCCCACTGCATATATGGAAGGATCTGATGTCACGTAATTAGCATCAACCTGAATGCCTCCGAGTGCACCGATAGTTAGCCCGGCTTCTTTGGCTAAGTGGATTTCAGGACGAACGCCAATCGCTAATACGACGGCTTGTGCTGTCAATTGTTTGCCAGAATTTAACGTCACATCACTTGGAGTAACCCTTGCGAGACCATCATTGACAATAACTTGAACCCCCTTATCGGTCATCTCCTTTTGCAATATTTGAGCCATATCATAATCAAAAGGGGCCATAATTTGTTGACCGAATTCAACTAAAGAGACATTATAGCCCGCTAGCTTCAAATTTTCCGCTACCTCTACACCAATGAAGCCTCCACCGATCACAGCAATATCCTGTACATGATCCGTTTGTAGGTATTGATTTAAACGGTTAATATCTACCACGTTTCTAATGGTAAAGACATGGTTTGAACGGATACCCTCTAGGTCAGGGACGATAGGACTTGCTCCTGGTGATAGAACTAATGTATCGAAACTTTCCTCATAATCTCTACCCGTTATTAAATTCTTAATGGTAATGGTTTTTTGTTCTCGGTTAATGCGTACAACTTCTTGCTGTACACGAGCCTCTATATTGTATTTTGTTTGAAAGGATTGAGGTGTCATTAAGATCAATTTGTCACTATTTTCAACAATCCCGCTTAAATGGAAGGGGAGAGAACAGTTGGAGAATGAAACATTTGGTCCTTTTTCAAACATAATAATTTCTGCCTTTTCATCGAGACGACGAATGCGGGCAGCAGTGGATGCTCCACCTGCAACGCCACCAACAATTAAAAATTTTTTACTCAATTGTCAACACTCCTTTTGCTTAATACATATAAGGGTATAAAAAAGCTTTTAAATATAGTTTTTTGTTATTGAAATCAATAAATAATGTAGTATGAGTACTACAAATTAAATAATATACCCTAAAGGGTATATTATCAAGGTGAAAGACTTCATTAATTTTCTAAGGTGTTCCTTGTGAAAGAAAGTTAATGTATAAATTTGCTATACTAACAGTAGTAGGAAATGGAAATGACAATGGAGGTGACACTGTTGATTTTTTTGAAATTTTTGATGCAAATCATTATAGTATCGGGTTTGATTTATATTGTGAGTGGACGATTAATAGGCTCTAATATTAATTTTGTACGAAGAGTGCTTTCAGTCGTCATTAGTGTGACATTAACCTCTTTTGTTTACTGGTACTCTTATTTACGTCATACAGATTTTTTGTCAGAAACCATGATGCAAACTGTTACAGAGGTCAGCACATTAATTTGGATAGGGAGTATGCTACTCATTTCTATGTTGCTGTATTTGGTTTTTGAGCTCTTTGATCCAAGTGGCATTACAACTGGAGATCGTCGAAATGGTCAAAAATCTTTGCTCTTACGACTGCGGAGCTATTGGCGACAGCAGAAACGATTGCGACAAGTTTTAAAAATTGCAGTTACAAATGGTGTCGTCCAAACGATTAAATATGCAAGGCAACGTGAAAACGAAAAAGAGTTGGCGATTGCATTGCGCGCAACATTAGAGCAATGTGGTGGGATTTTCATTAAATTTGGACAAGTACTGTCTACACGTAAAGAATTATTTTCACCCATCTTTATAGATGAGCTAGAGATGCTACAACATCGTGTAAAGCCTTTACCAGCAGAGCAAGTGACAAGTATTTTAGAGCGCTCACTTCCTCAATCAATGGATGAGTTATTTAGCCAATTTCAAATGGAGCCTATTGCAGCAGCCTCTATCGGTCAGGTGCACAAAGCACGGCTTAAAAATTATGAAGATGTTGTCGTCAAGCTTCTCCGTCCAGAAGTAAAAGGGATTATGCGCGATGATCTTGAAATTTTAGAGGAATTTGCAAATTGGCTTTCATCCAAATCTACTTGGGCAGAGTCACTAGGCTTTCGTGAGCTAGCTGGTGGATTCGCAGATGGGCTACGTGAAGAGATTCATTTAGATATTGAGGTACGTAATACGTTACAGGTTAAGAACGCATTATCGAAAAGTGATTATAAGGTTCGCATTCCAAAAATTTATACAGCTTACAGTAATGAAAATATTATAGTGATGGAATATATTCGTGGACAGAGTGTGGCAGATGGGGGATCAGAATTCAATCGTCTGTCCATTGATCGCAGACAATTTGCTAGAACAGTATTATATTCTTTTTTTGAACAGATGCTTTTTTCAGGTATTTTTCATGCTGATCCTCATCCAGGAAATATTCACATTGATGAGAAGGATGGTACACCCGTATTGCTCGATTTTGGAGCAGTTGGAAGATTGGGGGCCACACAACAAGAGGGCTTAAAGCTATTTTTAATGGGTATTCAGCTCAATGACTCCAGTGTCTTGTACGATGGCTTAACACTATTAGTGGAAAATGCCGATCATGCGGAACGTGCAAGAATGGAACAAGCAATCGATCAAATTTTACTAAAAATCTCGTATGTTGACCGCATACCAACAGAAGAATTAATACATGCTTTATTTACAGTGGTGCGGGATTTTGGGCTAGCCTTTTACCCAGCGGTAGGTTTAGCACTCCGCTCTTTGGTGATATTAGATGGAACATTAAGGGTAATTGATTCACGTTTTGATATTTTTACAGAAGCTAAGGATTTCTCTGCTACATATATGCGTGCTTCTTTCCTAAAACCATTTAAAGAACCAATGGCTACAAAAGAACGGCTGCAAGAGGAATTATCGATGCTGATACCAACTTTGCGTAAAATGCCAAGAAGAGTGGATCAACTAATTCAGCGTGTAGAGAGTGGAAAAATTATTTTACATCACGATATATTCTCTGATGAGCATAATGCCCGATTCATTACCAACTTGTTTTCCCGATTCGTACTGCTTTTAGTAGGGATTACATTTGGAATTATATCTGTGGCTCTTTTAGCAATCTCACAATTTATCCATGATTCTTATGCAGTATATTTAAACACAGCTGCTTATTTAGGTTTATTTTTATGTGCAATTTTGTTAGTAAGGTTATCGATACAGGCATTGCGTTCCATGAAGCAGTAGGTAGGGATTATTCCCCTACCTCTTTTTTTTTGAAACATTTCCAAGTAATATTACAAAAACATTACAAAGTAGGTCGTGTGACTATTGTCGAATTAGCTAATAACAGACTTGTGTAGAATATATAAGTGTATTGTAGAATAATCGGTATTTTACGCGAATGTTACAGAAATGTTTCGAGTTTTACTAATGTATTAAATAGATAGGAAATAGTATAAAAGTTATGCTGAAAATGCTAAACTTTAAAAGGCTAAAACAAATATATAAGAACAATTGATTAAATATAGGATCGTTCAACAGATTACATAGAGTATTCAGAGCGAAATTGATAAATGAAGGGAATTGAAGGTACGTGGGTAAGCGCAATAAATGGCGTAAGTCGATGGTGCTCGCTTTAGCACTAGCAGGCGGCTTATTATTTAATACAATTCAACCAACAGAAGTACATGCTGAAGAAACTTCTCAACAAATGATTGAGAAAAAGGCTGAAATAGATGCACAAGTTAAAAAATTACAAGAAGAACTAACGAATTTACAAAAAGAGATCGACGAAAAAGTAAAAGTTTTTAAACAAGTACAAGAGGAAATTAAAGAAGTAGATGCTAGTATTGTTGAAACAAAAAAACGTATTGAGCAACGTTCTAAAATCTTAAGTGAACGTATGGCTGCATACCAAGCACAAGACAACACAGTGGGTGTTTATTTAAATGTAGTTCTTGAAGCAAAAAGCTTTGCTGATTTAATGGACCGTGTCGTAGCGGTTAAAACATTAATGGATGCTGACCAAGAATTAGTGGATCAACAAGAAGCTGACAAAGCGAGCTTAGAGCAACAAAAAGCCATTCTAGATGAAAAACAAAAAGAGCTTCAAAAGCAATTCCAAGAGCTTCAACAAAAGGAAAGCGAAATGGAAGTGAAAAAGGCTGAAAATGAAGCAAAATCATTAGCCCTAAAAGCTCAAATTGCTACAAAACAGGAAGAAGAACGTTTAGAAGCTGAACGTAAGGCAGCTGAAGAAGAAGCGGCTCGTTTACGTGCTCTTCAAGCAGCAACGCCAGTAGTACAAGCTACTCAAAATAACGGTGATGGTCAACAACCACAAAAAATTATCGTTGGTTCAGGCGCTGGTACTGCCTCTTCAGGTGATGCTATTTCTACAGCAAAACAATTCCTTGGTCGTCCATATGTTTGGGGTGGTAGTAACCCAACTTCTGGATTTGACTGCTCAGGTCTTGTACAATGGTCTTACAAACAAGCAGGCGTTTCTTTACCACGTACTGCATCACAACAATATTTAGCAACACAACGTATTTCTGCTGGGGAAGCACGCGTTGGTGACTTAGTATTCTTTAGCTATGGCTCAGGTGTAGCGCACGTAGGTATCTACTTAGGTAATAACACAATGATTGATGCTCAAAATAATGGTGTTGTCATTGAATCACTTGATTGGTGGAATCAATATTTAGTAGGCTTTGGTCGAATTCAATAAGCCTCTATAGTATATAGACGATTAACATGATAAAAAGGTCATCTTTGTAAGGGAAAAATACAAAGATGACCTTTTTTTATTGGTATCAAATTTTGAAGTTTACTTTTATGATGCCTGTTTCCTTTAAGGCGATAAAGAAAATAATGACAAATGGCCCGACAAGTAAACCGATAATTCCAAATAACTGTAGTCCAATAAACATGGCAATTAATGTAGGTAAAGTTGATAACCCAATATGGTCTCCCATTAGTTTAGGCTCGACTACACGACGAATAATGAGTAAAATAGCAGCTAAGATGAATAATTTTACAGCAATAGATGTGTTTCCCATTAAAAGGTGATAAAGCCCCCATGGTGCTAAAATAATAATGGAGCCTAAAAAAGGGACAATATCTATTAGCCAAATAATAATGGTCATGGTTATGGCATATTTCGGCTGGATTAATAAAAGTCCAATAAGTGTAACGCCTCCGATAATGAAGCTTACAAATAAATGTGCTTTCATATAGCCGAATGTCGCATCCTTTAAACGGTTTAAAATAATTTTTATTTTCTTTGCTGTATTAGGCTTTAAATACTTATAAGTAATGCGCTTCAATTTCGGCAGATCTAGCATAAATAGGAATAGGGCAATCATATAGACGAGAAGACTGATAAATAGACTTGGAATCTCTGAAAAGAAGGCCGAAACTTTGCTATAATTAAAGAAGCTTAAAAACGTTTCTTCAATTTTCTTTATGAAATCCATTGTGGTTTTTTGAAGCGAAGTACTTACTTCAGGTGGAAAGTCTTCCGTGTATTTAGAAATATTTTCTTGCATATGAAGCCACATATCTGATAGCTTGGAAATATAATAGGGAGCTTGCTTAGACAATAAAATTATTTGCGTCATGATCTGCGTAATTGAAATATAGCAAATAATAGAAATGATAATGACACTCACTATGTATATAAAGGCAACTGCAATTTTTCGAGACATTTTCCAGCGCCTTTTAAAGAACATGACGATTGGTTCAAGGAAAAATGCGCTGATAGCTGCTAATATTAACGGCATAGATACCGGAATAATAAAGTAAGCGGCTATAATTAGGGACAGAATCACTAGCAATCGAAAAATCAATTTCCTAGCATTAAATTTATTCATAAACTCACCTTCTTTGCGAAAAAAATTAAGTTAAGTGTAACATAAATCAAGTTTTATGACGTTCTGAAACAATAAAGGTAGGGATAAATTATGGAAAAAGAGATTTTGCAACTTTTTAGTAATCTAACAGAGCGTGATCGAGATATTCAATATGAATCTTACGAGGAACTGATGAAAATTATGCAGGAGCCCGTAGATTGGACATATGCAGTGTGGGAACAGCTTGTACAAGCACTTACATATAAAAATGGGCATGCACGTGCACTTGCCGCACAAATTTTATGTGCTTTAGCTGCAAAAAGTGATCCCGAAGAAAGAGTATTAGAAGATTTTTTAAAGATTTGGGCAGTGACTTATGATGAAAAGCCCGTCACGGCAAGGCATACATTACAGGCTATTTGGAAAATTGGTTTAGCAGGCCAAGTACAAAGCGATTTAGTCGTATCTTATTTAGCCAAGAGATTTCAAACTTGTTTAGATGAAAAGCATCCTACTCTCATTCGCTATGATATTATTGTATCTTTAAAAAAATTATATGATCAAACGAGTGATCCTAAATTATTAGACATAGCACATCGCTTAATCAATGAAGAGCAAAATGTTAAATATAAAAAGAAATATAAGTCAGCCATCCGTTCTTAGTAACGAGATGGTGTTTTTTGTGCAAACCTTTGGTAATGAGGAGATTAGTCAACTATAATATATGAAAAAAACAAAAGGGGTTAGGGAATGAGCATTTATAATTATTTAGTACGAAAGCCGAATGGTGAAATTTTATCAATGGAAACTTTTCGAGGAAAAACAATGCTAATTGTTAACACGGCCAATCAATGCCGATTTACATATCAATTTGAAGACTTACAAAAAATGTACGATAAATATGGCAAAAATAATTTTGTCGTTCTAGGATTTCCTTGTGATCAGTTTGGCCATCAAAATCCTGAAGATGGAGAGGAAACTGCGCATCTTTGTAAGGTCAACTATGGAGTTACGTTTCCCATTTTTGAGCTAGTCCAAGTAAATGGTGAGACGACACATCCTTTATTTAATTATTTAAAACATGAAGTCGATTTTCGTGAATTTGGAAAAGCAAGCATGCAGGAGAAAATGCTTGCTGAGGCAATTGTTCAACTTGCTCCAAGCTTTTTAGATGGTCGTAATATTCGCTGGAATTTTACTAAATTCCTAGTAGATGCAAGCGGAAAAACCATAGCTCGCTTTGAGCCTACAGACTCACAGCTTGATATTGAGCAAGCAATTGAAAAAGTATTGTAGTAGAGTGATTTTATGGGAATTGAAATACGTCTAAAACGGCTATCATTTTTGTACGCAACTATTTTTTCCTATCAATCTATGATAAACTGCTTTACAAGTGAATTATTCTTGCAGAATAAAGGTGCTAGCTAGCATAATCGGGAATTCGGTATAAGCCGAAGCTGTTTCCGCAACTGTAAGTACAGCTATTATAAAGATGAACCACTGTTTCATAGGAAATGGGAAGGTTCTTTATAGCTCTTATAAATTTTATAGGAGCGTTGTACAAGCCAGGAGACCGACCTTTATTTGAACGTATAACAACTCTTCGGAAGCTAGGAGGATATACGGCAAATACATAGGCAGTGTCGTGTTTCTATGACAATCATTATGTTATTTTCGTCGTTCCTTTGCGTGAGGAGCGACGTTTTTTTATGTTCTATAAAAGTGAGGATTTTCATTAAGAAAAAGGGGGACAGCAGGTTGAAAAAAGATGCACGTTATTCTTGTTATCCTTTTATGCGAGAGAAGGCTTCAACTGTCGATTTTGAGATTCGCACAGATAGTTTAACAACGCATTTAGGGGTTGCGCTAGCTATAGTAAAGAAAGAGGATGTACAAGTTGTTGCAGATGATTTAATGCAGATTTTACCTATGGCTTATCATGTGAATGGCTCGGTTCGTGGGAAGCTAGCAGTTACAGATGAGGATCTATCCTGGTTAAGTGAGCGCTATGATTTTTATGTAAGTCATGTGAAGGAAGAGATTCAAAGTTTTGTTTTACCTCAAGGAACAGAGGCTGCTGCTGCTTTACATCTTTGTCGTAGTGAGGCGAAAAAATCATATCGAACTTTACACAAGGTTTCGGAAGAACGAGAGATACCGACTATTCTCTTCGATTATTTAGGCTTATTAGCCAATGTATGTTTTGTAATGGCTGTCTATACGAATCAACAAGCTGGAATAGCTGAAATTCCGTTTATGAGTAAATCATATCCAATGAAAAAGAAAAAGGTGAATAATAATGAAGAAACTATTTAATTTACAATGGCTATCGGTTTTATTGCTAGCGCTCGTTTTAGCAGGTTGTGGAACTGCGGAAGATACAAAAAATAAAAATGGTTCTCAAGATGAACAAAAGATTGAGCAAACAAGTTACAAAGTAACCGATGATCGTGGCGTAGAAATAGAGTTTAAGGAAGTGCCAAAAACAGTTGTGTCCTTACAACCAAGTAACACAGAAATTCTATTTGCATTAGGGGTTGGCGATAAAATTGTAGGTGCCACTGAATATGATACATATCCAGAAGCCGCCCAAAAAATCGAACGTGTTTCTGATACTGTGAATTATAACAGTGAGCGAATTTTAGCGTTAAAGCCAGATGTTGTTATTGCGTATACGATTGGTGAGAAGGATGCACTTAAGCCACTCGAGGATGCAGGAATTAAAGTATTTGTTATTCAATCAGCGGCTACATTTGATGATGTATATGGAGATATCGAACAAATTGCAGCTGTTATGGATGTTAAGGATAAAGGCAAGGCATTAAACGAGGAAATTAAAGCAAAAATCGCTGATGTGCAAACAAAGGTTAAGGAAGTAAAAACACCAAAAAATGTTTATTTAGAAATTAGTCCGAAGCCAGAAATATATACAGCAGGCTCTAGCACTTTCCAACAAGAAATATTAAATGCGGCAAATGTAAAGAATGTGTTTGCAGATTTAGATGGCTGGAAGCAAGTATCTGAGGAAGATGTAATTGCGAGAAATCCAGACGTCATTTTAACAACAGTCAACTATACAGAAAATCCAATTGGAGAAATCCTTGCTCGTGATGGGTGGAATACGGTAACAGCTATTCAAAACAAGGCAGTTCAGTCCCTTGACACAGATATCTCAAATCGTCCAGGTCCACGTATCGGTGAAGCAGTTGAGCTTGTTGTTAAAGCTGTGTATCCAGAGTTATATAAATAAGATCGTAGAAAATGCTAGTTGTTTATTACAGCTAGCATTTTTTATTTTATTACCTAGTGTGAAAATTGGTATTCATGTAGTTTGTTCGATAGAATAAAGGTAAGAACGCTTATTAATATAGGGAGGTGTAGTTCAGTGAAGCAAGTACAAAAAAATATTCCGTTTGAGGCCGTTTATAATTTCCGAGATATGGGGGGATATCAAACGAGAGATGGGCGTGTTATAAGAAATGGCTTATTTTATCGCTCTGCCGCACTTGGTAAAATGACATCGACAGATAAAGAATTATTTGAAACATTAGGTATTAAAACAATTTTTGATTATCGTGACACAAATGAAGTACAACATAATCCTAATCCTGTGTTTCCACAAACTCGATATATTCAAATCCCTGCGAAGGGAAAGCATGCATTTGAAATGCCAACCAATACAGGTGGTAGAGAATTTTATAAAGTAGTTAACGCTGATATGTTCAAGGAATTTTATGCACAAATGCCTTTTCATAATCCCTCTTTTAAAGAATTAATGACGACTATACAAGACCCTGATAATTTAGGGCTAGTCCATCATTGCGCAGTTGGAAAAGACCGAACAGGAATTGGCGGAGCTCTTATTTTATTGGCTTTAGACGTACCTGAAGAGACCATTATGGAAGATTATTTAAATACGAATATTCATTTGCGTCCCATGGTAGAAAGAATGGCTCAAACGATCCAGCACCAGTATAATGAACAAGAATTACAGCAATTTTATGCATTAATGTCCGCTCGTGAGGATTATTTACAGGCAGCGTTGGATGCTATGGATCATCGTTACGGCTCAAAGACAGCTTTTTTGGAGCAGGAGTTTGGTCTAACGGCTGATAAGCGTGAGCAATTACAGTCATATTGCTTAATCTAAATAAAATCCCTTTCACAAATTAGTGAGAGGGATTTTTTATGTGGAAGCGTTGTCTTCCTATAAATCTCTTTACAGTCTGAAAATTTATGATAAGATACAATAGATTTTTAAGAAAAGTATAGGAGAAGTGAAGGTATTGGCAGACACAATAAAAGAAGCAAATAAGTTAAGTCTATTCCATTTAACATGGCCTATCTTTTTAGAAGTATTTTTATTTATGTTGATGGGACTAGCCGATACTTTTATGCTTAGTGCGCTATCAGATAATGCTGTGTCAGGAGTAGGTGCAGCCAATCAATATATTCATATCGCTATTTTAATTCTTGAGGTAGTCGGCAACGGTGCGTCCATTGTTGTATCACAATATTTAGGTTCGAAACGTTTTTTTGAAGCGGCTAAAATATCGGCTCTAGCAGTCACAATGAATTTGGCAGTTGGACTTATAATGAGTGTTCTATTTTTCTTCTTTGCTAGTCATTTAATGTCGATGATGAACTTGCAAGGTGAGGTACTTCATTATGCTCAAAGTTATTTAGTGATTATAGGGAGTTTTATTTTCCTTCAAGCAATCATTAATGCCCTTGCTGCAATTATTCGTGTTCATGGTTGGACGAAACAGACGATGTATGTATCACTTGGCATGAATGTACTGCATGTTGTACTTAATTACGGCCTGATCTTTGGGAATTTTGGTTTACCAGAGCTTGGTGTAAAAGGTGCAGCTATCTCTTCAGTGATTAGTAGAGGATTAGCGATGATCGTGTTTTTCTGGTTGCTTTATCAAGTGATGGAGGTACGAGTAAAGCTACACTACTACTTTGAGTATTCCAAGGAATATGTAAGAAAAATTTTAAACATTGGTTTACCGTCTGCCTTTGAGCAGGTTCTTTACCAGTTTTGCCAGATCATATTTTTATATTATGCCACATATTTAGGGGCAGAAACTTTGGCGGCAAGACAATATGCTATGAACATATCTATGTTTACCTATTTATTCGCTATTGCGATTGGGACAGGAACAGCCATCATTATCGGTAGGCATGTAGGTGCTGGAGAAAAGGATGAGGCTTATCATCAGCTGTGGACAAGTGTTCGAGCAGCATTTATTTTTACCATTATTATGGTTGGTGTAGTGACCATTTTCCGCAAGCAGCTGATGCATGTTTTTACAGATAACCCTGAGGTGATGGCTATCGGAGCATCTGTCTTGGCATTAAGTATAGTGCTAGAAACTGGTCGGACGATGAATATAGTCGTCATTAACTCTTTACGTGCCTCGGGAGACGCAAGGTTTCCTGTTAAAATCGGTTTTCTATCAATGGTTTGTATGAGCCTCCCGTTAGGTTACTTTTTTGTATTCGTCCTCGATTGGGGCTTAGTAGGTATTTGGTTAGCTATATCTGCAGATGAATGGGTAAGGGCAATTATCGTATACTTTAGATGGAAAAGCCGAAAATGGGAGCGTTTTGCCCTCGTTTCACCGAATGAATAGAAGGAGGAATAGCAATGGGAGCACTATCTAAACGTGCAATAGGAGCAGCATTGATCAATCAACATATTACGCTTTTTGCATGTCCGTTATGTCAGCAATCTATGCACGTCTATGAGCAGGGGAGCCTCGTTTGTTCTGCCAATCACTCTTTTGATATTGCCAAGCAGGGCTATGTCAATATGCTGACACATGGCTCTACTTCTAAATATAGTAAAGATCTTTTTGAATCTCGCAAAGCTGTTATTGATAGCGGGATTTATGATGTTGTAGAAGCAAAGATTGGGAAGCTTATTAACTCTGCGAATACAGTGCTCGATACGGGCTGTGGAGAGGGATCGCATTTAGCTCGTATTATGAATGAAAAAAAGAATGGGGTAGGCATCGGTATTGATATAGCTAAAGAGGGTATTTTGGCTGCGGCTCGACATTATCCACAGCAAATTTGGTGTGTTGGCGATTTAGCTAAGAGTCCTTTTGCACAAGGTAGCTTTGACGCTATTTTAAATATTTTATCACCGGCAAATTATGAAGAATTTAAAAGGCTTCTTGCGCCTAATGGCTGTATTGTGAAGGTTGTGCCACAAAGCGGCTATTTACAGGAGCTGCGTGCTCAATTATATGCCGATTCGAGTAAGGAAACATATTCTAATGAACAAATTGTTGCTCGTTTCCAAGATAGTTTTGGCGAAGTGAATATAGAACGAGTCACTTATACATTGCCACTTGCTCAGGAGCTTGTCCCTGCTTTATTGGAGATGACACCGATGGGCTGGCATAAAAAAGATGAGACAGACATTGTATTAAGTGAAATTACGATTGATGTAGATCTATTGGTTGGAAAGATGTAAGATGGTCACCTACAATTGCAGTATACTAGTCTTTTCGATTACAATGGGAATAACTATTGAATAAGGTAGGAATGTGACAGTGTATAAATTAGTAGCAAATATTGTTAAAGTAATATTAAAACTTATGGGTTCGAAGGCTCGTGTGTATGGTGAGGAAAACTTGCCAAAAGAAGGTGGATATATTATAGCTTGTACGCATACAGGCTATGTAGATATTTTAAACCTCGGCGTTGCCATGTACCCTCAAGAAATTCACTTTATGGCGAAGAAGCAATTATTTGAAATGAAGGGTCTTGGCTGGCTTATTGAACATTTAAATGCCTTCCCAGTGGACCGTGATAATCCTGGTCCGAGCGTTATTAAAATTCCCTCACAGTTATTGAAAGAAGGAAAAGTAGTGGGGATATTCCCATCTGGAACACGTAATTCAGAAGGAACGGACTTAAAGCAAGGAGCCATTACAATCGCTCAATTGGCAAAGGCGCAAATTGTTCCAGCTGCCTACGTTGGTGCACGTAATGCAGGAGATGTCATGAAGCGCGGTAAAGGCTATTTAATTTATGGAGAGCCGTTTTATGTAACGGGTAAAGGAAAAGAAGGTCGGGAGCAATTTACTCAGCACCTTGAACGTGAACTAGTCGCTTTAACAGAAGAATTGGAAAATCGTATTGCAGTAAAATAAAATGAAGTGGCACTCAGAATCAAATTGATTTTGGGTGCTTTGTTGTAGGAGGATAATCGTAATGATTCAAGTACTTTTTGTTTGCTTAGGGAATATTTGTCGCTCGCCAATGGCAGAGGCGGTTATGCGTGAGCTGGTGAGAAAGGAGGGTTTAGACGATAAAATTGCTGTGGATTCTGCCGCAACAAGCTCATGGTATATCGATGAACCTCCTCACCGAGGCACACAGGATAAGCTTAGAGAATATGGTATTTCTACAATAGGAATGGTAGGTCGACAGCTACAAAAGGCTGATGTAGAAAAATTCACATACATTATTGGAATGGATGAGAGCAATATTCGCAATATCAGAACGATCTTAGGAAATCCTACTTCACTAAAGATTTTTCGTTTTTTAGATTTAACAGAACATCGTAAAGACGTTCCTGATCCTTATTACACAGGGGATTTTCAAGAAACCTATGATTTAGTGCTAGAAGGCTGTACGGCATTACTAGATAAAATTAAAGAGGAATGGTTATAGAAGGATGCTAAATAGCGTAAATCTTTACAGCTATTGCTACAGAAAAAATAAGCATAAACATTGGTATATCTAGCTTTGTAAGCATCATTATGTTATTATTTGCAGAGTAAAGATACGATAAGTATTTAATTACCATTTTAAGATGTGCAACTGCATATCTATTATTTTTTTATAAATCTATCCTTTGAAAGAGAGTGGAAACAATGGGTCGTAAGTGGAATAACATTAAAGAAAAGAAAGCGTCTAAAGATCAAAGCACTAGCCGTATCAATGCTAAATTTGGGCGAGAAATTTATGTGGCAGCTAAATCAGGCGAACCAGATCCAGAGTCAAACCGTGCACTTAAAGTGGTGCTTGAACGTGCAAAAACATATAGTGTTCCTAAACATATTATAGAAAAAGCCATCGATAAAGCAAAAGGTGGCGGTGACGAAAACTTTGATGAATTACGTTATGAGGGGTTTGGTCCAGCCGGCACAATGATTATCGTAGATGCTTTAACAAACAATGTAAATCGTACAGCATCTGATGTGCGTGCAGCATTTGGTAAGAATAACGGAAATATGGGTGTTAGTGGATCTGTCGCGTATATGTTCGATTCTACTGCAGTTATCGGTTTAGAAGGTAAAACAGCTGATGAAGTACTAGAAATTTTAATGGAAGCAGATGTAGATGCTCGTGATATTCTGGAAGAAGAGGAAGCGGTTATTATTTATGCAGAACCGGATCAATTCTTTGCTACACAAGAGGCATTAAAGGCTGCTGGTATACAAGAATTCACAGTAGCTGAGCTTTCTATGCTACCGCAGACTGAAGTAACATTAACTGGAGACGATGTTGCAAAATTTGAAAAATTAATTGATGCATTAGAAGATTTAGAAGATGTTCAAAACGTCTTCCACAATGCTGATTTAGGTGAATAATCCAATATTTTATTGATTGAGTAAACCAGTAGCACATAAAGCTACTGGTTTTTAATTAGGGAGGAAAATCATGCAGACTGCATTAGCGATTATTTTGTTTTTAGTGACTTTATTTTTTGTTATTGTACAGCCACGTAAATTATCGATTGGTTGGTCAGCCTGTATAGGAGCTGCCATCGCACTCATAATTGGAGTAGTTACATGGCAGGATGTGCTGGAAGTAACAGGAATCGTTTGGAATGCTACTTTATCGTTTATTGGTATTATTATAATTTCCCTAATTTTAGATGAAATCGGCTTTTTTGAATGGGCTGCCCTGCATATGGCACGACTTGCTAAAGGAAGTGGTATACGTTTATTTGTCTATATTGCTTGCTTAGGAGCGATAGTATCAGCGCTATTCGCTAACGATGGGGCGGCGTTAATATTAACACCCATTGTTTTAGCGATGGTTAGAAAACTGAATATGACGGAAAAAATGATTTTCCCATTTATTATTGCTAGTGGCTTTATAGCAGATACAACATCCTTACCCTTTGTTATTAGTAATTTAACAAATATTGTATCAGCAGATTTTTTTGAGATAGGCTTTATGGATTATGCGATTCATATGGTTGTACCGAACTTCTTTTCTTTAATTGCAAGTATAGCTGTACTGTATGTGGTTTTTCGTCGTTCCATACCACATTGCTATTCTCTCGATGCAGTTGAACAACCTAAGCAGGCGATTAGAGACCCGAAGTTATTTGCGATATCTTGGTATGTAATAGTAATTTTACTGGTGGGGTTTATAATCGGCGAAATGTTCCACGTTCCAGTGTCATTTATTTTATGTAGTGTAGCCGCTATTTTCTTATGGCTGGCAAATCGTAGTTCTTTTGTAGATACAAAGAGAGTTGTCAAAGGGGCACCGTGGAATATAGTGTTCTTTTCCATTGGTATGTATGTGGTTGTTTACGGCCTGAAAAATGTAGGGATGACAGGTATACTAGCTAGTTTACTAGAACATGCTGTGCAGCAAGGATTCGTTGTAGCGACCATGACTATGGGATTTGTAGCTGCCGTTTTATCAGCAGTCATGAACAATCTACCAACAGTCATGATTGATGCATTAGCAATCTCTGAAACAAGCGCAACAGGCATGATGAAAGAAGGACTCATTTATGCCAACATAATTGGTACTAATCTTGGCCCAAAGATGACGCCAATCGGTTCACTTGCGACATTAATATGGCTTCATATTTTAGCTCAAAAAGGGATTAAAATTGGCTGGGGGCAATACTTTAAATTCGGCATAATTCTTACCATTCCGACATTATTCGCTACTTTAATTGCTTTAGTTATTTGGATATCGTTATTAGCATAGTTTTATTGTCGAAATAGTGCAAATAATAGTACAATAGTTAATAGATTAACTTAGTAGTTTGTTAAAGGAGGTAAGCATGCGAGCAACAGGTAAATTAAGTAATAGAATCGTGTTGATGTCATTTGTTATGTTAGTAGCTTTGTTAGCATTTTTTATTGTCACAACGATCTACACAGCGAAATCATCCGTCAATAAAACAATGGGTGCACAGGCTGTCGCTGTAGCAGAAAACATTGCGAAGCAATTAAACCCAGAGGACTATGAACAACTATCAAAGGACCCAAGGGAATCAAATTTATATTGGCAGCTAAGAGAAGAACTGAATGAATTACGTGAAATAAATGGGGTCTTGTATGCCTATACGTTTGCCGTTCCACAGGAAGATCAAAAAGTTCGATTTTTAGTGGATGGTATGCCAGCAGATGACCAAGAAAATGCAGGTGTTATAGGAGAGGAGTCTTCTTCTACATTATATAAAGATATTGAAAAAGTAATGGATACAGGAAGTTATTACTCTAATATTTTACATAGTGGTTTTGGGGATTATTTGTCTGGTACAGTACCATTAAAGAATGCAGCAGGAAATATTGTGGCGTTTATAGGGGTAGATATAGAGGCTAACGAGGTAAGTGGTGTAACGAATGCTGTATTGACAGCCATTTTGCCAGCATTAATTGTAGTAATGTTAGTTTTAACAGGAATTGTTATGTTTATAATGTACCGTTACATAAATCAAGCATTAAAGCCATTGGCAAATTTAGGGGACGCGGTATCAAGTTTTGCACAAGGGGATATCGTAAAGGCCACAATGGAGGTTGAAAAAATTCAGCTAAGAGGGAAAAATGAAATTTCTATGTTTGCACGAGCCTTTCAGGAGTCCTTACAAAAATTAAAAGAAACATTCCAAACCATTCAGCATCAAACATTCGCCTTACAAAGCGTTGTGAAAAAGATTGATGAAACTACACAACATGTTGAAACATCCAATGCTCAAATTGCTGAACGTATAGTTGAAATTGCTGCTGGTAGTGAGCAGCAACAGCAAAACAATCAAGAAGTTGTCTTAACGATGAATGAAATGTCGATAGGTATTCAGCGACTGGCTGATACAACTTCTGAGATTGCTGAATCATCCTCATCGATGACGGACCTAGTGGAAACTAGCGTGAATCATTCTCAAGAGGTCATATCTCAAATTCAAAACGTGGAATCCTCTGTTTTACGAACGGCTAATCATGTTGAGGAAATGGGAGATCGATTCGGCTCTATTGAAGAGATGGTAACAATTATTACGAGTATTGCTGACCAAACTAACTTACTGGCATTAAATGCGGCGATAGAAGCGGCGAGGGCAGGGGAGGCTGGTAAGGGGTTTGCAGTCGTTGCAGATGAAGTACGGAAGCTTGCTGAACTGTCGAAAGCATCAGCGGATGAAATACATACGCATCTGAAAAGCTTTAAGACTATTACAGCACGAGCATTACATGAAATGTCTGGAAGCGCGGTAGATGTACAAGCAGGTAATAGGGCTGTACAACGTATTGGTGAAAGCCTAGAACAAATATTAGAATCAGTTGTTGAGGTAAATAATAAGATTCAGGATGATTCAGCTGTCATTGAAGAAATGTCAGCGGGCTCTGAAGAAATATTAGCTACTACAGAACAGATGAATGATATTGCTCAGCATAGTGTGCAAGGAACAAAAGAAGTAGCAATGGCTTCTGACTTACAAGTAACAATGGTTTCAGAATTAAATGAAGTTGTAGCGATGTTAGACCAAACATCTAAAGAGGTAACTGAAACAATCAATACGTTCAAATTATGATCATTGTAAACTATTTTTCTATGAGAAGAAGTCTTGTAGAAAAATAGTTTTTTTACGCTAGTTGGAGAAAAATAAAAATATAATGAGCATGGATTTGTCGAAATAAACCAAATAGAGGAATTAATTTGCGTTTTATCCATTGCGGAAACTTCCAAATCATAACATAATATAAGTTAATATACTCTTTGAACGAGAAGAATAAGGGGGGCTAAAGTATGAGGTTTTTACGTTCGATACAGGGGAAACTAGTCGTTATTTCATTGGCACTACTAATTATTCCAAGTTTAATAATTGGCGTGGTTAGTTATAGTAAGGCGAAGAATGGTATGGAGGATATAGGAGAGCAAGTAATTTATAATAGTGTTCAATCTGCTTTGCAAATAATTGAACTCGCCAATGAAAGTGTTGAAAAGGGAGATATACCTTTAGATGTAGCACAGGAACGGGTACGCGAGGCTTTCTTGGGACCTAAGGATAGTGAAGGGAAGCGGCCGATTAATTATCCAGGTGATTTGGGGGAATACGGCTATATCTATGTATTAGATGATAAGGGAACATTAACAACACACCCTACTCGGGAAGGTGATAATCTTTGGAACGATCAAGATAGTAGTGGAAATTACTTTATTCGGGAAGTAACTTACCGAGCATTGGATGGTGGAGGTTTTACTAAATACGAATTTGAGCTACCAGGCCAGAATGTATTGGCAGATAAAATTATTTATTCAGCAAAAGATCCACATTGGGGATGGATTATTGCATCAGGTACATATATGCAGGATTTTAATGCAGAGGCAAACTCGTTACTAGTAGTCATTGGTTTGACGTTATTGGGTGCTATTATCATAGGTGTTATGGTTGTTATTTTAGTATCTAGGCATTTGGCATTACCGGTCAAAAAATTATCGCAACGCGTACGTGAGGTAGCAAAGGGTAATTTAACTGTAGATATGGAGCATTTACAGCGTACAGATGAAATTGGCCAGTTAAATGAGGGCTTCAATGAAATGGTTGATCAATTAAAAACACTAATTTCAGATGTAGAAGAAGCAATTGTAGAAATTCAATCGACATCGTCAAATTTAACTGCGGTTGCTGAAGAAACAAATGCTTATGGCGATGAAATTGTTAAAGCTATTAATGAAGTATCGAATGGCGCCGTAAAACAAGCATCAGAGGCGGAAGATACAAATCGAACAGCTACTGAGTTTGCTCAACAAATTGAAGGATTGCACGATAAAAATGAATTAATGCTAGATGCATCACAACATATGCAAAAATCAAATGAAGAGGGTATCGTTAATATCGCTAGTTTAAAGGATAAGTCGCAGGAATCTTCCATGCTTATTCAGAATATTCAGTCCGTTTTTGGGAGTTTAATTGTGAAGGTACGTGAAATTGAAGGCATTGTAGGGACAATTACAGAGATTTCTGATCAAACCAATCTCTTGGCTCTAAATGCCTCTATTGAGGCTGCACGAGCAGGTGAACATGGCAAAGGGTTTGCTGTGGTCGCAGAGGAAGTACGAAAACTAGCAGATCAAACATCCGTAGCGACAGAGCTAGTTCGCACTACCTTAAAGGGGATTGAGAGTGAAACAAATTTAGTCAATGATGAAATGCAGAAAACGCACGTCATTGTAAGTCAACAAAATGATTCTGTCATGGTAACAGAGTCTTCCTTCAAAGAAATCAAAATGGCTGTGGAAAAAATCATTTCAATTATTGGTGATATGACCGATGGCGTAGAATATGTAAATAGCGCTAAGAATGATATGATGAAATCCATTGAAAGTATTGCAATGATCAGTGAAAAAAATGCCGCTGCTTCTGAAGAGGTGACAGCATCGGTAGATGAGCAACAACGAGCGATTCAGCTTATTAGTGAATCTTCCAATGATTTAACAGATGAAATTACAGCGTTACAGGAATCCATTAAACGCTTTATTTTAAGATAAAATTATTGAGGGTGCTTGGTAATCAAGCATCCTTTTTTTCTGTAGTCACGTTAATAAAAGGTAAAGGAGGGTTGATTTGTGAAAAAATGGTTGATTAGAGTAGGTGTTGTTCTAATAGTTATTGCAGTTGTCCTCTATATTTGGTTGGGAAAAGAAATTGAACATGGGGTGGAAGCAAATGCAGATGGCTCGGCTAATTATATGATCATACTGGGAGCGAAAGTAAAACCAGGAGGGGTACCATCACTTTCTTTAAAAAGTAGATTAGAGGTGGCCGTTTCATATTTAGTAAAGTATCCCCAAGTGAAGGTCATTGTGTCAGGGGGACAAGGACCCGATGAAGATCGAACGGAGGCATCCGTGATGAGAGATTATCTCGAACAAAATGGTATTGATGCTACCAGAATTATCGAGGAGGATCAGTCCACCTCCACGTACGAGAATTTAGTATTTTCTAAAGAACTTTTACCAAAGGAAACAAAGAAAATTACGATTGTTTCAAATGACTTCCATCTAAAACGTGCGAAATATTTAGCCGAGTCTTTAGATTTTGAAGTAGATGTAGTGTCAGCTAAGACGCCAAAGTCAGTAGAAGCTAAACTAAAAATAAGAGAGCGAGCGGCATTACTAAAAACATATATTGTAGGTTATTAAAAAATTGTTTCTTAATAGCTAAGATTTGACATATAATAGAAATATCACGGGGTATATGACAGAAAGAGGGGACTTCAATGAAAACGTTTAAAGACTATGAGTACAACCGTCCACATGTTGCGGGGATGAAAGAGCAACAATTAGCGCTCGTCGACCAATTTAAAAAAGCGCAATCGATGGACGAACAAAGTAACATCATTGAAAAATTAAATGCAATCAGTAATGACTTTGCTACAATGGCTAACTTAGTGTATATTCGCGCATCCATCGATACAAACGATGAATTTTATCAAGCAGAGCGCGACTATTTCGATGAAGTTAGTCCTGAGCTAGAAGAAGTAACAACGGAATATTATAAAGCATTGATTGCCTCACCTTTCCGTGAGCAACTAGAAGAAAAATGGGGTCAACAATTATTCGATCTCGCTAACTATCAAATTAAAGGGTTCTCACCAGAAGTCATTGATTTGATGCAAAAAGAAAATAAGCTTGCTTCTGAGTATAATAAGCTTGTAGCATCTGCACAAATCGAATTTAATGGTGATACTTTAACACTTGCTCAGCTTGGACCGTTTGCAGAGTCTACAGATAGAGCTACGCGTAAAGAAGCAACAAATGCGCGCTTTGGTTTCTTTGCGGAGCATGAAGATGAATTTGATCGCTTATACGATGAACTTGTAAAAGTACGCCATGAAATTGCGGTTAAACTTGGCTATAACAACTATGTTGAGCTTGGTTATGTTCGAATGAATCGTATTGATTATAACGCTGAGATGGTGAAGAAGTTCCGTGATCAAGTTCGCGACTTAATTGTTCCTGTAGCGACAAAGCTGTATGAGCGTCAGGCGAAGCGTATTGGGATTGACGATTTAAAATTCTATGATGAAGCACTGAACTTTTTATCAGGCAATGCGACGCCAAAGGGTGATCCAGAATGGATTGTGGCGAATGGTAAAAAGATGTATGAGGAGCTATCACCTGAAACGGGAGAGTTTTTCAATTTCATGATCGATCATGACCTTATGGACCTAGTGGCGAAGAAAGGAAAAGAAAGTGGCGGGTATTGTACATTTATTGAAAACTATCATTCTCCGTACATTTTCTCGAACTTTAACGGTACTTCAGGTGACATCGATGTGTTAACACATGAAGCTGGACATGCCTTCCAAGTTTATTCAAGCCGTAACATCGGCATTCCTGAATACTTATGGCCAACTTACGAATCTTGTGAAATCCACTCGATGAGTATGGAGTTTTTCACATGGCCATGGATGGAGCTATTCTTTAAAGAAGATACAGAAAAATATAAATTTACACATTTAAGTAGTGGTCTTTTATTCTTACCATATGGTGTTGCAGTTGATGAATTCCAACATGTTATTTATGAAAATCCTACAATGACACCAGCTGAGCGTAAGGCAGCATGGAAGAAAATTGAGGAAACATATTTACCACATCGTGACTATGATCACAATAGCTACCTTGAAGCAGGTGGAATTTGGCAACGTCAGGGTCACATTTATGCTAGTCCGTTCTACTATATTGATTACACGCTAGCCCAAATTTGTGCCTTCCAATTCTGGAAGCGTTCACGTGAAGACTTTGAGGCGGCTTGGAAAGACTATATTCATCTATGTGGTTTAGGTGGCTCCATGTCATTTACAAAGCTTGTAAAAGAAGCAGGCTTAATTTCACCATTTGAAGATGGCTGTGTCGAATCAGTTATTGGTGAGATTGAGGCATACTTAAATTCTGTAGACGATTCCTCGCTATAACAAATACTGAAATTCGCTACACTTCCACGACTAGTATAGTGGAAGTGAGCGAATTTTTTAGTTTGCTGGAAGGGAGCTTTTTAAGTAAACGCGAAAATGTGGTAGTAAATTCGCACTGAAAAAATTGATTGAGTCAAAACATACTAGGATACTTGCGAAATGGTTAATATATCAGTAGTATCATGAGTAACGGCGATAAAAGGAAGTGAATGAAAGTGACGAGGAAGGTTTGGTTTCAAGTAGGTGTAGGGATACTACTTACACTATTAATAATTAAATATTTTATAGAAATTCATTGGATTTTTTCACCACTAGTTATCATATTAAAAGCCATTTTTATCCCTTTACTACTTGGGGGTGTCTTTTATTATGTAACTGAACCGATTCAGAGATTTTTAGAAAAGCGTAAATTCCCTAGATGGGCAAGCATATTGACGATTGTGTTCGGTCTCATAGGAATTGCAGGGGTTTTTGGCTGGATTATTGGGAACCCGATTGCCGAGCAGGTCAATAAATTAGTGAAGAATGCCCCTATGATTAGTTCAAGTATTAGTACGAGTATTCAGCAATTAACAGACTATGTACTGCTCAATAAAGATAACTTCCCACAGCAGGTAAATGATGTAATTGAAAAAATGGCGAACTCTGTGCAAGATGTTGCAATGGTGGCGAGTAAAGGGTTTATTTCCTTTTTACAATCCATTGTGTCTGTATCATTACTAGCTGTTTTAATTCCATTCTTCTTTATTTTTATGTTGAAGGATCATGAGAAATTTGCACCATCTATTTATAAATATTTCAGTGGCGAACGTCAGCAATGGGTTAAGAAAACATTAAGTGAAATTGATGATGTTTTACGTAGTTATATTCAGGGCCAATTGCAAATTAGTTTTTTATTAGCGCTTATTATGTATGTGGGCTACTTAATTATTGGATTAGAATATTCGTTACTATTAGTAATCTTTGCATTCTTTATGAATATGATTCCATTTATTGGGCCTTGGATCGCATTTACACCAGCCCTAATCGTAGCGGTTATTCAGGATCCTATTTTAGTTGTTTGGGTATCCGTTGTGACGCTAGTTGCTCAACAAATTGATAGCAACTTTATTACACCTAACGTGATGGGGAAATCGCTCGATATCCATCCACTAACTGTTATTACAATTATTCTAGCAGCAGGTAATATTGCAGGCTTTATAGGAATTATTATCGCTGTACCATTTTATGCAGTATTGAAAGTTATCGTATCCAATATTTATGATCAACGTAATGCAATAAAGAAAAAAGCGACGAAATCAGTATAGGAGTCGAAACGATGGAACAAGAAATTGTAAAGGTATTTAATGAACAGCATGAGGAAATTGGGACAGCTACACGGTCGGAAGTACATGAAAAAGGGCTTTGGCATGAGACATTTCATTGCTGGCTTGTCAATGAGGACTATATTTATTTTCAAGTACGAAGCTCACAGAAAAAGGATTATCCAGGTTTACTTGATATTACAGCAGCAGGCCATCTATTAGCTGTTGAAACAGTGGAATCAGGTATACGAGAAGTAAAAGAAGAATTAGGGCTCCAAATAGATGTCCGAGATGTTGTCAAAATGGGCATGACCTCTTGTAGTATCGTTTCTGAAAATATGATTGATAATGAATTTTGCCATGTCTACATATATCCTTTCGAGCATGATTGGAATTCCTTTGCTTTACAATATGAGGAAGTATCAGGTGTAGTAAGAGCAAGACTGAATGAGGCCGAAGCTTTCTTCTTGGGAGAAACGACAACACTGAATATTGAAGGATACGAATACTTCCCTGATGGTCAACGAGTGAAAATTGTCAGACCAGTTGGAACGGCACAATTTGTTCCTTATCGTGAATTATATGTTGCACATGTGATCAAATTTGCGCGTGAGAAAATATTTAATCAAACATCCTAATTTGGGTAGGATAAGCTAGAAGATAGCTTATCCTATTTTCTTTGTAAAAATGATGAGAATGTACACAATATAACAGGAAAAAATAAGTTATACTGTTAGATAGATTGTAAAGAAAAGGAGCATTTTTTATATGCTAACATTTGAACAAAAACAAGCAATTATTGAATCATTTTCTGAACTAACGAAAAAGGAAATATCATTAAAACGCTTAAATTATCACTTTATGGACAGTCTTTATGAAAAGACAATTGTAGTTGAAAAGCTACATCCGAATGGCAATGGCTTTATCTTTGTTGGAGATTTATTGCGCTATGAGCAAGAGGCTAATAAAGGATTAGTAAATATCCGTGATTATGATGAGCAACAACTTCGTGAGATTATTGCGGATGCTATTCAATATCTATCTGAAGAGGTAGAGACGGAAGACCCGATTATCGAGATTTGGCATAGTCGAGAGGGTGATCAATTACAGCTAGTATTTGAACAACGTTCTTGGAATGTCTACCATGGGGAAAATCTTGAAGAGGCGTTTGGTACGTATGATGCAGCAAAAGAATATTTGCTAGAAGAAGGCTTTCGTAAAAAGAAATAATAAATACGGGGGATTATCATAAAATGAACGGGAAAAAACTAGTGGGAATTGTTATTGTTGTTGTGATTGTGGCGTGTTTACTATCAGTTTTTACTATAACTAATTTTTATAAAAACCATGAGGAACAACCAAATCGTGAAAATCGCGAAATTAATAAGTCAAAGAGCTTGAATTTAATTTTGCCACAGGCTACAATTATCTCGAATTCAAGATAATCGAGAGGTGGACTGTCAATGAAACACATTTTTTATAAAGGTACAGACGAAGCAAAACCAACTCTATTGTTGTTGCATGGCACGGGTGGTAATGAAGAAAGCTTAATTGGACTTGCCAAGGAAATTGATGATACAGCCAATATATTAAGTGTACGAGGCAATGTACTAGAACATGGAATGCCAAGGTTTTTCCGTCGACTAGCGGAAGGTGTCTTTGATATAGAGGATTTAATCATTCGTACAAAGGAACTGAATGAATTTTTGAACGAGGCGTCACAGCAATATGGCTTTGATCGTCAACGAATTGTAGCTATCGGTTATTCAAATGGTGCTAATATTGCGGCTAGCTTATTATTCCATTACGAGGACGTTTTAGCAGGGGCTATATTACATCATCCAATGGTGCCGAGACGAGGGATAGAGCTACCTAAGCTATCTGCTATCCCTGTTTTTATAGGTGCAGGTACAAATGATCCGATGTGTACAGCACAAGAATCAGAGGATTTAGAAGCACTTTTAAGTTCGGCGGGTGCGACTGTGACGACGAACTGGTTTGATTTCGGACATCAGCTAACGATTCCTGAAGTTCACGCAGCAAAAGAGTGGTATAACAGTATTTATGCATAGAGAAAAAATCCGCTTCCTTGAACAAGGAGGCGGATTTTTTATTATTTATTTTTCTTTGCGAAAGGAAGCCACCAGTTCCAATCACCAAATAGTTTCATGAGACTTGGTACTAGCATAAGACGAATGATTGTGGCATCAATAGCAACAGCAATGGCTATACCAACACCAATTTGTTTCACAGGCATGACATCTGTGAAGGCAAACGCTCCTGTAATAACAATCATAATGAGCGCTGCTGAAGTAATAATCCGACTTGTGGATGTCAGTCCCTCTATTGTAGCGTGTGTATTGTTGGCGCCTTTTAAATATTCCTCTTGGATACGAGAAATTAAAAAGACTTCGTAGTCCATACTTAAGCCAAAAACAAGACAGAAAACAATAACTGGGATAATCAATACAATCGATCCTGCCTCAATGCCAAAATGTCCGTATTGGAAAATATAGACGAGTATTCCGAAGGCAGAGGAAAGCCCAATAATGTTCATAATAATGGCCTTTAACGGAATTAATACTGAACGGAATGCCAGCATTAAAATAAAGAAAGTGGACACGATGATTATGGCTATCGCTAAAACAATTTTATTAGCGATCTCATCAAATATCTCTTGGTTAAATTTTGCGGGTCCTCCAAGTGCAAAGTGTACACCTAAATCTTTATCCATCCAAGTTCGTGCAAATTTTTGGGCAGTAGTGGAAGAACCAGCTGCATCAATGGTAATTGGGATGAATAGCCTTGTATCTTTTGAAAAGGTTTGAATAACCGGTTTTAATTGCTCCGCCACCTGTGGAATTGCTAAAGAAGCAGAGAGTTCCTTAGGTGTTGAAATGTTTGCGGCAGTATAGATAGTTGAAACATTAGTAACAAGTGGATCTTTTAATAACTTTTCTTGAATAGTGTAAATCAGCTCTCTAGCTTCAGCATCCTCCCAGCCTTCTTTACGTTCAGCTAACAAATATAAAGTAGATGTTTCACCGAGTCCAAACGTTTCATCTAATTTATCGTACGCTACACGTGCATCATATTTTGTCGGTAGGGAATCTACCTGAGGAATTGTTAATTGGATGTCCTTTAATGGGAGCATTCCGATACCAAGTAATAATAATGCAGCAATTACGATTGCTACTGGATGTTTCATGACAAAACCTGCAAAGCTCCGCCAACGATTTGCGCCTCCTGGTTTAACACGTAGTAGACGCCATTTATTGAGTCGGTCGCCTAACAGCATCATCGTCGCAGGGAGTAAGGTTAAGCCGGAAAGAACAGCTAATAGAACTACTATGGTGCCTCCTAGAGCGATATTATGGAATATTTCAACATCAATGACGATCATGGCACCTAAACCAATCATGACACATACTGCAGAAAAGATGATGGAGCGTCCTGCTGTCTGGATGGCAGTTTGAATAGCTTGTGCAATGGATGTGTGGGCACGCTCTTCACGGTAACGATTAATGAGCAATAGTGCGAAATCAATACTTAAAGCAAGACCAAGCATTGGAACAATATTTAAAACGAAAATGGAGAGATTCACGCTACCGCTAAGTAATGTCATAATACCAAAGGCGGTTACAACTGTAACAACCCCAATGATAATTGGCAAAATAGAAGCAATAACCGTACCAAAAGCCAATAATAGAACGATAATGGTGATAGGTAACCCAATGGCCTCAGCAGATGCTAAATCCTTTTGGCTGGCTGTATTAATGTCAGCAGAAATAACTGGTCCACCCGTAATATGAACGCCGTCTTCTTCAATTAATGAACGGACATCCTCAACGATTTCAGAAAGGTTTTCAGCATCGTTTTTTAAATGGACCATAGCATAGGCAATCCCATCTTTACGTAAAGAAGCATCCTCTAAAGGTGACTGGATGGAATGTATTTCCTTTATGTGATCGAGTTTATTTAAAGTTTCTTCAATTTTCTTATCCTGAGCTGGATCGAACACAACCAAGATTGTATTGGTTGGTATATCGAATGTTTTTGCTAGCTCTTTTGTGACATAGTTATGATCCGCTTCAACAAAAAAGCCATCCCCTTGAAGTTTACCGGGAAGCTGTAAAGCAAAATAAGCCATGGCTAGAAAAATAATAATCCACAGGACTACGATTGCTTTTGCATGTGTGGTAATAAAAGTTGAAAAAGTTTTCATAGTTGTTTATGTATCCCCCTTTTCAATTAGTTTAAAGGATGTGTCACATTTTGTCGTGTGACAAACTAAAGACTCCTGTCCATTTATTAGACAGGAGCCTTGTTATTAAAAGAATAATGATAGGACGAAATAAATAACGGATGCCATTACAGCTGAAATAGGCATTGTAATAACCCAAGTAGTAACAATCTTGCGGGCCATTCCCCAGTTAACGCCACGTACACGCTGTGCAGAACCAACACCCATAATCGATGAAGAAATAACATGTGTTGTAGATACAGGTAGATGGATTAATGTCGCACCAAAAATAACTGTTGCTGACGCTAAGTCTGCCGCTACCCCATTAACAGGACGAATTTTCATAATCTTACCGCCAACGGTTTTAATAATTTTATAACCACCAATAGATGTACCTAGACCCATAGCTGTGGCAGCAGCAGCACGTACCCAGAAAGGTATTTCATCACCGCTATGCAATCCTCCAGCGATTAAAGCCATTGTCATAATCCCCATTGCTTTTTGCGCATCGTTCGTACCATGTGTGAACGATTGAATGGCTGCGGTGAAAATTTGCATCGTACGGAAACCTTTATTAGTGCGATATAAGTTAAGGTTTTTAAACCATAATTTAAATAGTGTCATCATAATAAAACCAGCACAAATAGCCAGTATTGGAGAAAACACTAACGCCATAAGGATTTTAGTAAAGCCGCCATAGTTTAATACATCGAAGCCAGCAGATGCGACAGCAGCACCTGCGATAGAGCCAATCAATGTGTGGGAAGAACTTGATGGAATACCGAAATACCATGTAAGTAAATTCCAAATAATAGCTGAAATTAGTGCGGCCAAAATAACGACTGAGCCGGTTGTGTCTCCTTCAAAGGCATTTAAAGAAAATGGATCTACAATGTCTTTTGTTAAAGCTTTAGCAACCCCTACAAAAGTGATAGCGCCGATAAAGTTCATGGTTGCGGCCATGATGATCGCTACACGAGGTGGCAATGCTCGAGTGGAAACCGAAGTTGCAATAGCATTTGCAGTATCATGGAAGCCGTTGATAAAGTCAAATGTTAGGGCAAAGATGACGACCAGTACGGTTAGTATAATGATTGTATTCATTGTAAAGTGCCCATCTCCTAATTATGCGTTACGCATGATAATTGTTTCCATAGTATTAGCTACGTTTTGACAATGATCAGCGATATCTTCAAGTTGTTCATATATATCTTTAAATTTAATGAGGCGAATCGGATCTTTTTCGTTTAAAAACAGTTGTTTAATGGAAGAACGTTGTACTTCATCACATTCACGTTCATAGTCTTTAATTAGAATAGCGTGAGGGCGCATACCAATTAGATTCTTTTTCTTTAACTCTTCAGTTGCTTTGACAATTTCATCCACACTTTTAGAAATATAGCCTAGGAAAGTGCGCATGGATTCATCAATTTCTGTGAGTGAAAACATTTCAAAATGGGCAATACAATGTTCTGTACCATCTAGTATATCATCCATACGAATGGCAAACTCTAAAATATCTTCACGCTCAATAGGTGTCATAAATGATTTGTTTAGCATTACGATCAGTTCGTGAATGAGCTTATCGCCAGCAGTTTCGTAATTTTTCATTGTAATGCTAATCTCTTTTAGGTCAGCTACACTGTTAATACGAAAATCATTTGCGTAATGCACAGCCTCTCTCATATTTTCAGCAATTTTATGCAATGCAATAAAGAAAGGGTCTTGTTTTTTTGAGTTAAGCATGTAAATCGAATCCTCCTGGATATAAATAAATTAATCGACCTCTAAACTTTACTATCATAACAAAATCTTTAATTTATCTACATAAAAATTTTATATTCGACATAAAAATTTACATTGCTGTAATATACAATTCGTTCACAAAATAAAGGGAGATTAAACTGTCATTGTTATTAATAGTACAGATAAATCCTTTGTAATTAGGTTTTTTACTGATATTCAGACGTGTTTAGCACAGATTTGTGTGTGATTTACAATGAAAATCAGTGAAAATAATACTTGAATTGTAAAGGGAATGTAAATTCAATTTGTTTTAGTAGGTGTCTCTCCTTATTCTTAAGAATATCTTCATTTTTATCCTTCCTCTTTATTAAGAATTGTTTTCTACAATGGGAAATGAGTGAGAAAGGAGTGTTTATTAACAAATGATTCAAGTTGAAAACTTACAACATACATTTTTAATTGGAAAAAAGGGGAAAGAAAAGCAGGTTCCCGTTTTAAAAGGCGTGAACTTTGAGGTCAATAAAGGAGAGATTGTAGCAATTGTCGGAAAAAGTGGCTCTGGAAAGTCAACTTTATTACAAGTTTTAGCTGGATTTATGAAGGTTGAGCAGGGTTCTATTAAAGTGAATGGTAAAGAAACAGCACAACTAAATGAAACAGAAAGCGCCGCATTTCGCTTGAGACAATTCGGTTTTATCTTTCAAAACTTTCAACTAATGCCTGGCTTGACGGCATTCGAAAATATTGAGTTACCCTTGAAGCTACAAGGATTGCGCAAAGCAATGAGAAAAGAAAAAGTGAAAAAAATAATGGACAAGGTTGGTCTAACAGAAGTCGCCGATCATTATCCAAATGAATTATCAGGTGGGCAGCAACAGCGTGTCAGTATTGCAAGAGCGCTCATCACGAATCCTCCTGTATTACTGGCAGATGAGCCAACAGGAAGTTTGGATTCAGAAACAGAGCAAGATATTTTGATGCTTATTCAAAGTTTAAACCGAGAGTTTGGGTTAACCTTTGTCATTATTACTCATGATGAAGAAGTGGCGACAATCGCACATAGACGCTTCCGTATGTATGATGGCGAACTGGTAAAGGAGGAAGCTTAAGATGTTATTTAAAGACCAAATAGATTTTGTCACGCAGCATATCAAGAAAAATAAATTACGTGTTTTTATGACGGTTCTAGCTGCAACGATGGGCTGTGCTTTCCTTATCGTACTAGCATCCGTAGGTTTTGGATTACAGGAATCTCTACGTAATGAAATTCTTTCAAATGAAACAGTTACGAAAATTCAAGTGTATGGAGATAAGCAATTTACAGAGGATCAGGTCCAAGAAATTAAAAAGATAGATCATGTGGAAACAGTACTTGAAACGGTGGGCATGAATGCCTCTGCACATTCCTTCTTAGGTGATCGTGATTCAACTTCTAGTTTAATTTTGAACGATATGAAGGATTTTGAGCAGGTGAATGGCAAGCTTGCAGAAGGTGTTTATCCATCAAAGCCAAATGAAATAGTGGTCGGTTATCATTTTGCACAAACATTATTAAATGAGGCCGATCGCAATGTGATTAAAGAAAAAAGCAAAAAGGCTGAGGCAGATGGTACCTATTATAATGGAAGCGATGAAGGCTATAAAAAATCATTAATTGGACAGAGCATTAACATATCACTCTTGCCTAACACTGGTAACAATGAGGAATCAGAAAAAATGACCTATACAATTGTTGGTGTCATGGAGAAACCGTCGTATGATTGGATGATTGATAATACTATTCATATGGACATAGCGCAAAAGCCAGCATTAGTTGAGAATTTTTCCGCTCTTGGAGATACAACCGAGGAGGAATTGTTTTACTCAGAATTCAATATTTTTGCTGATACATTGGAAAACGTGAAGCCAATTTTAGAAAAACTAAAAGATAATGGCTACAGTGTCTATTCCGTGACGGAGCAATTAGATCAAATGAATGTATTTTTCTTAGTATTAAAAATCGGTTTGATTTTTGTTGGTACGATTGCGGTGCTCATTGCTTCCATCGGTATTTTCAATACGATGACAATGGCGGTGACAGAGCGAACTCGTGAAATAGGTGTATTAAAAGCGATCGGTGCGAGTCCAAAACTGATCCAACGTTTATTTTTAATGGAAAGTACATTTATTGGGCTTTTAGGTACCTTCATTGCGGTTATCATTTCATATGCCATTAGTTTTGCGGCAAATGCAGTGCTACCGTTAATTTTAAAAGCAGCCACGGGAGAAGATGCATTTGCTACAAATGATATTACATTCTCTCTTATTCCTTGGCAGCTAGTCGTTATTGCAGCAGGTATTAGTATTGGAGTAGCAATGATCTCAGGTTATCGTCCTGCTCGTAAGGCGACGAAAATTGATGTCATCCATGCTTTACGACAAGAGCTATAATAATTTGGCTTGCCTTAGACTGTAGACAAAACCATCGAGAAGTTTTCACTCTGGATGGTTTTTGTTCATGGTGAATGACTACACCAGATATGCTGGCTGCTGGTAGGCTGTTCAAACGTAAGCATGAACGGAGTGAATATTCTCGCTCCACCCTGACACTGACATGGAAAGCGTCCATCCATCATGAAAAGCGACAGCTTTGTAAAAGAAAAAAGACTATAGCCACACTCGAAATTTTCGAGCTGGTCTATAGTCGGCTTGCCTTTTTGTATGTTATAAATACTCTTTTAACTCCGTTTGTAAAAATGGTGTTGCATGTAATAAATTTAAGAAAGCATCATAGTTGGCACGTTGCTCTACATTTGCTTTTTTTCCTGTTCGGTATGCTCGGATTAAAATATTTTTAGGCGTATTTTCCATATCAATAAATTCAAGAAGCTGTGCTTCATAGCCAACAAGTGACAAGATTTCAGCCCGAATAGAATCAGTAGCAAGGGCGGCGAAACGCTCTCTGATAAGACCGTGTTGTAACATAATGTCCAATGAAGGGGTATTTAGTTGACGATTTAATTCATGTTGGCAACAAGGAACACTTAATATAACGCTTGCGCCCCATTTCACGGCACGGGCTAAAGCCATATCTGTAGCAACATCGCACGCATGCAGCGTTACGACCATGTCTACAGCGGATTCCTCATTATAATCATTAATATCTCCTACAAGAAATTCAAGCTGGTCATAGCCTAGATCCTGTGCTATTCTTGAACACTCTTCAATAACTTCCTTTTTCAAATCCAAGCCTGTTACACGTATATCTAGACCTTTTTCGATTTTTAAATAATGATACAACGCAAACGTTAAATACGATTTGCCTGATCCAAAATCTAAAATACGAACTTGCCGATTTTTTGGTAAGTAGGATAAAGCATCGTCAATAAATTCAATAAAGCGATTAATTTGCTTAAATTTATCGTATTTTTGTTTTTTAACTTTTCCATCCTCTGTTTGCACGCCAAGCCGGATTAAAAACGGGTAAGGTTGATCATCCGAAAGTAGGTAATTTTTTTTGCGATTATGTGCCAAATTAACTTGCTTAGGTGTACTGGATTGATCGGATTTCCAAAGTACTTTATTCTTTTTGGATAATTGGACTTGTACTTTTTCATCAATAAAATCAACATGGGCTTGGCGATAATCTTCGAATATAGTCTCCAGCTTAGCGGGAAATTCGGTCAATTGAATATTTTCATGTTTTAAAATTCGTTCATATTGGTATTCAATTTGTATATGATAACTGTTCTTTAACATTAAAGGCTTCAACTTAATGCGTTTAACTTCATTAGATTTCATGCGAGGTTGACTGATTGTCGCAGTAACTAGCTGTTGCTGTAAAATTCTTTTTATGAGATGAGCTTTCATTTCTTCAAATGTCATACATTTTCGCCTACTTTATTGTGTAATAGATGGCACTAGTTTAACACACTTTATAACGAACAATGTTTTTGAAAAAATTTTCACAAAAATTCTGAGTAATTATAGGTAGAATTGTATGTTCATGGTATCTTTATGTATAGTATTTCTTTATGAATTGGTGATACTAAAGACTGAATAGGAGGAAAAAGTATGTCAGATAATATGTATCAATTATTAGCAATTATTATTTATATGGTCGCCATGCTAGCGATAGGCTGGTATGCATTCGTTAAAACATCCAATTTAACAGACTATATGCTTGGTGGTCGTTCCTTAGGTCCGGCTGTAACGGCTCTAAGTGCAGGTGCGGCGGATATGTCTGGCTGGCTTTTAATGGGCTTACCCGGTGCTATTTTTTTATCAGGTCTTGTTGAGGCTTGGATTGCCATTGGGTTAACAGTAGGTGCTTATTTAAACTGGTTATTAGTAGCACCACGGCTACGCGTTTATACACAGGTTACCAATGATTCCATTACAATACCGAGTTATTTGGACAATCGATTACGCGATCATACGAAGTTAATCAGAATTGCTTCAGGTATCATTATTTTATTATTTTTCACATTTTATGTTTCTTCCGGGATGGTAGCAGGGGGCAAATTTTTCGATAGCTCATTTGGTTATGATTATCATACAGGTTTGTTAATTGTTTCGGCAGTAGTAGTAGCCTATACATTGTTCGGTGGATTTTTAGCAGTAAGTTATACCGATTTTTTACAAGGACTTATCATGTTTATAGCACTTATTTCTGTACCACTATTCGGTCTTTTTGTAACAGGTGGGATAGGGGATACAATTACTTCTATTAAAGCAGTTAGCCCAGATCTTCTAAACATGTTACCGGCCACTGCAACAGCAGCCGGTATTATTTCCTCGCTTGCCTGGGGATTAGGCTATTTTGGGCAGCCACATATTATTGTGCGCTTTATGGCCATCAGCTCTGTAAAGGAAACAAAGCAGGCTCGTCGTATTGGTATTGGCTGGATGATGTTAAGTTTATTTGGCGCCATTGGGACAGCATTAGTAGGGGTAGCTTATTATGAACAAAATGCAGGTGAGCTAAAAGACGCTGAAACAGTGTTTATTGTACTTGGACAAATTTTATTCCATCCATTTATAGCTGGAATTATGCTAGCGGCCATTTTAGCTGCTGTTATGAGTACCATTTCATCGCAATTAATCGTTACCTCTTCGGCACTTGTAGAGGATATTTATAAAGCATTGTTTAACAAAACAGCAACTGATAAACATTATGTTTTTGTAGGGCGTATGGCTGTTTTAGTTGTTGCGATTATTGCAGCAATTTTAGCCTGGAATCCAGATAGCTCGATTTTAAGTTTAGTTGGTTTTGCATGGGCAGGATTCGGTGCAGCATTTGGGCCAGTCATTTTACTTTCTTTATATTGGAGAAAGTTAACAAATTACGGAGCTTTAAGTGGAATGGTAACGGGTGCTGCAACAGCATTTATTTGGGGGAAAGTTGAATCATTATCAAGTGCCCTATATGAAATTGTGCCAGGCTTCTTCGTATGTTTAATCGTTGCGGTTATTGTTAGTCTATTGACGTATAGACATAATGAAGAAATTGAAGAAGAGTTTAACCGTTCGGAAGTATTATTAAAAGAAGAAAGAAAATAAAGGAAATGCGCCTTTTCTAAGAGGCGCATTTTTTGAAACGTTTTTCATAACGTTCCGAACATACGGACAGGTGTAATTTATGGTAAGATGAAGAAAATTTGTCGTAGGGTCACCGAGGCTTTGGTGGGAGGTTTCTAATGGATAGAATTAAGGAAGTTGATGTATTAATTGAAAAGGCCATTCTCGTTGGCGTAAATTTACGGAATGATGCGCACTTTGATTATTCAATGGAAGAGCTTCAAAATTTAGCAGAGGCTCTCAATGTGGAGGTTGTAGGGATAGTTACGCAAAATTTAGAGCGCGTGACACCTTCCCATTATGTTGGTACAGGTAAAATAGAAGAAATCAAAAATTTCTATGAAGAAGCACAAGCAAATCTCGTTATTTTTAATGATGAGCTATCACCGTCGCAAATTCGTAATTTAGAGCGTGATCTAGCAACAAAAGTTATTGATCGAACAATGCTTATTTTAGATATTTTTGGCCGCCGTGCGAAAACACGGGAGGCACAAATGCAGGTAGAACTAGCACAGCTTCAATATATGCTCCCACGCTTAGTGGGCTTACATGCCTCTTTAAGCCGTCAAGGTGGAGGTACAGGTGGTGGCTTTAAAAACCGAGGTGCTGGGGAAACAAAGCTAGAATTGGATCGTCGAAAAATTGAAGATCAAATAGCAAAAATCAAAAAGGATCTAGAGCAGGTCAAAGATCAACGAGAAACGCAGCGGAAACAGCGTCGAAAAAATGCCCTTCCGGTAGTGTCTATTGTCGGCTATACGAATGCTGGCAAGTCAACGATTATGAATCAGTTGTTGGCAGAGATAGGGCAAGAAGAGCATAAACAAGTCTTTGAGAAGGATATGCTTTTTGCTACGCTTGAAACCTCAGTTCGTCAGATAGAGCTACCTGATAAAAAGACATTTTTATTAACGGACACAGTTGGATTTGTAAGCAAATTGCCTCACCATTTAGTAAAAGCGTTCCGCTCCACATTAGAAGAGGCACGAGATGCAGATCTCTTATTACATGTCGTAGATGTTTCTAATTCAGAGCATGGTTTTATGATGGACGTTACAAATGAAACGTTAAAAGCGGTAGGAGTTGAAGGTATCCCTACCATCTATGTTTACAATAAAGCTGATCTTGCCCAAGTGCCTTACCCTGTTGTAAGTGGGGATAATATTTGGGTTTCAGCAAAACAAGGGGTAGGGTTAGAAGAATTAATTCAATTAGTTCGTCAACATATTTTCTCCCATTATGTGACATGTGAAATGCTCATACCTTATGACCAAGGGAATATTGTTTCTTATTTAAATGAACATGCCTCTGTTTCTAATACAGCATACGAAGAGGGCGGTACTTTATTATCGCTTGAAGTTAAAGAAGCGGATTATGCAAAATATCAGCAATACGTTGTAAATTAATAAAATGAAAAAATAACCTGAAGCATGCCAAAAAGATTTTGGCATGCTTTTTGTGATTAAGGGGAATATAGAATCTAGAACAACAGCATGTACGTATTTTAATAATTTTTAGAAAAGATAGTTTAAATTTGGATAAAAAGTTATAAATCCGAATTTTAAATATTTTAGAATAATTTAATGTTCAGAAAACAAGTTTGCACTATGGAAGTGTGAGAAAACTTAGATATATCAAAGGATTTAATAATTATCAAAATGAACAGTCAGAATTTAAAGAAAAATGATAAATTTTCAACATTTTTTAAAACTCTTGCTAAAGTTAAAAAAACACTTTAGTATGATGAAACACAGTTTTTTAATCCTTATTTTAGGGTAATAATGTTTTTTTAAGAGAATATTTTTAATTGGGAGAGGGTATTGTATGTCTAGTAAAGATGAAGTTGTAAAATCTGTCCCTCAAAATGGCTTTGTTGGACACCCTAAAGGGCTCTTTACTTTGTTTTTCACAGAATTTTGGGAACGTTTCTCGTATTATGGTATGCGAGCAATTCTCATCTTCTTTATGTATTACGAATTGAATCAGGGTGGATTAGGTCTAGACCGCGGAACAGCGAACTCGATTATGGCCATTTATGGTTCCCTCGTTTATATGTCAGGTATTATAGGTGGATGGATTGCTGACCGAGTATTAGGAACACGTAGAACTATTTTTTATGGTGGCGTGTTAATTATGATTGGTCACTTATTGCTAGCACTGCCTGGCGGTGTAGCGATGCTATTTGCTTCAATGGCATTTATCGTAATGGGGACTGGGTTATTAAAACCAAACGTTTCAAGTATTGTTGGGGATATTTACGCTGAAACAGATAGCCGTCGTGATGCAGGCTTCTCTATTTTCTATATGGGTATTAATATGGGGGCATTCATTGCACCATTTATTGTCGGAACAATTGGACAAAAGTATAGCTTCCACTTAGGCTTTGGTTTAGCCGGTTTAGGGATGTTCATTGGATTAATTGTTTATAAATTGACAGAGAAAAAATACTTAGGCTTAGCGGGTTTACAAGTTAATAACCCATTAAAGCCTGAAGAACGTAAAAAAGTCTTTGCGCAATTTGGTATTGTTGCTTTACTGATTATTATTCTTGGTGCTATTGGTATTAAAACGGGTACTTTAACAATGAATGTATTCAGTTTAATTATTACAGCTCTAGGAGTATTAATTCCAACAGCCTTCTTTATTTTTATGTATCGTAGTAAAAAGACAACAAAAGATGAAAAATCTCGACTTCTTGCCTATATTCCATTATTCTTGTCAGCCGTTATGTTCTGGGCGATTCAAGAACAAGGGGCAACAATTCTGGCTACGTATGCAGACGAACGTACACAACTAAGTATTGGTAGCATTCAGCTTCAATCTTCGTGGTTCCAGTCATTAAACCCGTTATTTGTTATAACAATGGCACCATTATTTGCGATGTTATGGCTTAAATGGGGAGACAAGCAGCCAACTACGCCACGTAAGTTTTCATACGCCTTATTCTTTGCAGGTTTATCATTCCTTGTCATGATGATTCCAGCACATTTATCTGGCGGAGAAACATTAGTTAGTCCTTGGTGGTTAGTACTGTCATTCTTCTTAGTAGTTGTAGGTGAATTATTATTATCACCAGTTGGTTTATCTGCTACGACGAAATTGGCACCACAAGCATTTGCTGCACAAACAATGTCTTTATGGTTTTTAACAAGTGCTGCAGCACAAGCAATTAATGCTCAGTTAGTAAAGGTTTATGAAGTTGTAAGCGAATTCACATACTTTGGCTTCTTAGGATCGCTTTCAATTGTCATTGGTATATTATTGTTAGTTTTATCGCCAATTATTTCAAAGGCAATGAAAGGTATTAACTAAATTAAAGATGTAAATACAGTCCGGATAATGGGCTGTATTTACATCTTTTTTTGTTATCTAAATAAATGTCTATTTATGAAGTCTAGCGCGAAATATATTATCTTAAGTAGTAATTTTATTGAGTATGGGTATAAGTTTCTATGTAGAAGATGATTATTTTCGCTATAATAATCATAATTATAAGAAAATTTTAAGGGGTTGGATGTTATGAAAGAAGAATTGGACCGTTTGAGGTCAAGATTAATGGAGATTTTCACGTATTTACACGCCAATCCAGAAATTAGCTGGCATGAGGTAGAAACAACCAATTATATAGTAGATCTATTAACTGAAGAAGGGTTTTCGCCAATTCGTTTTAAAAATTCTACAGGTCTTTATGTGGATGTGGGCCATGGTAGTCCCAAAGTAGGTTTACGAACAGATATAGACGCATTATGGCAGGAGGTTGATGGCCATTTCCGTGCCAACCATTCCTGTGGGCATGATGGACATATGACAATGGCTATTGGTGCACTCTTATTATTAAAAGAACAACAGCCATCATTTAATGGTACAATCCGTGTCATTTTCCAACCGGCTGAAGAAAAAGGGACTGGAGCATTAGCGGTCTTAGAAGAAGGGGTAATTGATGAGCTCGACTATTTATTTGGAGTTCATGTAAGACCAGTCCATGAGCTAGAGGATGGTACATACTGTGCTGCCTTGTATCATGGTGCCTCTCGTTTACTTGAAGGGGAGATCATTGGGGAAGATGCACATGCTGCAAGGCCACACCTTGGCATTAATGCAATCGAAGTAGGGGCTACCATCATTGAAGATTTACGAACCATTCATACCGATCCAATGGTACCTGTTTCGGTGAAGATGACAAAGTTTCATGCAGGGGGAGAATCAGGCAATATTATACCTGGTAATGCCTCATTTACGATTGATATTCGAGCCCAACAAAATAATGTTATGGACGATTTAGCGCAAGGGGTCAAACGTGTTATTGATTCCTCTAAGTTATTGCATAAGGTGCAGATTGAATTACGTACTGTTGCCAATATTGTAGCCGCAGAAGTTGATACGAGTGCACAATATATTATGGAACAAGCAATTATACAAGCTGCCGGATTATCAAATTTAAGAAAGCCGGTACACACACCTGGTGGAGAGGATTTTCATCATTATGCGGTAAAACGACCACACTTAAAAACAACAATGTTGGGCTTAGGATGTGGGTTATCACCAGGGTTACACCATCCTAAAATGAAGTTTAAACAAGCAAGACTTGTTACTGGCGTGGAGATTCTTACGAGAGCAGTCTTGTTAGCATTGGAATCAACGGATACAAAGGAGGCGTCAGCATAATGTTAGAGCAAGTGCATATTCGCAAAGTAATGACACCTATAGAAATTGCAGAGGTCCAAAAGTTAAATGCTGAAATATGGGGAAGCCAAGCAATTCCCTCTCACCAATTACTAGCAGTTGTACAAAATGGCGGATTAGTTTTAGGTGCTTATTTAGAAGAAAAGCTAATTGGCTTCAACTATTGCTTTGTAGGTTCTCATGATAGAGAAATATACTTACATTCACACATGATTGGTGTAAATAAAGCATATCGTGAACAAGGTGTAGGTGAGTTATTAAAGCATGCTCAGCAAGAATACGCAAAAGAAAATGGATTTCAGCTGGTTCGTTGGTTAATTGAGCCTCTGGAGGTGAGTTTAGCAAATTTAGCATTTTTAAAGCTAAATGCTATGAGTTATCAATACGAAAATGATTATTACGGCGCTCTTCAAGATGACTTTAATGAAGGATTACCATCAGATAGGCTAGTTGTAGAGTGGTGGATAGAGCGTGAACAAATGGCAGATAGCATTGACGAACTAGAAGAGATCGCAGATGAAATCGTACCGTGGACACTAACTGTCGATGGCTTGCCTGTCCTAGACATAGATAACACATTTCAAATGGAGCAATCCTTTCATCAGGATGCCTATCTATTACCCATTCCTCAATATTTGCAGAAATTGAAAGTTGAAAGTCCTAAGCTAGCTGAGGACTGGCGCTATAAAATTAGAAAGATCTTAACAACGTTATTCAATCAAGACTATGCCATTGTACGCGTCAAGAAGCACCCGGAATATGTCCATAGCTATCTGTTAGTCAGACGCTCCTTATTAGCCTTATAATTATAATAGGGAGTGAAGTTTGTGAAAATAGAAAAGATAACGTTAAGACATATTAAAATGCCGATGAAAGCACCATTTACAACAAGCTTTGGCACAATTGATGAAAAGGAACTGTTATTAATAGAAGCGCAAGATGAATCTGGGATTACTGGATGGGGAGAAACGGTAGCTTTTGTAGCGCCTTGGTATACAGAGGAGACTTTAAAGACGACATGGCATATGCTGAAAGATTTTCTAATACCCATTTTGCTACATAAAGAGGTTGGGCATCCAGATGAGGTGACTACATTGTTTGCTCCTATTCGCAGAAATTGCATGGCGAAAGCTTCGATAGAAGGCGCAATATGGGATATTTATTCCCAGCAAACAAAGCAATCACTCGCAAAGGCTTTAGGTGGGCAAAAACAACGTATTGAAGTTGGGGTCAGCGTAGGTATTCAAGCTTCAACAGCTCAATTAATAAAAGTAATAAAAAGCCATATGGAAAAGGGCTACAAAAGGGTGAAAGTGAAAATTAAGCCTGGCTATGATGTAGAAGTGGTACGTGCAATCCGTGCAGAGCTACCGGATCTACCTTTAATGGTCGATGCGAACTCAGCTTATACGTTGGGTGATATCGCCATATTACAGCAGTTTGATGATTACAACTTATTAATGATCGAACAGCCATTAGCTACTGATGATATTGTGGACCATGCAACCCTACAAAAAAACATAAAAACACCAATCTGTTTAGATGAAAGTATCACATCGTTTGAAGATGCTCGTAAAGCAATTGAGCTAGGGAGCTGTGGTGTAATCAATATTAAAATTGGACGAGTTGGCGGTTTAACAGAGGCGAAACGGATTCATGATCTCTGTAAGGAGAATCATATTCCCGTTTGGTGTGGAGGGATGTTAGAGGCAGGAATCGGACGAGCACATAATATTGCCTTAACTTCGCTTAGCCATTTTATGTTGCCTGGAGATACTGCAGGCTCTAGTCATTATTGGTATGAGGATATTATTAATCCAGAAGTCATCGTCAAAAATGGATACATTGATGTACCTCAAGAAATCGGCATTGGCTATACAATTAATAGGGCTCTTATTGATAAGCTAACGATTAGCAAAGAGATCTATCAATAAAATCATTTACGATAAAGGAAAAAACGAGGAGAGAACTGATTGAAAAAAAGCTTGCAAATCGGCGGTGCCTATGTAGGAATTATCGTTGGTGCAGGATTTGCATCTGGACAGGAAATTGTCCTCTATTTTACAAGCTATGGCTTTAAAGGGGTTTATGGTGCCCTATTAGCGATGGTTGGTTTCTCTATTGTTGGTATGTGTGTAGCCCAGGTTAGCTCAAGACTACGCACTGCATCTCATAAGGATTTAATTTATCAGATTTCTGGTAATGCTGTTGGTCTTGTATTGGATTATTTATTATCACTGTTTTTATTTGGCGTGGCTGTTATTATGTTTGCTGGTGCGGGTGCAACATTGCAGCAAATGTTTGGACTACCTATTTGGCTAGGGAGTATATGTATGATACTGCTAACTATAGCCACCGTGATGATGGATGTTAAAAGTATTATTAATATTATTGCACTAGCAACTCCGTACTTATTAGCGATTGTTTCTATTATTGCTATCTATGCCATTGCAACGATGGATCTTACCTTTGTCGAACAAGCGGTAATTGCCCAGCAGGCGCAAATAAGCTCGAAAAGCTGGTGGGTGACTGCTTTGTTATATATGTCATTTAATATTGGAGTAAGTTTCTCATTATTAACGGTGATGTGCGGCTCGGTGCGTAATGATAAAATAGCTGGAATGGGGGGCATTATTGGCGGAATTCTTTTAGGCGCTTTAATTCTGCTTATTAATTTTTCTCTTCTTGCAAAAATGAACGTTGTTATAGGACTAGATATTCCTATGCTAGCATTAGCAAATGAAATTCATCCATTAGTTGGGCTATTAATGACTTTCTCTCTATTAGGGATGATTTATAATACGGCAGTAGGGATGCTCTATTCATTTATGGTAAGATTCTTTAAGCCTGATAGACCTAGCTTTAAAGTAGCGGTTATTTTTATAGGAGTTTTAGGCTTTTTAGCAAGTCTAGCAGGATTTACGACGCTTGTAGCTAAGCTCTATGCAGTAATGGGATACGTAGGGTTGGTATTAATTCTATTCATTATTTCAGCATGGTTTAGAAAAGTGAGACGAATCATATAACAAATAAAAATGGTAATTGAGACGCGCGGGTGTTCTCAATTACCATTTTGTTTGGATAAAAAAATTGTAGAAATAGTGAATTATTTAAGGGATAAAATTTGCCGAAAATACTAATATTTCATTAATTAGACACGTTTTCTAGTTCCTTTAAAATAAACCGAGAATAATTCTCATTTACAGGTTGACTGAGAATGAAAACATGACTATAATGGAAATCGTGAGTAATGATAATCATTTTCACTACACATTCATTACACACAAAATTGAAATCTACCGGGGATTACTATGAAAATAAGATATCTTTTAACAGCAACTGTTGTGTTGTCTATAGTATCGCTATTTATCGGAGTAGTAGATATTAAACCAAGTGATCTATTAGACTTCCAATCAGAAGAAACTAGACTATTTTTAATTAGTCGTGTACCTAGACTTGTTGCTATTTTGCTAGCAGGTGCAGGTATGAGTATTGCTGGTTTAATTATGCAAAGCTTAAGTAGGAATAAGTTCGTATCACCAACGACAGCAGGTACTTTAGATGCCACTCGACTGGGTGTATTGATTTCCATGATGTTTTTCTCGAATGTCACGTATTTCCAAAAAATTTCCTTCGCTTTCATATTTGCTTTAGCCGGCACATTATTATTTATGCAAATATTAAATCGAATTAAGTTTAAAGATGCGATTTTTATACCGCTTATTGGCTTAATGTATGGTAATATCCTGTCTTCCGTAACAACGTTCTTTGCTTATAAGGCAAATATTATCCAAAACATTTCTGCATGGTTACAAGGAGATTTCTCATTAATCATGAAAGGCCGTTATGAACTGTTATACATAAGTGTACCAGTACTTATTTTAGCTTATATTTATGCCAATCGTTTTACAGTAGCTGGTATGGGTGAGGATTTTGCTAAAAATCTTGGTCTATCCTATAAGCTTGTGGTGAATTTAGGCTTAGTATTGGTGGCTCTTATCTCCACAACAGTGGTGCTAACAGTCGGTGTCATTCCGTTCCTTGGCTTGATCATACCGAATATTATTTCACTGTTTAAAGGTGATAATTTGGCAAAAACATTGCCGCATACAGCATTACTTGGTATGTCATTCTTATTATTCTGCGATATTTTAGGACGCGTACTGATTTTCCCTTATGAGATACCAATTAGTATGACTGTTGGTGTAATTGGAAGTGCCATCTTCCTAGTCATGTTGTTTAGGGGGAGAGCATATGCGTAATCGTACAAGAATGTTCATTTTACTGGGTCTTGCCGTGATAGCTATCTTATTGTATCTATTTTGGGAGTTAAATGGGAATTATCACTATGCCTTCCCGAGACGTGTCATAAAAGTTATAGCGATGGGGCTAACGGGTATAGCTATTGCCTATTCAACAGTGGTTTTCCAAACCATTACCCATAATCGAATTTTAACGCCAAGTGTTATGGGATTAGATGCTTTGTATATGTTGATTCAAACATGCATCTACTTTTTCTTTGGCTCTACATCTATTTTAGTTATCAATATTTACTATAATTTTACCCTTGCTATTGTATCAATGATTGTTTTCGCTTTAATTTTTTATAGAGTTTTGTTTAAAGAAGGAAAGCGACCAATATATTTCTTACTCCTTGTTGGTATGATTGTCGGTACGTTCTTAGGAAGTATCACAACATTCTTCCAAGTATTGATTGATCCTAATGAATTTTTAGGCTTACAAAGTAAAATGTTTGCAAGTTTTAACAATGTTAATTCAGATTTAGTTTGGCTTGCTGGTGTAATCATTTTACTAACATTTATATATGGTTGGCGTCATATGAATCAATTAGATGTCATGTCTTTAGGACGAGATACAGCAATTAATTTAGGTGTACCATATGATAAGCTGGTACAACGCATGTTAATTTTAGCTTCTATCTTGATTTCTGTTTCGACAGCGCTAGTTGGGCCAATTACATTCTTTGGATTAATCGTTGCGAATTTATCGTATCAGTATTTTAAAACATACAAGCACTCCGTCTTAATTGCTGGTTCTTGTGTAATGAGTATTATTGCTTTAATCGGTGGGCAGTGGATGGTTGAACGAGTATTCACTTTCAGTACTACACTAAGCGTCATTATTAATTTTGTGGGTGGAGTATACTTCATCTACTTATTATTAAGAGAAAGTAGGTCAGCAGGATGATACAAGTCAAAGAAATTACGAAGTTTTTCGGGAAAAAACCTGTCGTTCAAGATGTAAGTGTTGACATTGTTTCAGGGAAAATAACGTCTTTTATTGGACCCAATGGTGCAGGAAAGTCCACGCTACTTTCAATGGTGAGCCGTTTGCTGAATGCAGATACTGGTGAAGTACTACTCGACAAAGCAGATGTAAGACGCTGGAAATCAGATGATTTCGCTAAGCGCGTATCCATATTAAAACAGTCTAACTTTATGAATGTCCGCTTAACGATTCGTGAGCTTGTATCCTTTGGTCGTTTCCCTTATTCAAAAGGAAATTTAAAACCCGAAGATGAAGAAAAAGTGGATGAAGCTATTCAATATATGAATTTAGAAGATATTCAACATAATTACTTAGATGAATTATCAGGCGGTCAACGTCAGCGGGCTTTTATTGCAATGGTTATTGCTCAGGATACAGAATACATCTTACTGGACGAGCCGTTGAATAATTTAGATATGAAACATTCTGTTCAGATTATGAAGATTTTACGTAAGCTAGTGGATGAGTTAGGGAAAACAGTTGTAATTGTACTCCATGACATTAATTTTGCATCAGTATACTCAGATAATATTGTTGCATTAAAAGATGGCCGTGTTGTGAAAAACGGTTCTACCAACGATATTATTAACTCGGACGCATTGAAGGAAATCTATGATATGGATATCCCTGTTCAAGAGCAGGATGGCTGCCGAATTTGTGTTTATTTTAATTCTTAGAAATAGTAACAGATGGTTTAACCATCCATTTAACTATAAAATATATTTTAAAGGAGAATTTTTAAAATGAAAAAATGGAAATTACTAACAGTATTAATGGCGATGATGCTATTAGTTTTAGCTGCTTGCGGTTCAAAAGACGAAGCAAAAGAAGAAGATAAAGGTACGTCAACTGACAAACCTGCAGAAGAACAAAACGAGGCTTCTTCAGCATATCCACTAACTATTCCAGGTAGCACTATTGAAGGTCGCGATGGTAATACTACATTTGAAGAAGTAAAGCTTGATAAGATCCCAGAAAAAGTTGTTGTTTTTGATAATGGTTTCTTAGATACTCTAGATGCACTAGGTGTTAATCCTACTGCAGTAGTACAAGATTCATTACCATCTTACTTAAGCAAATATAAAGATAGCACTTATGTAAATGCTGGTACTTTATTCGAGCCTGATTATGAAAAATTATCTGAAATCAACCCAGATATTATTTTCATCTCTGGTCGTGCGTCAGCAGCATATGCTGAGTTATCTAAAATTGCACCAACAGTTTACATTGGTGTAGATAACAAAAACTTCCTAGAATCATTCAAAGCTAATACAGAATTAGCTGGTAAAATTTTTGGTAAAGAAAAAGAAGCAGCAGATGCAATCTCTGCATATGAAGCAAAAGTTGAAGAAGTAAAAGGCAAAGCAACTGCATCAGAAGAGAAAGCTTTAATCGTATTAGGTAGTGAAGGCGCATTATCAGCATATGGTTCTGGTTCACGTTTCGGTGTTATTCATGATGTATTTGGTGTGAAAGCTGCTGATGAGAAAGTTAAAGTTGGCACACATGGTGATAATGTAAGTTTTGAATATGTTCGTGAAACGAACCCTGATATTCTATTTGTAGTTGACCGTGACGCTGTTGTAAATGAAAACGGTGAATCAGGTACAAAAGCTGCAATTGAAAATGAAATCGTAAGTGCAACAAACGCTGTGAAAAACGGTAAAGTATTCTACCTAGATCCAGAAGTTTGGTACCTTTCAGGTGGCGGTTTACAATCTGAAACGTTAAAAGTTGAAGATGTATTAAAGGCGTTTAACTAATATGTTTGTACAAATTAAACGTATCGTTGTGACGGAAGGGAATTCGGACAAAGTGGTGGAACGTTTTGGTGCTAATCCAAACGGACCATCATTACTTGAACAACAACCTGGTTTCATTGATAAACAGGTACTTGTTAAGAAAGTTCGCCGTGGTGATGAGGAAGTGCTAGTGATGGTTCGTTGGGAATCAGAAGAAGCATGGAAGAATTGGGAGAAGAGCCCTGAGCATATTGCTGGTCATAAGGCAAGCGCAGGTAAGCCAAAGCCTGATCATATCATTGAAAGCGGACAAGAAGTATATTATGTAAAAGGTTAATAGCCTAGAGGTGTCTCAAGCGATTGAGGCACCTTTTTGTTGTACATAAAAAGCAGATAACAATGGAACGAAAAGGGATGCCATTGCTATCAGCTTATTCAAACTAATGGGTAATCGGTGTTTTTATTGAACTACAAAATGTAGCATCCATATTAAAGGAAATAGTGCTTTCATTAATGGAAAGCCCTGAGATGCTAGTATTTTCATCTAGCCTATGAGTTATAGATGATTCTGTCACCGCTGCCAGTCCTCTAGCATTAATAATTGTGTAGTTTGCAGTCATGTAAGCGGTAGATGACGCTATATTTAATCCAAAGGTTAATGGATTGACTGATGGCATACTAGATAGGTTGTCATTCGAAATTTTAATAATGCCATATTGCTGAATATAGTAATCTCTTTTTTGCTGAAATGTATCTTCAAATCCAGGAACATCACTAATTAAGTTTGAAAAGGTTGAAAGCTTTTTATAGACCTTTAAGGTTTCTTGATAAGCTTTTAACTCAGATTGAATAATAATCTGTTCAATTCGTAGTTGCTCCCCTGTAGGCTTTTTAATTGTAATTTCTTCAGCTGAGACAGAGATATTACATGAAAAAGTAGCCGTAAGTATGAAAACAGTTTCGTTAAATCCATTTTTCATTTTAAAACACTCCCAGTACAAAAAAATTCATGTTCATCAATCTATCAGGACAATGAGAAAATCAATTTATATTAATATAAGCGTAACATCTGTCATAGCGCCATTTCAATGGTGAGTTTACGCCAATTTTATGGCGGTACATAGTTCTCTACCGCCATATTATAACTAATATTTAACAAAATAATGGCGTGGTTTGTATAATTAACGCCACTTTTTGGCGGGATACTTCTTTATATAAGAAACTATGGGATTATATGTATAAAATATTGACACTGCTAGTATTAATTCCCACTAATATATATAATATTTATTAATATATCGGGAGGGAGAGAGGACTATTGAACGGGTTGGATGAGTGTATTAATAAATCATTAGACATTCTTATTGAAAATGAAACATTTCTTGATCATGAGCTAAAATTGCTGTTTAAAAGCTTTAAAGAAGAAAAAATAGAAGTAGGTTTTTCTTTTGGCAAATTATGCTATTGGCACTACGAGGCGTTTTCACATTTTGTAAATGACGACATTTACAAAATCGCTGCAGCGGTTGAACTCTTAATACTGTCTTTTGATATTATTGATGATCTTCAAGATAAGGATTCAGATAATAGTTGGTGCAGGACGCCAGAACTTTCTTTAAATGTTGCTCTAGCTATGTTGATTATGGCTTCAAAAACAATTAACGAAACTTCCTTTGAACATAAAAGAGCTGCTATAACAATACTTGAAGAATGTGCATTAAAAAGTATTAGTGGTCAACAATTGGACTTATTAAATAATTGCCGGGATGAAGATTCTTATATACACATGATTACACTTAAATCTGGTTCCTTAACAGCGATGAGTTGCTTAATAGGAGAGGTTCTTGCCAAAGGGGAAGTATCCAAAGAAGTAGAGGCTTATGGAAAATACATAGGCATTATCCAACAAATTAAAAACGATATCCAAAGTTTGAAAGCATGGGGACCTAAAAATGACCTACTAAATAAAAGATTCTCCTTGCCGATTATTTATCTTTTATCACAGAAAAATGATGTTTCAAAATCTGTAGCTGACTATTATAATGGTGATATAGTTACAATTTTGGATCATAAAGAAGCAGAAAATGAGTTGACAAATGGCGGAGCAATACGTTATGCAGTTACTGTGAAAAATGTCTATAAATTGAAGGCAATAAATGATCTTGAAAATATAGAATTAAATGATTTAGCTAAAGACTACCTACAAAAATTAATAAAGTGATGAGGAGCGATTGGATGATTAATGTAATTCAGTACTTAGAAAAAAACCCAAGCCTAGTTGCATTATTAAAAGAACAAAGAGCCTCATTAATTGGAATTTCATCTATAGAACAAATGGCAATTTTAGAAGCATTTATTGATGAAATGAATATAGAAAGTGAAATTTGGAACTAAAAACTTTGCGTAACAAGTTTTTTTGGCCAGCTATAGTTCTTTATTTAGTGGTAGGTTTATATTTAAATTTTGTGAATTATAGCGCGCCATATATTGAAATTGGGGTAGAAGAAAAAGATGGTAAATGGCTAGTATCTCAACTATATTATAAAGATTGGGCTAAGGGGCAGAATATATCCATTGGTGATACTGTTTTAAACGTAGATGATGGCCCGATTGCCGAACTAAATCAATTGAAATATAAATCAAAAATACTATCTGCGAATGACCTTACAATTATGAAGCCAGATGGGAAAATCAAAAATATACATATTAAACATTTAGATATTCCTCAGCAATTTTTTTATGTATTAATAGTTCCAGCTTGCTATTATTTATTAACGTTATTTGTTGCTTTTTATTTATATTTCAAGCAAAGAAATACTAGGTTAACAGATTTACTCATTCTTTTTATATTAGCTGTCTCGCTAGCTTATGTAAGTAGTGGAGTTTCGGGTAGGTTAGATGGGATAGGGATTATTGTAAATCGTACTACTATGTTATTATGTTTAGTGATTTTATTACATTTTTTAAAAAATTATTTTGCATTTATGAAAACGAAATGGATGTTTACGAATAATATCCGGTTCTTTTATTTAATGCCTTTGATTGGTTTTATATTGGCTTGTATTGGAACTGTTTTCCCTGCTTCTAATGATATACTTTCGAATATTGTATTATTTATGTTCCTTATTTTGCTTATTATTATCTTAGGTATTTTATTAATAAGCTATTTCAAATATAGCTCACCTCAGTTGAAGATTTTATTAAGTAGTATAATGATTCCGTTTTTACCATTTCTATTTTTATATGTACTTCCAAAAATCCTTTTTCATACGTATATCCTTTCATCTGAGATCAGCTCCTTATTTTTATTACTGATACCTTTTAGCTTTATATTTACACAATTAGCAGAACGATTATTTGATATCGAGTATCATATTACTAGATTGCGCTACTATGTTATTTTTTCTTTACTATTTACCTTATGGTTCACAGTTGGCTTGTATTTCATTGCCGGTCAATATTTAAGAATCACTGTCATGTCAGGCGTGTCCTTCTTTACATTTTCTTCGCTAGTCATACTCTTTTATGTAAAAGAAAAAGTTGACTATCGTAAGCGGAAAATATTATTTTCAACAAAAGGTGATTATATTCATCAGCTGTACACGGCTGTAGATAAAATAGGGAAAACTATTAAAATGGATGAGCTTTTAGAGAAATTCGCATATGAGGTTTCTGTTCATTTGGAGCTAGAGGATGTTTTTGTTTTAACTTATAACTATGATACGAATGAATTCCTTACAAATAGTGGGGAGAGAATTTTGATACATCCTGACACAATGGATGATATAAGATTGGGAGAAATACGTAAGATTGATAAAATTTATTTAGCATTTCTCCATCAGGATGTTCATTATAAACGAGCATTAGTGCTGGGGCATAACAATACAATTCATTTAAAAGATGAGGAGCTACTATGGCTCGAATTGCTCCTATTGTATGTAAATAATTTTATTGAAAATACAAAGATGGTGGAAGAACTATTAGAGGAATTGAAGCATATGAAGCAAGCTGATGACGGCCAACTGCCGTGGCTTAATAAGCTGTTATGGTTGAGATTCGAAGAAGAAAAGTACCAGTTAGCCCAAGAGCTACACGACACCAATTTGCAGGAACAACTTCATATTGCAAGAGAGGTGGATGTCCTTGTTAATGCAAAGGATACAACAGACATTCAGGAGAAGCTTGCAAAAATTCATAAGCAGATGGTTGACTCTCTACATGAATTACGATCATACTGTGAGAATTTAAAGCCTCCATTACTGGATACATTAGGTTTAAATGCTGCATTAGAAAAGTTAATTCGAAAGGTTCAAGAAAGAGCTAATTTTGTTCTAATTTATTCAATAGATCGACTGTATTTAGAAGATGAGCGTATGAATTTAATGATTTATCGATTATTTCAAGAGGTACTGAATAACGCCTTAAAACATTCCTATGCAACAGCTGTTGAAATCCATCTAAAGGAAATGAATGATGGTTTTGAAATCATCTATAGTGACGATGGTGTAGGGTGTCATGTAGAGGATATTATCGTAGCAGAGTCAATGGGCATCCGAGGTATGCAGGAGCGTGTAAAAGCCTTTAATGGTCATTTTTATATTGACTCACAACTAAACCAAGGGATGTCTATTAGAATAGCAGTTAAAGAAGGGAGTGAAACACATGATTACCATGCTCATAGTGGATGATCACCCTATAGTTTTAGAGGGAACTAAAAATTTATTTCACGAAAATGAAGATATTATAATTGATACTGAAAGTGATGCCACATGTGTTATACAAAGAATAAAAAATAAACCATATGCTATTTACCTGATTGATATTAACATGCCATTGGAAAATGGTATTAATTTAGCCCGTCATATTAAATCTATTCAGTCGGATGCTTCCGTTATCCTTTATACAGGAGACGATATAACGGATTATTATCCCCTTATTTTAGAGAGAAAAATAGAAGGCATTTTAGCGAAAACGGCCTCTAAGGAGCAAATCATACGGACAGTTAGAGCGATTGCAAATGGTGAATTTGTTCTACCAAAAAATTTCTTAGATTTTCTGGATGATAAATTTAAATTGCAAAGTGCTAAAGATATTCATTTAAATGAAAAAGAAAAGAAAATTTTAAGACTGATTGCAGAAGGTCATACAAATAAAGCCATTGCTATTGAATTGAATATTCCTCAGCGAACTACTGAGAGATATTTAACACAGCTCTTTTCTTTGCTAAATGTAGATTCAAGAACAGAGGCTGTGAATCTTGCTGAAAGAATGAATTTACTCTAAAGAAATTCCATGCTATACTGTTGGTGTATTTTTCTATTAAAAGGTACTTTATAACAAAAATTCTTCTCATATAATTTTCTGGGAAAATATACCTCATTATTATGCTGGATTTACTATGAAATTTTCTAACACCGCCAAAAAAGTGGCGGTGTATTTTTATGTCCGCCAAATCACGCCATATTTCTGTATGAATCACGCCAAAAAAATGGCGTAAACCCGAAGTTGAAATATCGGTATAAGTACTGGTACGCTTAAATTACCGTGGTTAAGTAGATTTGCTATAGTGAGTAATAATACAAATGATTTTCTTCAAAATAAAGGAACCTGACTATCTATGTAAAAGGTAGATTATAGAATGGTAACTAGCAGTCAATATACTTCACCATAAAACTTTATAAAGGTAGGCGTGTATTGTGAAAGTAGAACTCGAAAATTTGTTTTCTATAGATGAATCTAGTCAAGATCAAGTGATTAACGTTTATAATCGTCATGGTATTGCTATTGGTGCGCCTGAAATTAGAAAGAGAAATTTAAAAACAAAATTTAATCCTATTTTTACATTAAATGAAGATGTAACATATGAGAAAGTAGCTGCAGTATACGAGTCATTAGAGCGTGAATTTGGCATTGTCTCAATAGGAGAGCGTTTCTACTTTGAATTTTCTGATTTGGAATATGAACGGGCACCATTATTTACTTTAAATTCAACAGGAAATTCACCCGAGATGTTTCTAGAGGATAAAGGAACTTTATTTTCTTTAAGTACTCATTGTAAAAATTGCGGACTTATGGATAAAGAGCAATTATCTCCTATAGTTATTGATACTTCACACATGAAAGGACGTCATTTAGTTCATGTAAGTGGATATTGGGTAGCTTCAGAGGAACTGGTAGCACTATTGAAAAATGAAAAACTAGAAGGCTTTGAATTTTTAGAGGTAATCCATCAGGGACCTGAGCAAGGTAAACAGCCAGCTTATCAAATTATTCCAACACAAATGCTACCGTCTTGTAGTCAAGATAGAGTGAAATTATACTTTGCAACTGAACAACCTCCATGTAGCTGTGGTTTAAATGGTGTTATCAAGGGGCCAGATATTTATCATCAGGAAGATTTAGCTGCGTTAAAAGGCGATGTCTTTTACTCAACTGAATGGAGTCATGATGGAAGATATCTTTATAAAAAAACTTTATTTAGTAAAAGATTTAGAGAAGTGATTATAAAACATGGAATCTCTCGTGAAGTAAGAGGAGAAAAAGATCGAAACTTTGATCCAAAGGATTGGCTGTTTGATCCAGTACTCATCAAATAATATAGATGTGGAACAGAGGTGTGTTGATGATATTTAGGAAAATTCTACCTATTGTGGCCATTTTATTCATTGTTGCATTGGTCGTCTCTAATTATTTTAACAAGCCTAATGAACAGGCCATGATTGTCACTGAAGAATGTAAAATGTATTTATAAAAATTAATGCTTCTCTCCCTCTAGTTCGGACATAGTTATGTTATGATGTGAAGATCATAGCAGTATGTTTTTGAGGTGAACGTATGAAAAAATGGGCCTATCCTTTGGCAATTATTACACTAATTATTTTTATTTTTCTGAAATTTACTTTTCGAAGTGATTGGATGAATAAATTTGATGCGAAAATGGCAGATGTCTTTTTTGGCAATCAATTTATTGAAGTCTTTCATTATATAGGAGAACCTATATTTGTTGTCATTGTAGCAGTACTTTTGATTGTGTATTTAGCGTGGAAGACAAAAAATTATCGAGGCATGCTATTTGTTGTTTTAACATTTGCAGCAGGGAATGTGTTAAATCAAGTATTAAAAAAGTGGATCCAACGAGCGCGACCTGAAATTGAAGATCAATTAACATCGTATAGTTTTCCATCTGGACATGCTATGACGGGTATTCTGTATTTGTTTGCAACTGCTTATATATTAGCTGAAAATAACAGTAAAAGTCGTAAAATCCTATTATGGGTTGGGGCTACGATTCTGATGGTGCTTATAGGATTATCTCGTATAGCTGGTGCTAGACACTTTGCTACGGATGTACTTGCAGGCTGGAGTATGGGCTATACTTGGTTTATCATTTGTGTCATCTGGTATGAACGTCGCAAAAGAACATTCCAATCGAATCATAAATAGGTTGTGAGGGCAGTATCAAATTCATCGGATTTGATACTGCTTTTTTCTGTGCAAAAGGATCAAGGAAGGGCATGAGCGATATTTACCTTGTAAAAAAGAATTGCTCTTAGGAAACTTCTGCGTTAAGATGAGTACAATAAAAAAAAGGGAAAAGGAAGAAGGGTATGGACGGGAACGTTTTACTAGCATTTGGTCTGACTCTATTTGCAGGGCTTGCAACTGGGGTAGGTAGTTTAATAGCGTTTTTTACATCACGAACAAATACAAAATTTTTATCGCTAGCATTGGGTTTTTCTGCAGGCGTTATGATTTATGTCTCACTTGTTGAGATTTTCGTTAAGGCTAAAGATGCTTTAACGAATGCATTAGGTACTACGAATGGTTATTGGATGACAATCGCCGGATTCTTCGGTGGCATGTTATTCATTGCTTTAATCGATAAATTCATTCCAAAATCTACAAATCCTCATGAAGTAAAACTAGTGGAAGATGTGAATGCAATAAAGCCACAGGTCAATGAAGATCATTTGATGAAGATGGGTATTTTTACAGCTCTAGCTATTGGAATTCATAACTTTCCGGAGGGGATAGCTACATTTATGTCAGCTATTAATGACCCAAATGTAGGGATTGCCATTGCGATAGCAGTAGCAATTCATAATATTCCAGAGGGGATAGCAGTGTCTGTACCAATTTTCTTTGCAACGGGTAATCGTCGAAAGGCTTTTAAATTATCATTTTTATCGGGGTTAGCAGAGCCCGTCGGTGCATTAGTAGCATTTTTGCTCCTTATGCCATTTTTAACAGACGTAATGTTTGGCATCATTTTTGCTGGAGTGGCAGGCATAATGGTCTTTATTTCATTGGATGAATTATTACCAGCAGCGCAGAGGTATGATGAAACTCATTTATCTATGTATGGTTTGGTAGCGGGAATGGCTGTCATGGCCATCAGCCTTGTGTTATTAGTATAAGTCTATCAAAAAGGGAGCCATTCATGTGGTTCCCTTTTTTAATAGTCGTATATTAAGTTGCTGGTATAGTATGTTTGGTTTCTATAAGTTCTTGTACAACTTTTAAACAGTCGTGGAATGTGATAAATGGTTTATATGGAACATGAAGCTCTTCACAGTGTTGAATGAGATGATCTCTAGCCAGAACAATATCAGCTTGTTTAGCAGCTTCAAAATCTGAAAGAGAATCACCAATAACGATTTTAAAATGATCTTCTTTTGCTACCTTCCGCATAACGCTAGGCTTGCAGCAACCACACCCTTGTATGCTATATTTTGCGCAATCCTCATCACAGCTATTTGAATAAATTAGTTTAATTTGCTCACCAGAAAAGTCAGCTGTATTGCAGTAAATACCAGAGAAAGGACCGTATTTTTCTACTAAAGGCTCAATAAAAAAATCGACCCCTCCACTTACAATGTAAAATGGTATGGCATGATTTTGAGCATATCGAACAAAATCTCCAAAGCCTTCACGAATGATAGCTGTTTCCATAAGATATTGAATGACTTCATCTTTCTGTTGAGTAGAAAGTAAATGAAACATGGCAGAGAGCCCATCTTTAAACGAAATGGTTTGCTCCATCATAGCTTTTGCAATTTTCTCAGATTCTTGTGGAACAAATTCCGTCATCAGAGAAAAGATATTATCAGTTTCTGTTATTGTGCCATCGAAATCACAGAATATAATTGGCTTCAAGATAGTTCCTCCTTAGAAAAGCGCACATCGTAGTAGTTAATAATAGGTGTTTCAAGGCAATTCCTATACTTCTATAATATTAGATTTATCCACACTTGCTTTCAAGAAAAAACGCCTACTATTATAGTAGACGTTTCATATATTCATGTACTTGTATACCTTGCTCATCAGCTTTTGTTAGAATCACTTGATGTTCAGGAAATTGATTTTTCATAGTTTGAACGAAGTCATATGCAATGGTAGAAGGAATGATAGAAATCAATGTAGGGCCAGCTCCACTTAAAGCTGTACCATACGCACCATTCATCTTTGCTGCTGTACGAATTTCTGTATACTCCGGTATTAGCTTTGCACGAAAAGGTTCATGGAATAGATCTTCTTCCATATAACGCCCAGCACGCTGGAAATCACGTGCCATTAATGAAGCTGCTAACATATTAGCATTTGCCGAAGCATGAACAGCATAGGCTCTGTCAAATTGCTCTGGCAATACAGATCGAGATTCGCTCGTTTTTAACTCGACATTTGGTACATATACTACAAAGGAAGCATCAATTTCATTGATATGAAAAGTATCAACATTACCTTGTTCATCCATAGAAGAAATGGTTAAGCCTCCTAAAACAGAAGCGGTTGCGTTATCTGGGTGTCCCTCAATTTGAGATGATAGGTTGAGTTTATCTTGTATCGTTAAGTTAAGCCCACATACTTGATTGGCTAGTTCAATACCTGCAACTATCACAGCAGCACTGCTTCCAAGCCCACGTGCTAATGGTAGCTCGCTAGCCATCTCGACACGACATGCAGGTAATTGTTGACCATATTGAGCAGCAACTTTTTTGGCAATGACGTATAGTAAATGTTCGTCAAGCTCAAACTCTTTAGGACCGTTATCATCAAGATGGATAATATCCCATGTATCTTGTAAAGTAACTGTTAATTGTAAGTATAGAGACAAGCCGAGTCCTATGGAATCAAAGCCTGGCCCTAGATTGGCGGTGCTTCCTGGAACTGAGATTTGCCATGCTTTACTCATAGTACTCCCTCGATATATTCTCTAATTTCATTTTCGTCATTTTTAAGGGATACAACTTCGACTGTGGATACATCCATGGCTGTATCGGGATCTTTTAGTCCATTACCTGTGAAGATTGTAACTACTTTTGAACCCTTTGGAATTTTTCCGTTCTCGACTGATTTAATAACACCTGCTAATGATGCGGCAGAGCCTGGTTCAACGAAAATGCCTTCTGTATTGGCGATTAATTGATAAGCTGCAATAATTTCTTGATCTGTTACGGAATCAATAATACCCCCAGATTCATCTCGAGCTGCTTCTGCCAATTTCCAGCTAGCTGGGTTACCAATTCGAATAGCAGTGGCAACTGTCTCCGGATTTGCAATAGGCTCTCCTTTGACGATTGCTGCTGCACCTTCTGCTTCAAAGCCATACATCTTTGGTAGGCCAGAATCTTTTGCAGCATGATATTCTTTAAAGCCTTTCCAGTAAGCAGTAATATTCCCTGCATTACCAACCGGGATGCATAGATAATCAGGAGCAGAACCTAAGGCATCTACAATTTCGAATGATGCAGTTTTTTGTCCTTCAATGCGGTATGGATTGACGGAGTTTACAAGTGCGACAGGAGTTGTTTCACTTACTTGGCGAACAATACTTAAAGCATCATCAAAATTACCATCAATCTCAATGATTTTTGCACCATACATAGTTGCTTGTGCAAGCTTACCAAGGGCAACTTTTCCTTTAGGAATTACAACGATGGATTGAATACCAGCTCTTGTAGCATAAGCCGCTGCAGCAGCGGATGTATTTCCTGTAGAGGCACAAATCACACACTTACTACCATCTTCAATAGCTTTAGCTACAGCAAACACCATACCACGGTCTTTAAATGAGCCAGTTGGGTTTGCACCCTCAATTTTACCGTAAAGCTCAATGCCTAGTTTCTTGGATAAATTCACTAAATGTATAAGAGGCGTATTGCCTTCGTTTAAAGTTAATGAGGGTGTATTTTCTGTTACAGGTAAAAATTGTTTATATTCTTCAATAAGGCCTTTCCACATAAAGATACGATCTCCTTTTGTTCTTATAGAAAGAACAGTTGTATTTGTATAAAAGACATTTTAACGCAAATCACACTATTATTTCAATAGCATTTCATAAATTGTCGAAACAATTCGGTAATTTGAATTTTGCTTGTCACTTTCTTGAAACAACTGTATAGTAATCTTGTAATGTAAAGTCAAGTGTAAAGACAGGTGGTTAAAATGGCGACAAATACTGTAGGAACAAATAAATCTAAGCAAACTATTTCTAGAAATAGACTATTGGGCGTTGCAGGGATTGGGTGGCTTTTTGATGCAATGGATGTTGGAATATTATCGTTTGTCATTGCAGCATTGGCAGCAGATTGGGGACTGACACCAAGTCAATCTGGCTGGATTGGTAGTATAAACTCAATTGGAATGGCTGTTGGAGCCCTTGTATTCGGTGTTTTTGCAGACAAAATAGGGAGAAAGCAAATTTTTATGTGGACACTTGTCCTATTTTCCATTGCCAGTGGTCTATCTGCTTTTACGACTACACTGACGGCATTTTTAATGCTACGTTTTTTAGTAGGAATGGGTCTGGGCGGTGAACTACCTGTAGCATCAACGCTAGTATCTGAAAGCGTGGCAGCAAAAGAAAGAGGACGCGTAGTTGTTTTATTGGAAAGCTTTTGGGCAGCTGGATGGCTAATTGCCGCATTGATATCCTATTTTGTTATTCCAACATGGGGATGGCGAGTAGCGCTCATCTTAACAGCTCTCCCTGCATTTTATGCTATTTATCTTAGATGGCATCTCCCAGATTCACCGCAGTTTACGGTGAAGCAAGAGGCCAAATCACGTAGCATCCTTCAAAATATAAAAGAAGTTTGGTCAAAAAAATATGCACGTTCTACATTGATGCTTTGGGTGCTTTGGTTTACAGTTGTATTTTCTTATTACGGTATGTTCTTATGGCTTCCAAGTGTCATGGTTGGTAAGGGCTTTGATATGATTACGAGCTTTAAATATGTTCTCATTATGACATTAGCTCAATTGCCAGGTTATTTTACTGCAGCCTGGTTTATTGAAAAGTTTGGACGGAAATTTGTGCTTGTTTCCTATCTAATTGGTACTGCAGTGAGTGCTTTCATTTTCGGGAATGCTGAAACACTTGTAGTACTGTTATTGTCAGGCATGTTTTTATCATTCTTTAACTTAGGAGCATGGGGGGCTTTATATGCTTATACACCTGAGCAATACCCTTCCATTATTCGAGGTACTGGTGCAGGGATGGCAGCAGCTGCTGGCCGAATTGGTGGTATTTTCGGACCGCTACTAGTTGGTTCTTTATTAACAGCTGGTTATGATATAGGCTTCATTTTTGCCATTTTCTGTGGAGCCATTATTATAGGTGTTATTGGTGTCATTTTCCTAGGGAAGGAAACCAAGCAGCTAGAATTAGAATAATAACTAAACAATGTCCTGGATAAGAGTAATCAATCCAGGACATTTTTGTCTTTATTCGCTAGTGTATTACATAAAAATTAGGAATTATTGATTTTTATTCACCCGAACCAATAAATTTGGTAAAATAACAAATCAACATAGAAAAGTACAAAAAGTCGACATATTAGCAGGTTAATGCGCTGAAGATTTTTCAGAAAAGTCATTGTATTCAAATTGCAATCATGATACTGTATTTTTAATCGAATTTTGAGTAAGTAGGAAACAATCTCCCATTCGTGATAAGGTCATTGAAAGAAAGGTTGTTAGGAATGTGTATTCATGAGGATATAAAGAAAAGGTTTGTAAGACTGTCAAAGGGGCAGCGTAAAGTAGCTCAATTTGTAATGGATAATCCCAATACAGTGATTGCTAATGGAGCGGCAGAAGTAGGCAGACTGGCTAATGTAAGTGAATCAACGGTTATTCGCTTTTGCTATGCCATGGATTTATCGGGATATGTGGAACTGCAAGAAGAAATAAGAAGTTATGTCATGTCCCAAGATGTAGGAACAAATCTACAATCTACCTATACGGGTAAAAAGCAAACTAATTCTCGTTTTGGCAAGGTAATGCAGCGAGATAGTCAAAATATTCAGGAAACAATTCAATTAATTAGCGATCAACAGATTCAAAAAAGTTCAAAATGGATGCATGAAGCAGATAATATCTATATTCTAGGTACTCGTCAGGCAGCATCTGTAGCAAATTGGTTATCCAACACATTAAAAACACTACGTTCTAATATTAAGCAGCTTCGTATAGATTCCGATGAAATATTGAATCAAATTAATAGCATGGGAGAGCGTACAACATTAATTGTTTTATCATTTGATAAACAATTAAAGGATATTCAAACGATTGTTGAAATTGCAAGGATGAAGAAAGTAAAAATTATTGCTATTACTGGAACTGCATTTTCACCCGTTCGTGAATATGCTAATATTTTGTTTGCGCTTGGAACAAACAAGCATTCCTCGCTAGATATAGTGCCCGTTTTATTTTCTTTCTTACATGCTTTATTGGAGGAAATGATTAGCCAAGATAAAGGGCATTATGAAAAATATCAAAAATCCTATGAGCAAGTAGATAGTAATATATTATTTCTGGATGCTGCTAGAGAGAAACAGGTATTTTAATGTTATGCATAGAAAAGTGTTATATTACTTTTCTATGCATTTTTTATAGTCTAAATATATAAAAAGATGTCCAAATATGCTTTAGACATCTAGGCAAAGTGATTTATAAAATTTTACTTAAGTTATACTCGTTAATGTAAGTATCATTTAATTTAATAGCATTTTGTCGGATGCCTTCTTGTTTAAATCCTATTTTCGTAAAAAGATGTAAAGCAACATTATTATGTTCCATAACTGATAATTCTAATCTGGATATATCACGCTGTTTTGACCAACTTTCTACAGCCTTCATTAGCGCAGAGCCAATGCCTTTTTGTTGGTACTCTTCCTTCACAGCTAAGCGAACAGAGGCAACATGTTTAGCTTTCGTTTGTTTATACCCATGTACAACTGCATAGCCTGCAAAAATACCATTTAATACGCAAAGTAATATAGTGCGATTTTTTAGTTGTTTCCAATAGGCTAAATTTTTACGAAGTTGTTGGACAGTTAGATCTACTTCATCTTGAACATTATACATGAAGTCGGTTTGTTGAAAAATTTCTTCCTGTAAAAGAATAAACGATCTAGCATCCGATGCTTCAATCCCTCGAATTATGTATGCAGAAGGGTACTCTTCATTTTTTGAAAGATTGTTTACAGTTGTCTTAGTTTGCGTGCATGAGAACGTTATACTAGTACCTAGTCTAACATCAATGACATGGTAGCCTGCATTTGTCCATGACAAATAGTGTGATAGAGGGGGCTTTGTTTTTTTCCACCAGCTCTTATTTAAGTAGGCGGCATTCGGTAAGGCTTGTCCCATAATGTTTTCTAATTCACTAAAGGATAAAGTGATTTCTTGTTGTAAAGCTACTTCAAAATAATTTGCTAAAGGAATGTACTTTTTTTCCATCTTCTTTGTCATCGTAATCCCCATTTCCTGAATATCCAAAAATATAGACTATCTGATAATAGCATAAAATTATGCTTACATAAATATGAAAATCCAACTAAATATCTATGTAAAATAATTAATATTAGAAAAATATGCGCTTTTACTATTGAATGTTAAAAATAGGATGGTAAAAAAAGATAATGAAAACAAAGGGGATGGGTGCACAAAATATACGTATGTGACAGTTTGAAGGTCCATTATACTTTATCCGTATTTGTATAGTTGGTTATTGGGAGTGGGGAATTATTATTGTATATTAAATGAATGAGCATAGTTTGCTTAATGTTTCAATTTTTCATTTGTTAGTCCATAAGATATGATAAAATAAAAGATAAATGTAAGGTCATTTTAGGAGGAATAAATTCAATGAGTAAAGTATTAGTTTTTGGACATAAAAACCCAGATACAGACACGATCACATCTGCAATTGTATATGCTTATTTAAAACAACAAATTGGAGAAGAAGCCGAGGCTGTACGTCTTGGAGATGTTAATAATGAAACACAGTTTGCTTTAAATAAATTTGGCTTTGAAGCGCCACGTTTAATCTCATCTGTAGTTGGAGAAGCGGACAAAGTTATTCTAGTAGACCACAATGAATTCCAGCAATCAGCTGATGGTATTGAGGAAGTGCAAATTGCTGAGGTAATTGATCACCACCGCATCGCTAACTTCCAAACAGCTGATCCGCTATATTATCGTGCAGAACCAGTAGGCTGTACGGCTACAATTCTAAAGAAAGTTTTTAACGAAAACAGTTTAGATATACCAGCGAACATTGCTGGTTTAATGCTATCAGCAATCGTTTCAGATACATTATTATTCAAATCACCAACTTGCACGGAGCAAGATGTAAAAGCTGGCGAAGAACTAGCGAAAATTGCTAATGTGGATGTTGCAGAATATGGTTTAGCTATGCTAAAAGCCGGTGCAGACCTATCTGATAAATCTTTAGAAGATCTACTATCATTAGATGCTAAGGAGTTTCAATTCGGTGAGTACAAATCTGTAGTCGCACAGGTGAATGCTGTGGATATTAATGATGTACTTAATCGACAAGAGGAATTAGAGATTTTATTAAATAAAAATGTTGCTGAGAATGGTTTAGATTTATTCTTCTTCGTTGTAACAGATATTCTAAATAACGATTCTACAGCTGTAGCAATTGGACAAGTCGCACAAGCTGCAGCAAAAGGATTCGGTGCTGAGCTTATCAACAACCGTGTTGTGTTACCAGGCGTTGTTTCTCGTAAAAAGCAAATTGTACCAGTATTAACAGAAGCTCTAAAGTAATTTACACAACAAGACAGCTACTTAGACTGTAGATAATAGCCATCGAAAAGTTCACACTTTCGGTGGCTTTTGTCATGTTTTTTGCATGTACCATATTGGGTAATTACTGTCGAATCCAACATGCTTCTTAAGATATTTACTCGTCTGATAGTCAGTTTCTTTACTATGACAGCAAGTAAGCATCGCTGTATGGGCAGTTTTTATGACATTTACAGGTTGTCCATCATACACCATGCTTTTTCTTTGCGCTTTGCATAGATTTTTTACTTTTTATTAACATATGAAAAGGGAGTCTTTTATATAGAAAATGGATAGGAACGAAGTGCGCCCATAGTGGACATCAACGGCTTTACTTTATTTCATCGTAAAAAAGACTGTAGCAAACTCATAATTTGTGGACAGTTTGTCTACAGCCTTCTTTTTAATCTAATTTCAAAGGTTGTACGGCTGGTCCTTCCAGTACTTCCCCTTGAGCATTGAAGCGGGAGCCATGGCAAGGACAATCCCATGTTTCATCAGCCTCATTCCATTTCGTCTTACAGCCCAAGTGAGTACATGTAGGAGCACTGGCATTTCTCATATACCCAGCAATAAATTCTTTTGCGACAAAGCCGCCAACTTTAAGCATTTGCATAAACTGGGCACCGAATTTTGTACGTGATGGTGAATAGAGTGCGATGGCACCATCCTCACTTCTTGATCCCGTGATTAGGCTGGATAAAATGTCACCGGCAACAAAGGAATTAGAAATGCCCCACTTTCTATAGCCGGTAGCAATGAATACGTTTGGCAATGAGTTTGTAATTCTTCCTACGTAAGGAACGATGTCAGGAGTTTCGATATCCTGAGCAGACCATCGATAAATGGGCTCTTGCTCAAAATGTTCTTTCATTTCATTTGCAATGGCATCATAGTACGGCTCTGTATTGACTGTTTCCCCAGCGATGTGATTCGCTCCACCCAGTACTAAAAAATGTTCGTTGTTAATTGTAGCTGTGCGAATGGAACGAGAAGGGAAATCAACGGATAGATACTGCCCCTGCATCGTTTCAGAAATTTTACTAGCCACCATGTAAGAACGACTATTTGACAGTTTAAATAACTTTAGCCCCTTGAAAGCTTCAATTGGATAATGTGAGCACAAAATAAGTTTTTTATATTGAACCGACATATTCTTTTCGGTATGTAAGTTATTTTGAGCTATGTTTAATTGCTGAACTCGGGTATTTGTATAAAGCTTGGCACCCATCGCTTGTGCTTCTTTGGCAAGAAAATTACTTATCTCTACAGGATTTATTTGAGCTTGCTGGGACATGCATAAAGCCTTTGTAATGGGGAAGGGAAGCTCTGTTTCTGTGGTGATTTTTGATTGGATATTTAACACCTTATAAGCATTCCATTCTTTTAATAATTGCGCATACCCTTCTTTTGTTTGAGCATACAATAGCGAATCTACTTGCTTCACACTGCTTTTTGGAAACAATTGTGTTACTTTTTCAATGGCTTGTTGATTGAGTTGGTAATAGAGCTGTGCCTCATCAACGGATAGTTTCTCTAAAAGGTTAGCATAAACGATACTATGCTGGGCAGTTAGTTTACCCGTGGAATGTCCTGTAGTACCGTGACCAAAATGGGTATTCGCCTCAAGTAAAAGTACATCAACACCTGCTTTTGCCAAGACATAGGCTGTATAAAGACCAGTTAATCCTCCTCCGACTATACATACATCACAAGTTGTAGATGAAGAAAGTGAAGATAGTGAGACTGATTCGGAAGTAGCGAGCCAAAGAGATTGAGTCATAGATAAACCTCACAATGTTTTTATGTTCAGTATGTAGATGTACTGGAGAATTTATGCGATGAAGCATAAAAATTGCCTTGCGATTTAATCTATCGCTACAATGTAGCAAAAGGAGAGTGTGAGTAATGAAAATTGAAATATGGTCTGACTATGTATGTCCATTTTGTTATATTGGAAAAAAACAATTAGAGCAAGCGATTGAAGATACTGGCTTTGGTGGGCAAGTGGAGCTTGTTTATAAAAGCTATCAACTTGATCCTAATACCCCAGTAGATTCGAATATTACTGTCTATGAATCATTAGCGAAGAAATATGGTATGTCTTTAGAAAAGGCCAAAGAAATGACATTAGGTGTTACTGAGCGTGCGAAAGAAGTAGGCTTAAACTATGACTTTAGCAATCTAATGGAAGAGAATACGTTAAAGGCACATCGACTTGTTAAATGGGCTGAGCAGCAGGGAGATGTTACAGCATTAGTTGAAGCTCTACTGCACAGTCATTTTATTGAAGGAAAACGTATTGGACAAGAGGCTGTATTATTAGATATAGCCGAACAGGTAGGATTGCAACGCGAGGAAGTAGCAAAAGTTCTTGCTGTGGATGAATTTAAAAATGAGGTAGAAGCAGATATTCAAGAAGGATTGCAGCTTGGAGTTCGTGGGGTCCCATTCTTTGTCTTAAACCGTAAATATGGTATTTCTGGTGCCCAGCCACAAGAAGTATTCGAAGATACACTACGTAAAGTGGCTGAGGAAGAGGGCTTACAACCTGGTCTAAAAATGGCTGGCACGGGTGACGCTGGTGTTTGTACAGATGATAACTGTAAATTATAGTGCTAAAATTACTCTAACTACGGAGGGGCTTGACAAACAAGCCTCTTTTATTCGTTTTAGTGAAAAGTTTTATCTAATATTTCAGTCAAAAGTCTGAGGTAAGTATCGTTGACTTTTTAGAAGAATTTTTTTAAGATAAGTTTATATCTTGAATTCGAGATAATAGACTATGAGATATAAGGGAGATTTTATATAATGAACGTTTTAGTAGTAAAAGCAAACAACCGTCCAGACGGTATTTCAACAAAAATGTACGATACTTTTATGGAAAACGTACAAGGTGTAAACGTTACAACTTTTGACGTATTTGCAGAAGATATGCCATATTTTGGGCAAGACCTTTTCAATGCATTTGGTAAAGTACAAAATGGTGGAGAGTTAACAGACATCGAATCACGTCTTTTAGCTGCTAAACAAAAAGCGATGGATGCATTAACAGCAGCTGATTTAGTAGTATTTGCTTTCCCACTTTGGAACTTAACTATTCCAGCACCTTTACAAACATTTATTGACTATGTGTACCAAGCAGGTTTCACATTCAAATATGGTGAAGATGGCCAAATGGTTAGCTTAATGACGGATAAAAAAGCGATTATTTTAAATGCTCGTGGTGGTTACTACTCACTACCAGAAACACAGCCGATGGAAATGTCAGTAAACTACATTAAAAATGTAGCGGGCGGCGTGTTCGGTATGGAAATTATCGAAGAAGTAATTATTGAAGGTCACAATGCATCACCTGATAAAGCACAAGAAATTATTGCAAATGGCCTAGAAGAAGTGAAAAAAGTAGCTCAATCACTTCAAACAGTAAACGCGTAAAAAAATTTTTTTAATAAAAGACCTCTCGAATTTGAGAGGTCTTTTTTTATTTTGTGAGCAGAGGTATGGTGTGGTGTAGAAGTCGGATATATTGGTATTAACTATTTATTTGGAATTTACATTTACTAACATTCTATTGGTGGTATAAAAATAAAAATGATAGAAAAATGTGATTTTATAGGAAAGTGATAACCCATTCTTTTAAAAATACATATAATTAGGACTAATTATTCAGTAAAAAATAGAGTTAGTTTAATATAATAGTATCTGTAGGAAAATACTAGATGAATAAGGAGGTTGTTGTATGAACAAGAAATTAATAACTAAATTTTTAGCCATGCTACTAGTTTTATCCGCGTTGATACCATTTGGATTCACTGCTAATGCTGCTTCCAATGAAGTTACACGCGCTGATTATGTAAAAGAATTAGTAGAAAGCTTAGATGTCGAATTAGGTGATGGATCTTCCCTTACTTTTACGGATGTCTCTAAGGATTTAGCACCATATGTAGAAAAGGCTGTACAGTTAAAACTTATAAAAGGAAAAACAGCAACTACATTTGGTCCAAACGATAAATTAACACGTCAACAAGCGTTTGTTATATCTGCTCGTGGACTTGTTAGTGAAAACGCTTCCCTGGCGGTCTTAGACCAATTTAAGGATGCTGATCAAATTGCTAAAGCTTATAAACAAGATTTAGCTAATGCTGTTGCAGCAAATATTCTTCAAGCGTATGAGGATAATACGATCCGTCCTCTTGACTATGTAACACATGAGCAAATGGAAAGTATTGTAGAGCGTTTTGTAGCAGAATACAAGGCACCATCTAATGGAGTGTCAGTAGATCTTCAAATTTTAGGAACTACAGATATTCATACAAATTTAGCAAATTATAATTACTATTTAGATGCTCCATCATCTGAGGTTGGTTTAGCTAATACAGCTACATTAATTGAACAAGCTCGTGCTAAAAACCCCAACACACTACTATTCGATAATGGAGATTTAATTCAAGGTACGCCACTTGGCTCTTATAAAGCACTAGAAAGTGTATTAAAGCCAGGGGAAGTACATCCGGCTATTGCGGCACTTAACGCTTTAAAATATGATGGTGGAACTTTAGGAAACCATGAATTCAACTATGGTCTTGATTTCTTAAATGAAGTTTTAAATGATGCTAAATATCCAGTCGTAAATGCTAATACTTACGATGCTAAAACAAAAAAACGTATGTTTACACCTTATGTTATTCTTGATAAAGAAGTAGTGGATAGCACTGGTAAGAAACATACACTGAAAGTTGGTGTGACAGGGATTGTACCAACAAAAATTGTTGAATGGGATGCCATTCATTTAGCTGGTAAAGTTGACATGCAAGAACCTGTTGAAGCAATAAAAGAAGTAGTTCCTGAAATGCAGAAGGCTGGAGCAGACGTAATTGTTGTTCTTTCCCATTCTGGTATTGGTGAGGACACTTACGTGGAAGGCGCTGAGAATGTTGGCTATCAACTAGCTGGAATTGACGGAATTGATGCTTTGATTACAGGGCACTCTCACTTAACATTCCCAGGTGACTACAAAGATTTGAAAGATGTAGATCAAGAAAAGGGAACGATTCACGGTGTTCCAACAGTTATGGCAGGTAGCTATGGTAGCCATCTTGGTATCATTGATCTAAAACTAGAACAACAAGGATCAGAGTGGGTTGTAGTAGATGGTAGTGGGTCATTGCAATCAATCAAGCAAGAAGGTTTACAACCATCCACTACGGTATTAAAAGCTGTGAAACAAGCACATGAAGGCACTTTAACTTATATTCGCCAGCCTGTTGGTGAAACAACTGCGCCAATCCATAGTTATTTCTCAATGGTGCAAGATGATCCTTCTATTCAAATCGTCACACAAGCACAAAAATGGTTTATTGAACAGGAATTAAAGGGAACGGCTGATGAAAAAACGCCGATTCTTTCTGCTGGGGCGCCTTTTAAAGCCGGTTCACGAAATAATCCATTAGATTATACAAACATTCCAGTTGGTCCACTTGCCATCAAAAATATGGCGGACATTTATCATTACGATAATACTGTAGCAACAATTAAAGTTACAGGTGCACAAGCCGTCGAGTGGTTAGAGATGGCTGCAGGTATTTTTGCAACAATTGATCCGAATAAGACAGAAGAGCAAAATATTATTGATTCAGAAGCACGCTCTTATAATTTTGACGTGTTAGATGGTTTAACCTATCAAATTGATGTGACATCTCCATCTAAATATGACCGACGTGGTAATCTTGTTGATGAAAAGGCGAACCGTATTAAAAATGTACAGTATAATGGTAAACCAATTGATTTAAAACAAGAATTCATTATCATTACAAATAATTATCGTGTTGGTGGTTCGTATGGAGCGACATTTAAAAATACGGACGGTTCGAATATAACTAACTATGCATATGAAAATCGTCAAGCTGTAGTTGATTATATTATGGCAAATAAAACAATTAACCCAGCTGCGGATAATAACTGGTCATTTGTACCATTCCCAGCCAAGACGAAAGTTGTTTATCTATCTGCGAAAGATGCACAAAAATTTATCTCAACAGATAGCAACATTGAATATTTAGAAGATACAGAGGCAGGATTTGCAAAGTATTTAATTAAATAAAACTAAAAGGGAGAGTACGATTTAATCGCTACTCTCCCTTTTTTGTCTTTCGAAAGTATGAAAGCGTGTGCCCTGAAACGTTATAAAACCAATGTCACCCTCCACTAACTGTCCAAAATCGCGACCTTTCACTTTAAATTCCTGACGCTCCCCATGTCGTTCTTCAAACGTGATGAAATAGGAAGTATATGCCGCAGAATTATTAGTGCCTCCACGAATATTTGTACGTTTTGACACAACCTTAGCGGGTACAGTTAAGGTTTGTGATTGGTTATTAATAGACCAAGTGACAATAGCTTTAATAAGGCTGAAGGCGATGCTACCAAAAACAATAAAAAAGACGATTGTAATAAAGCTCGATTCAAATGTAATTCCGTTATCAAACCATAGCATGTAAAGTTCCCTCTTTCCTTATAGTAAATCAAAAACTAAAGGGGGCTTAACTCGACGTCTACCACAATGTCAATCTCATCATTGATTAATACGCCACCTGTTTCAAGAATTGTATTATAGACTAAATTAAAATCACGGCGATCAATTTGTGTCTTTGCCTGAAAACCATGTACTTCTTGTGCCCAAGGATTAACACCGTTTCCTGTATATACTGTTGTAAATAAGATAGGCTTTGTTATGTTTTTAATTGTTAAATCCCCATGTATCAAAAAAGTTTTATCATTTTGTTTATCAATATATGTAGAGGTGAAAACTATTTTTGGATAGACGTCTGCATCAAAAAAATCTGGAGACACAAGGTGTACATCACGGTCATGATTTTTTGTGGAGACACTAGCCACGTCAATGGTAATAGAGATACTTGCATCCTGCATATGCTCAATATTGGCTGCAGCAATTTCAGCGTTGTACGATTCGAAAGTACCGTGAATTTTAGATATCATCATATGTCGTACAGAAAAACTAAGTGTGGAATGACTGATATCAATAGTGTATTTTTTCATTTAAAAACCCCCTAAAACAGCATTCTACAACGAATAATAAAGGAAACAAATACCATATTCAATGGGTTTTTCATAAATAGGAATGGATCATCACTAATAAAAGTGTAAACTGTGAACATTTACAAGACTTTAAATAAATAGTTAGTCATATTACTGTTATCTAGGGCATTGTATTATTAGGAGGACGGACGGTTTAACGATGGAAGGTTCCACCCTAATTGAAAAAAACTGAAAACTAAAGTTACTTTTTGTAATTAAGTATATAAAAGTATATTAATTATTTTATGTAAATAAGTTACTCTAAATTTACATTTCCTGCAATAATCGTTACAATAGTTACATAGAGGTGAAGAATTATGAATGAGACAACTTTATGTCCTCGTTTAGCTAAAGCAATGGATTTAATCGGAAAACGATGGACGGGTTTAATATTATATCAATTATTAGATGGACCACAGCGTTTTAATGAAATAGAGTCTGCATTACCTGTTAGTGGCCGTTTATTATCAGAACGTTTAAAGGAACTGGAAAAAGAAGGACTTGTTGAACGTAAAGTGTATTCTGAAGTCCCAGTACGAGTTGAATATTCATTAACGGATAAAGGGCAAGCACTAGAAGGTGCTATCCGTAATATTGAAACATGGGCAAGTAGCTGGCTTTAAAGTGAATGGCTTGTTCTTTAGGTAGTATTGTGCCAAAAACGACACTTGGAATGACTGTCAATTTTCTTTATAATATTCATCATCTCTGCACAGGACTTACCTGTCTTTTTATATGAGATAAAAATACCCTTCATTTTACTTGTCAAATTGGGGTTCTAAATCCATACTGGTGTAGAGTAAGAAGGACGTTAGAAAGGAATTAGCTCTCATGACAAAACAACAATGGGCAAAGGATTTAGCGAAGAGCATTAATCCTGCCAATATTAAGTTAGATGAATCATTACAACAATATACAATGACAAAATTAGGTGGCAAAGCAGATGTTTTTGTTCTTCCTGATACAGAAGAAGAAGCAGCATTTGTAATTCACTATGCATATATAAATAATATTCCTTTATTAATGTTAGGTAACGGATCTAATATGGTTGTTCGTGATGGTGGTCATAGAGGAATCGTTGTAACATTTTCAAATTTAGATGAGATTCGTATTAATGGTGAACATGTTTATGCTCAAAGTGGTGCGCTAATTAAAGATGTGTCGAAACTATCTGCCAAAGCATCTTTAACAGGCTTCGAGTTTGCCTGTGGTATCCCTGGGTCAATTGGTGGGGCAATGGCTATGAACGCAGGTGCTTATGGCGGTGAGATTAAAGATATCATTATTTCATCTAAGGTGTTAACAAAAGAGGGAGAAATTTTAACCTTGTCAAAGGATGAGCTTGAGCTTGGTTATCGTAAAAGCGTTATTGCGAAGAAAGGCTATTACGTGTTATCCTCTGAGTTCCAATTAGCATCTGGCGAACAAGGGGAAATTGATGCGAAGATTGCTGACTTAACCTTTCAGCGAGAATCTAAGCAACCATTAGAATATCCATCTGCGGGAAGTGTTTTTAAACGCCCACCAGGTCATTTTGCAGGGAAGCTTATTCAAGATAGTGGCTTGCAGGGCAAAGGAGTAGGCGGTGCAGAGGTCTCTACGAAGCACGCAGGTTTTATTGTCAATAAAGGAAATGCTACTGCTTCTGATTATATTGCGACTATTCAAATGGTACAGCGGATTGTGAAAGAAAAATTCGGTATTGAATTAGAAACAGAAGTTAAAATTGTTGGTGATGATCTATAATGTGACGCTCTTCGCTTGAGTCGAAGGGCGTTTTTTTAAGGAGTGAGTATGAGATGAAATTTATATCATGGAATGTTAATGGCATTAGAGCTTGCCTAGGGAAAGGCTTTCTAGACTTCTTTCATCAAATAGAGGCAGATTTTTTTTGTATCCAAGAAACGAAATGTCAGGCTGGACAAGTAGAGCTTGCACTAGATGATTATGAGCAATATTGGAACTATGCTCAAAAGAAGGGCTACTCGGGGACAGCTATATTTACAAAGCATACACCATCATCTGTTAAGTATGGAGTTGGCGATGAAGATTCTCAGGATGAGGGTAGAATCATTACTTTAGAATATCAAAATTTCTATTTAGTAAATGTCTATACCCCCAATGCACAGCGAGATTTAGCGAGATTACCACTTCGATTAACATGGGAAGATCGTTTAGCTGGCTATTTACAAGACCTGAATAGTAAGAAGCCTGTTGTCTATTGTGGCGACTTAAATGTTGCACACACTGAAATAGATTTGAAAAATGCGAAATCGAATGTGGGGAATTCCGGATTTACATTTGAGGAGCGTGCTAAATTTTCGGAGCTTTTAGCCAGTGGTTTTGTAGATTCTTTCAGATACAAGCATCCTAATGAAACTGACCATTTTACATGGTGGTCCTATATGAATAAAGTACGTGAACGAAATATTGGTTGGCGCATCGACTACTTTATTGTGTCGGAGCAATTAAAAAATCAAATAGATCAAGCGACTATTCACCCACACATTATGGGCAGCGATCATTGTCCTATTGAATTACAACTACATGTCTAGCATTAAAAATCGTATTTTCTATTTGGAAATACGATTTTTTTGTCTTTGCAATAATAATAGAATGAATAAAAAAGGAGGCTAATGAAAGGAAAGCCATGTATCTATGAAATACGTTTTTTAACAATGCTCTGTACCTTCATATAGCCAATTGTTTATACTAGTCTAATAGCGAATGGCGACAAAATTTTGTATTTAAAGATTGATTTACTTACATAACACACAAATATTCGCTATCGACAATCTTTTGAACCTTGTTTTAAGGATTTTAAGAGGTAGGAAGGAATATAGTGCACAGAGGGGGTAATGAGATGGAAAAGAGAAAGTTCAAATGGAGAAAGTGGCTCATCGTCCTTGCTGGGATCGTAGCGACTTTAGCTATCGTAGCTTTTATCGGATTTACATGGTTTATGAATAAATCTAAGCCGATAATTGATGGCGAATTAGCTGTCCATATTTTAGAGCAGGATGTGTCGGTTACAAGGGACGACAAAGGGGTTCCTCATATTTTTGCAAAGACAGATGCGGATTTATATCGTGCGCAAGGTTATGTTCAAGCACAAGATCGATTATTTCAAATGGATTTAGCACGAAGACAGGCGAGTGGTCGATTATCAGAAATTATTGGGGAAGCAACAATAAATACGGACAAACACTTTCGTACATTTAGCTTACGCGATGCCGCTGAGAAATCGCTCGCAGCCTATGATGAGGAAAGCAAGCAAGTACTAGAGTGGTATGCAGAAGGGGTAAATGCATTTATTGCGCAAGCTAAGGAAAATAAAACTTTAAGCTATGAATTTTCATTATTGGGCTACGAGCCAGAGGAATGGACAGTCGTGGATTCTTTAACGATTGGGAAGTATATGGCATATGATTTGGGAGGGAATTGGAATACACTTGCCTTCCGTCACTGGGCTTTACAAAATTTTGATGAAGAAAAGGCCAAAGAATTATTTATTAAATACCCTGAAAATGCTTCATCTATTATTGAGGCAAATATTAAAAACCCTGTAGCGGTAGCAGGACAATTTAATGCAGATCTACTGCCTAATGAATTTAACGGCAGTAATAACTGGGTTGTTTCTGGTGATAAAACTAAATCAGGTACACCTATTTTGGCGGACGATCCTCACCTAGGGTTGAGTACTCCATCCATTTGGTATCAGATGCATCTGCAATCTCCACAACAAAATGTTAGTGGTGTTATTTTTGCAGGAATTCCAGGTATTATTTTGGGTCATAATGAGGATATAGCATGGGGTGTGACGAATGTTGGCCCGGATGTGCAGGATTTATATATTGAAATACCTAATCCCGATAATCCAACACAATACCGCTACGATGGAAAATGGGAGCAAGCTGAGGTACGTGATGAATCTATTAAGGTGAAGGACGGAGAAACTGTAGATTTTGATGTGGTGGTGACTCGCCATGGTCCGATTATGACGGATCTAGCATTCAAAGATACCAAGCCAACTGCACAATTTTCAATGCAGTGGACAGCACTTCAATCAACTGCAGAATTACGTGCAGTAATTGGTTTTAATAAGGCTGAATCTTGGGATGACTTTGAAAAAGCTTTAGAAGACTTTAAGGCACCTGCGCAGAACTTCGTTTTTGCCTCAAAGGATGGCACCATTGCTTATAAAGCAAATGGTCAAATTCCTATTCGTAAGCAAGGTGATGGTCAATTGCCAGTTCCAGGTGATTCTAGTGACTATGGTTGGGATGGTTTTATTCCATGGGATGAGCTGCCAACAGTAGTGAATCCAGAGGAAGGCTTTATTGCTACAGCCAATAATCAAGTCGTAGGAGAGGAATATCCTTATCACATTACAGATTTCTGGGCTCAGCCTTACCGTTTTGAACGAATTAAAGAAGTGCTTGAGGCGAATGATTCGATAACGGTAGAAGATATGATGAACTTGCAAATGGATCAACATAATCTCTATGCAAGGGAATTTCTTCCTAGTTTATTAACATCTATGAAAGCGCAAGATCAGGATGGTACGTACACAGAGATTATTGCCATGCTGGAGAAATGGGATATGGTGGATGCTAAGGAATCAAGCGCACCACTCGTATTCCATACGCTTATGACCAAATTACAGGAAGTATTGTTTAAAGATCAAATGCCTGCAGATATGTATGACATCATGCATGGTAAATTTAATATTACAGACCAGCTTTTACGCACTGCCTATGCAGGGGGCAAGAGTATTTGGATAGAGGAGCAAGGTGGAGTTGATGCAACAGTTTACAAGGCACTTGAGCTTACCATTGCACAATTAGAAGATCAATTTGGTAAAAATGCATCCAAGTGGCAATGGGGAGATTTCCACCAGCTCACTTTTGATCATACGTTAGGTAGTGCTTCTCCAATTTTAGCTGCCTATTTTAATGCTAAAAAGGTTCCAATTGGAGGATCCAAAGTGACGGTACAGGCAGCTGATAATGATCTTGCTGGTAATGTGGATCATGGTGCTTCTTGGCGTTTTGTTGTGGATGTGGGTGATTTATCTTCTGGCTATCATATTGTTGGACCTGGTCAAAGTGGTCATGTAAAGTCTGATTGGTATCAAGATCAGGTACTTGATTGGGCAAATGGTGATTATCATCGAACTTTTGTAAAACAGGAAGATATTAAAGGTAAAACATTAAAATTAAAAGCGAAGTAACAAAAATGATTAGCGTACTTATTAAAGTACGTTAATTTTTTTTACTAGGATATAAATCACAACATTCAAATATTCATTTGAATAAGATGGAATAATATGTTACATTGAATACAATCAAACGAATATTTGAATGAGGTGAGGAACAATGCCAAAAGAAATTTGTGAAGTGACGCAAGTACATGAAGAAGCAGTCACTAAGGTACAACAACAAATGCCTGATCTATCAGGGGTAGCAAAGTTTTTAAAAGCATTATCTGATGAAACAAGGCTTAAAATCGCCTTTGCTTTAACGGTAGAGGATGAATTATGTGTTTGTGATGTAGCATCGATTATTGGCTCGTCAGTCGCAACAGCATCACATCATTTACGTTACTTAAAAGATAATAATTTAGCAAAGTCACACCGCAAAGGGAAGCAAATGTATTACTCTTTAGCGGATGAGCATGTATTTCAAATTGTAACAATTGCCTATGAACATGCGAAAGAGGGGATTGCGAATGGTAGCGACGCCAACTAAACAAGAATACAGATTGCAAAATCTTTCCTGTGCTAGCTGTGCAGCGAAGTTTGAGAAAAATGTAAAGGCTATTCCTGAGGTGGAGGATGCACAAGTCAATTTTGGTGCTTCTAAAATAACGGTAGTCGGCAGCATTAGTGTGAATCAAATTGAAGAAGCAGGTGCCTTTGATGGGATCAAGGTGTCGCAATCAGCAGTGAGAACAGTTGAAAAATCTACACCTTTTTACCGTAAAAAAGAGAATATTTTGGCAGGGATATCTTTGTTCTTTGTCATTCTAGGCTATTTATTTGTTTCTATGCAGGGAGAAACAAACCCGATTCCAATAGCCATGTTCATCATAGCTATTCTTGTAGGGGGAATTGGTATTTTTAAAACGGGCTTCCGTAATTTAGCTCGCTTTGAATTTGATATGAAGACCCTTATGACAATCGCTATTATTGGAGCTGCTATTATTGGCGAATGGGAAGAAGCGGCAGTTGTAGTCTTTCTATTTGCCGTAAGTGAAGCACTTGAAGCTTACTCTATGGATAAGGCAAGACAATCGATTCGAGGGTTAATGGATATCGCTCCACCGACAGCTATTATTAAAAGAGCGCATGGCGAGCATTTTCATGAGCTTGAACTGCCGACAGAAGATATCGAGATAGGGGATATTTTACTTGTAAAGCCTGGGCAAAAGATTGCGATGGATGGCATTGTCATTAGCGGACTATCTGCAGTAAATCAAGCAGCTATAACAGGTGAATCCATTCCAGTAAATAAAACAGTGAATGATGAAGTATTCGCAGGCACATTAAATGAAGAGGGTGCGCTTGAGGTTCGCGTGACAAAGCGAGTAGAAGACACAACAATTGCTAAAATCATTCATCTTGTAGAAGAGGCGCAGGCAGAGAAAGCACCTTCTCAGCAATTTGTAGATCGCTTTGCGAAGTATTACACACCAGCTATTATCATTGTTGCTTTTTTAGTAGCTGTTATTCCACCTTTATTTATAGGAGATTGGCAGCACTGGATTTACCAAGGCTTAGCAGTGCTAGTAGTAGGATGTCCTTGTGCACTCGTTGTTTCTACACCGGTGGCTATTGTCACTGCGATTGGGAATGCTGCAAGACAAGGTGTCCTGATTAAAGGCGGAATTCATTTAGAACAATTAGGACATATTGAAGCAGTAGCCTTTGATAAAACAGGTACATTAACTGAAGGACAGCCAGCTGTTACGGATATAGTGACAATGGATGGTTGGTCAGAGGACTATGTATTACAGCTAGTGGCAGCAGTAGAGAAACAGTCCCAGCACCCATTAGCAAAAGCTATATTAAATAGATTACACGATAAAAATTTATCTGAGCTAGTGCCTACAGAATTCCAATCAGTCACAGGCAAAGGAGCCTTTGCAACAGTTGATCAGCAGATTATTTACGTAGGTAGCATGAAATGGGTATCCACATTAGCTTCTATCGATAAAAATATAGAAAAGCAGGTTAAAAAACTACAGGAACAGGGTAAGACAGTAGTAGCAGCGGTTTCGAAAAGCCAACTCATTGGATTAATTGGGATTGCTGATCAATTGCGTCATGAAAGTAAGGATGTCTTGCAAAAACTTAATGCCCTAAAAGTAAAACATATGGTGATGTTAACAGGAGATGCAGAGCCTACTGCTAAGGCCATTGCTACATCATTACAGGTAACAGATGTGCGTGCTGGTTTATTACCAGAGGAAAAATTAATGGCGATTAAAGATTTACGTGCACAGTATGGAGCCGTAGCAATGGTTGGGGACGGTGTAAATGATGCGCCAGCATTGGCCACTGCAAATGTGGGAATTGCAATGGGAGGAGCAGGCACAGATGCAGCTCTCGAGACAGCCGATATTGCCTTAATGGGTGACGATTTAACAAAGCTCCCATACACAATTGGGTTAAGCAGAAAAACACTACGCATTATTAAGGAAAATATTATTTTTGCCCTAGCCTTAAAATTAATTGCGTTGCTGCTAGTCATCCCAGGATGGTTAACGTTATGGATAGCAATTTTTGCAGATATGGGCGCAACCTTATTAGTTGTTTTTAATTCATTAAGACTAATAAAAGCAAAAAAGTAGTAGGTAAGATGTGATTTGATAGGAAAAAGCAGGAGATTAATCTTACTTTGACACTACTAATTTTGTGCGAATAGATGCTACTAGTGATTCTTGAAAAAGTACTTTTTAAAAGCTATTATAGTTTCAGGAGTAATGTAACCATTCAATATAAATGAGGCGAAAGTTTGAATAAGTCAGATCCTATTTTAGTAAATGTTACAGAAGAGATTGTGCGTGGTTTAGTAAGCTTTTTACTACGAGGACCGGAATATCAAACATTTTGTAAATGCGAAATCTGTGAACTCGACACGGTGGCACTTACACTAAATGCATTGCCGAGTAAGTATGTTACATCTATGGAAGCTAGAGACGAGGCATTTAAGGAAATGAATACTCCTGAAAGTATTGAGCGCATCAACAAAGAGATTATTCACGCGTTACATGTGGTAAATAAGTATCCTCGACACAAAGCGGAGCCTACTTCTTAAATGAAGAGGCTCTTTTTAAGTTGTACAGGTCGTGATTTTCTGGCATATGTATTTTCAGTTAACTTTTAAGCCAAGCTTGTAGTAAACTAGAGAGTAAGAAAAGGAAAGAGAGGGAAAAGGATATGCCAACACCTAGTATGGAGGACCATATCGAACAAATTTATTTACTAATCGCTAACAAAGGATATGCGCGAGTGTCTGACATTGCTGAAGCATTATCTGTTCTTCCTTCTTCTGTTACAAAAATGGTTCAAAAATTAGATAAAGATGGTTATTTAGTTTATGAAAAATACCGTGGGCTGACATTGACGCCGAAAGGTGAAAAGCTAGGAAAGCGTCTTGTGCAGCGCCATGAATTGCTCGAGCAGTTTTTACGAATGATTGGTGTGGATGAAGAGCGTATATATAATGATGTTGAAGGAATTGAGCATCATTTAAGTTGGAATTCAATCGATCGTATAGCAGATCTTGTGCAAGTAATGGAAGAGAATCCAGACATCGTGAAAAAATTAGAGGCATCAAAAACACAGCACAATCTATAAAATGATGGTGTGGAGGAAAGGGAGACAATATGGACGCATTAAAATCAGGTGAAGTCGTTACATTAACGGTATTAGAGCAACAAACATCAAAATGGATTTTAACAAATGGAGTTGAAGAACTACCTTTAAATGCTTCAGAGGTAACAGAGCCGCTAACAGTAGGTGACCGCCTTGAAGTATTTTTATTTGTAGATCGACGAGGGGATTTAGCTGCTACAACAGCAATCCCAGCTTTTACACAAGGAGAATATGGTTGGGCGAAAGTGCTAAAAGTAGTAGAACGTGAAGGGGCATATGTAGATATAGGTTCCTCCCGAGAAGTGTTAGTTAAAGCAGAGGATTTACCACCATTAAAAGAAGTATGGCCGGTTCCAGGTGATCATTTATTTATGACATTACGCACAGATCGTAACGGTGATTTATTTGGACGATTAGCAACGGAAGAAAAGATTTCGGAGCTATATGAAGGTGCATTTGAAGATTTGCATAATAAAAACATTCAGGCACGCCCATACCGTTTGTTACCAGTTGGTTCGTTTTTACTAGGTGTAGAACATCCATATCGTATTTTTGTGCATGAATCAGAGCGTAATGCGGAGCCACGCATGGGACAAGATGTAGTAGTTCGAATTATTGATGTAAAAGAAGATGGCTCCATGAACGGTTCTCTTTTGCCGAGAAAACATGAGCGCCTTTCCGATGATGCGCAGCAAATTTTGAGCTATCTACAGGATGTTGGGGGCAAAATGCCATTTGGCGATAAATCCTCTCCTGAAGAAGTTCAAGAAATGTTTCATATGAGTAAGGGTGCCTTTAAACGTGCCTTAGGAACATTGATGAAAGCTGGTAAAGTGAAGCAACAGGACGGCTGGACTGAAGAAGTCTAGTGGACGATTAATTAAATTAAATAATAGCGACAAGAGACATCCTTGAAACCTTCTCTTCTTTTTTACGTACTAATAACTGTATAGTGGTATACATTATTCAGGCTAATTATGAGGTTTTATCGAAAGGGGTCACACGATTTGAAAAAAACTTGGATGAAAATACTAACAGCTACTATGTTGGTATTTGGTGTGATGGCACCAGCGACAGGGTTTGCATCTGATAATACGCCTCCGAAAGCAATTGATGAAAAGTTAGGCGTTCCAATCGTTGTATATGGGGCAAATTTATCTGAAACTGAAAAAGAGTCAGTAAAAAAATCATTAAAAGTCAATGAAGAACCTGAAATCGAAGAAATAACGGTATCAGGTCAGGATCTAGTTAAATACATTAAAGATAGTAATTCAAGTTCCCGCATGTATTCTTCTGCTAAAATTACACGAAGAGATGTAGGGGAAGGTCTAGTAATAGAAATTGTCACACCAACAAATATTACACAGGTGACATCAGAAATGTACGCGAATGCAATGTTAACGGCGGGGATTGAAGATGCTACAGTACAGGTGGCTGCACCTAAGGCGGTAACAGGGCATTCGGCGTTAGTTGGTATTTACAAGGCATACGAGGTTACTACAGGTGAAACGCTTGATATTGAACGAACAGATGTAGCAAATGAGGAGTTATCGGTTGCAACATCTATTGCTGAATCTGCAGGTGTGGATGATGCAAAGGTAGCTGAATTACTTACAGAAATTAAAAAGCAAATTGCTGAATTAAAGCCAGCTACACGTGAAGACGTTGAAAAGATCGTTCAAGAGCAATTAAACAAGCTTGACATCAATTTAAGTGAAAAGGACCGTCAATTGCTCGTAGATTTAATGGATAAAATCAGTAAGCTGGATATTGATTTCAGTAAATGGTCTGAACAATTAAATGATATTAGTAATACGATTCAGGAAAAGTTCGGCTCTCTTATGGAAGATAAAGGATTTTGGGAGAGTGTGAAAAGCTTCTTTACTAATTTAAAAGATACTATATCTTCTTGGTTTAACTAATAATGAATAATAAAAGAATCTGTCATACTCATCTACTAGAATGAGTGGACAGATTCTTTTTGTTTAGAAGAGTCGCAAGTTTTGTGAAAATCCAAAAGGCTATGGTACTATGTTTAAAAGGAGTGGTGAGAAATGGAATTTAAATTACAGCAATTAGCAGGAAATAAATTTGCATTTTTGAATGAGCAAGCAGGGGAAAGACTTGCAGAAATTACTTGGCAGCAAAACGGGCAAGTAATGGTAATGGATCACACCTATGTATCAGATAAGCTCCGAGGTCAAGGGGTGGCCAAACAATTGCTTGATCAGGCAGCACAGTATGCGCGTGAACACGGCTATAAGATGGAAGCAGTTTGTTCCTATGTAGTAGCGGCCTTTGCCAAATCAGATGCTTATAATGATGTAAAACGATAAAATAAAGGCAATCTGCTTAGAAGGTAAGCGGATTGCCTTTTAAATTCTAAAGTAACTCATTCAAGTAGCTCCTTACAAAAGTATAACACCATAAATTAGTACGGTTAAAAGGCCTGCCCCTCCTACTAATGAAGCCATGTCTATCCAATCATACGCTAAATCGAAATCCTTCATCATAATCACGCTCCTATTTTTAGTATTAATTCATTAATTCCCTTTACTTGCCTTTTATAATCATAAAAAATTACATAATTATGATAAATGTCGAAAATTTAGCTGAATGTGAATAGAAGAATAGGTTGTACGGCGGATATGTAGGCAAGTATATTTCTTATTCTTATATATATGCAGATAGAGATAAAAAAATAAATGTTTATTCTTCTAAGAATAGGGAAAAACTATAGTACAGAGCTAGTTTCTATATTTTTAGGAGGTAATAAATTATGGCTAAACGAAAAGGAACAGGTGTTGTCATTGCAGGATTAGCGGGATTAGCAGCATCTTATTTAAGTAAAAAAGAGAACCGTGATAAAGCACTATCGATGTTTAATAATATGAAATCAAGATTAGAATCTTATCTGACAACAGGTCCTGATATGCACGACAATATTGCAGAACGCGTATCAACAGAGGTGGCAACAGAGGCTGGTACTTCTCCAACGAAGATTGCCTCAAATGAAATGGTCGCTGAAGGTGGAGGACATACTGGTGTCCACTTCTATAATGAGGAAATTCAAGATAAGGAAAAATAATGACAAAACCTTCTCATCTATGCATGAGAAGGTCTTTTGTGTGGGAGTAAGATTACTCCAGCAAATATTAATAATACAATTCCCGTAAAGATAAAGCCACTAATCACTCCAAGTGATAACCATCCTAACAAGGAAGAACCTAATACTACACCAAGAGAGAAAAATGCATAGAAATAACCATATGCTTTTCCTCGTATTTCAGCAGTTGTAGAATCGATTAAAAGTGAATTGACGGAAGGGAAAAGGAACCCAAACCCTACCCCATAACATGCCATTGCTAGATAAAGCAAAGAGCTAGAATCAGCTTGGCTTATTAATAATTGGCTTAATCCCATTAATCCAATACCGAGTGACAATGTTTTTAGAGGATTAACCTTATCAAAAATACGATTAGTTGGTAATAAAAAAACAAGTACAGCGATAATACCAAATGTGCTCATCAATGTGCCACTTAAACGAGAGTCAAAGCCTAGCGATTGAACTTTGAGCGGTAGAAGATATGCAATTACACCTTGTGAAAACATTAAGAAAAAGGCTCCTGAAAATGCCTTTAATGTTCCTGTATTATTAAAAAATACACTTATCGGTATATATGTACTTGGTGCCGCTTTTTCTTTTTTTACTTGATTTGCTCTTAGTAAAAAGAAAGAAAGGATCCCTAATAAAAGCATAAAGCTTGCAGTAATATTAAAAACAAATGGGACACTTGTCCGGCTTGCTAGAATACCACTAAAAGCAGGGCCAATAATAGCAGCAATACCAACAAATGCGCCAGAAATAGCACTACCCTTACCTCTTTTTTCTTGCTCAGTAGCGTTTGCTAAAAATGTAAAGGCGGCAGGGACAATGAAGCCTGCAACAAGTCCATGAATAAAACGGACTACTAAAAGCGCAAATGGCTCCTCTACTAAGTTATAAAGTGTTAATGATAGACCTGTTGTTAAGAGACCAACGATGAGTATGATAAAAGGTCCTTTGCGATCCGTTAAAAAGCCTGAAATAATATTACCAAATGTATTGGATAACGAATACATACCTACTGCAAGACCTGTAAGGAATGCTGATGCTCCTAAAGACTCAGCATATGTACTCATAACAGGTAGCTGGGTAAATAGGTCGAAAAAAGAAAAGAAAATAATTACATAAATAAATTTTTTCATAGCTCCTCCCATGAATTAGAACAAATTAGTAAGATAGTTGCATATATTCCTATTATAACATTTCCAATAAAAAAGAACGCCCAATAAGTTTTCACTTAGTAGGCGTCCTGAAAATTGAAGATTAAGCTTTTGACACTTCTTTTTTCATTGTTTTGTTTTTAGCAAGGTTTACATGCCAAGAAAGTGCTTCCTCTAAAAGGTGAGGCGTTTGATGGCTACCAGTTGCTTCGACAGCACGGTTGTAGTAATCCCATAATTGCTCTTTATAATCTGGGTGTGCACAGTTTTCAATAATTAAAGGTACACGTTCTTTTGGTGCAAGACCACGTAAGTCAGCGATACCTTGTTCTGTTACGATAACATCTACATCATGCTCAGTATGGTCAACGTGAGATACCATTGGTACGATAGAAGAAATTGCTCCACCTTTTGCGTATGATTTTGTAACAAAAATACCAAGGCGTGCGTTACGAGCGAAGTCTCCTGAACCACCGATACCGTTCATCATACGAGTACCAGAGACATGCGTTGAGTTTACGTTACCATAAATATCTAGCTCAAGAGCTGTGTTGATTGAGATTAGACCCAATCGACGGATAAGCTCAGGGTGGTTAGAAATTTCTTGTGGACGTAAGCAAATTTTATCAGCATATTTTTCTAAATTGCCATATACTTTTTGCTGTAATTCTTCAGTCAATGTAATTGAAGTTGCAGCGGCAAATTTAACCTTACCTGCATCGATTAAGTTAAATACTGCATCTTGAAGTACTTCTGATGCCACGATTAAATCTTCAAATTCTGAATCTGCAAAGCCATCAAGTACAGCGTTTGCAACAGAACCAACACCAGATTGTAATGGCATTAATTGTTTTGTTAAACGACCTGCTTTAATTTCATCGCTGAAGAAGTCTAATAAAATGTTTGCCATAGTTTGTGTTTCTTCATCTGGAGGTACGATTAATGAAGGAGCATCTGGCTCTTCAGAAATAACAATTGCTTTAATTTTAGCTGGATCCACTTTAATACCGATATCACCAATGCGTTGCATAGCGTCTGTCATTGGAATAGCTTCACGTTTACCTTGTTCGCCAGGTACATAAATATCATGGATACCGATTAAAGCTTCTGGATGTGAGATGTTTAACTCGATAATAATATTTTCTGCATATTCTGCAAAGATAGGTGAGTTACCTACAGAGTTTGTTGGAATGATTAACCCATCTTCTGTAATAGCAACCGCTTCAAGAATTAAATACTTAATTGGTCCGATAATTCCTTGGCGCACTAGCTCAGCATTATGAGAAAGATGAGCATCTACATATAAAACATCACCAGAGTTAATTAAATTACGGATACCAGCGTCTCCTTGGAATGGTCCACGTTTACGAATGGCACCAGCTTCTGCTAAGTACTTATCCACTTCTGGTCCTAATGATGCACCTGTATATACATCAATTTTGAATTCTTCATTTTTTGCTCGCTCAACTAAAGCCATTGGCACAACTTTTGCGTCCCCAGCACGAGTAAAACCACTCATCCCAACTACATCACCATTAGAAATAAGCGCTGCTGCTTCTTCAGCAGTGACAATTTTACTCTCAAGCTCTTTTAAACCTAGGCGTTTTTGAACATTTGCATCCATAAAAAAATCCTCCCCTAAATAATTTTGATGGAAACCGATTACAAAACTAGAAAAAACATTTGAGAATTTTCTGTTTATTCAGTTGTAGTATGACTCCAACCATTTGAATAATACTATCACCAAATTGTCACAATTACTTTATGAATAGCATTAAATTGAGTAAAAAAAGGAAAATCGAGCATTAAGATGATTTTTCGACAGAGAAAACGTTTTATTGTAGAGCTGTATAAATATAGGTAATTACTACATAAAAACTATGCGAAAATTGTTAATAGGGGACATGAGGAGTCTATTTCGGATTAAAAAAATACAGCGAACAATCCACATAGATTGCTCGCTGTACTTAAAATTAGAAACCTAAAGAACGACGGAAATAGCTTGCGTAGCGTTGGCTAACAGGGATACGAGTACCGTCTTTCATTATTAATAAAAACGTTGAGTGAGAATCTGGTTGAATTTCATCGATGTAGTCAATGTTAACGATGTAAGAGCGGTGACAACGAATAAATGAATCAGGTGCTAAAAATAGCTCTAAATCACTTAGGTTTAAACGGTGATAACCTTCACGAGACATTGTTTTAACAAATGTTTTACGGAGTTGTGTTTCTAAATAAATCACTTGATCATGCTTAATTGGGTACCAGCAATCATCGATTTTAATGGTAATGTAGTTTGTTAAGAATGCTGATGGTTTTTGCGGGAAGATAGCAGTGATAGCTCCTTTAGTTTCGCCTTCCTCCATTAAAGGAATACTCATACCGTAATAGGCTACACCGAAAACATCAGGTTCGATGTACGAGCTAATTTTTTGACCATAGCTTAGGGCTTTATGAGCCGCTGAACCTTCTTTAATAGGGTCGCCAGGTTTAATTTTTAAATCAACCTTCTTACTTGGCTGGTAATACAAATACTCATTGGTATCAGAGATAGCAATGGAAGTATTCTCGGGGAAGAATTCCTTAATGATCTCCATAATTTCTTCTATTTGTTTTGGTTCCACTTTAAACACCTCGTCTAAACTTTTAAAAATAGTATTATCATCTATTTTACTACATAATCATATAAATTATATAGAGAAGATTTAGGAATAAAATAGAAAAATGTCGATTGACTCATTAGAATGGTGAAATTTGTCTTGTATAATTTGTAAATACATTTAGATAATGACTAAAATATTTTGATACGTATATGGTAAAATTTAATTGTTAGGAATAAGTTTACAAGGTTTCTACTATGCCTATGTGATAAATTAGAACTAGAGTAGCAATTAAAATGTGGTTGAAAGGAAATCGCAGAATATGGTAAAATTCACTGTATAGTCTATTTTCTTGTGTTCTGGTGTTTAAGTTAGGTTATTTATAAGGTAGTTTTTTTAAAAAAATGTGAAATAGGACTCAGTTCTTAAGATAAATTAATAAATACTATTTTCTTATTTTTTATTCACTGGGATTGATGTCAAATATTGTAATGCAGTTCGTGCACTCTGAGGAAAGATGGGGAAGATTATGCAACTACATCAACATTCTATGTCAGAAACGATTTCCAAAAGATACTTCCAAGAAATCGATAATATAAATCAATATATCGGCGTCGAAGAATTTTTTAATATTGAGTCGAAATTAATTTTTGAAATTTACCATTTAGAATCCACCAAAGCGAAAAAATCTTTACATGAATTAATTGATATTCTTTCAATTCGTTTTGGGAAGCAGGTCATTAAAATTGTTCGAGGTTATTTTTCCGTTTTGTCTTCGATCGTTGCTCGAAAATTGCTAGACAATCAAGTACCTTCAAAAAAGGCATTTGCTTTCAATATTGCTTGTAATGATATGATCGAAAACCAAATGAAAGACGCAGAATTTTTGCAATTTGCCGATGATTTAATTGATTTCTTTGTTTATTTTATTGCAGATCGCAAACAACCGACTTTCCGACATCAAACTGTCAACAAAGTGATCATGTATATAAATGATGAATTAGAAAATGATTTAACTGTGGAAAGTATAGCTAATAATTTCCACATAAGTACTAGTCACTTATCACGTATTTTTAGAGAACATGTAGGTATTACATTAGTTGAATACTTAAATGTTCGACGTGTAGAAGAGTCACAATACTACTTACGACATACCAACAAAAGTATCACATCTATATCTGATCAATTCCATTTCTGTAACCAAAGTTATTTTACACGTATTTTCAAAAAGTATACTGGTGTTACACCGAAGCATTTTAGAGATGAGCTCCATCATGAATTTTACCGATTTGAAATGGCTGAGACAGAATTACAAAATGCATAGATTTTGAGCATAGAACAATATGAGGTGCGGAGGTGTTAGCTATACTGCTATAGCTCGCACCTTTTTTATGAAAATAACAAACATAAATAGGGCACTTCTATTTGATAAAGATAGACCCTATAAGGTATACTTCACAGTAGTTGATAAATTATAGTAGGTGGAAAAATGAAAAATTTGAAACTATTTTCAATGCTTGGGCTGGCTGTTTTTGTACTTAGTGGCTGTCAGGCAGTGCAAAACAAAGAAGGCTTTTTCTATAGTATCTTTGTAAAACCTATGGAATTTTTATTGGAATTTTTCGGAAACAATATCTTTGCAGGTAGTTATGGTTTAGCAATCATAGCGATTACTGTTCTAATCCGTTTAGTCTTAATGCCAATTATGTTAAAAAATTATCGTCAACAACAATTGATGAAAACAAAAATGGATGCATTCAAGCCTGAAATGGAAGCAGTTCAGAAGAAAATGAAAGAAGCTAAGACAAAAGAAGAGCAAACGCAATATCAACAAGAAATGATGGCTCTCTATCAAAAGCATGGCATTAATCCATTAAACATGGGATGCTTACCAATGTTAATCCAAATGCCGATTATTATGGGTCTTTATTTCTCGATTTTATATTCAACAGATGTGAAGTCACATGAGTTTTTATGGTTTAGTTTAGGGTCTCCTGATATCGTCATGACGATTGTAGCAGGTATTGTTTACCTCGTTCAGGCACGTGTATCGTTATGGACTGTACCTGAGCAGCAAAAGGCTCAAATGAAAATGTTTATTTATATTTCACCAATTATGATTGTCTTTATTTCAATGTCATCTATGGCAGCATTACCTTTGTATTGGTCTGTCAGTGGTGCGTTGTTAATTCTACAAACATATATTGGGCGAAAGTACTATTCGCAACATCCAGAAAAAGCAAAATAATTTATTCATGTCGAGGCGCCTCTGTTGCCTCGATTTTTTTAGGGGGACAACATGATGAACAGAAAATGGCTATCATCCATTTTAGTCGCTATTTTTAGTATTGCGGCACTTGTATTTATTATTATAGGGAAATTTAATTTTGCTGTACTTGCAATGACGATTATGTTTGCCATGTCAAATGGCTTTAGAGCAAAAAGTTTTGAAGAACAAGGATATGGAAAAGAAGCGAAATGGATGAAGTATATGGCGATATTTTTTGCGTTAGCTTCAATCATCGTATTCATCATTATTCTTACAGACTAATATTTACAAAATAACAGGTGAATTTCACACCTGAACATGTGAACAGTGCTAAAATGAGATTATATCAATCAAGTAATAAAATAAGATAAGTATTTACAGAGGGAGGACCTACTCTTTTCGTATTTGCTATTTTTAAAAGGGGCATAAATAGTGAAAAACAATCGTCTTTTGCTCATCATGGGTGCTTTGATTTCTGTTGCGTTAATCGTATCTATTTTTGTAGTTTACAACTATAAAAATAATCAAGTAAATAGTGCATCTAATGAGCAACCAAAATCTACAGAAACAAATAAATCAACAGAGCAAGATTCTTCTACAACAGAGAAGTCAGACACTACACCTGAAACAACTGAAAAGCCAGAGCAACAACCAGACGAAAATGGCTATCTGCCTAATCAAACATTACCTACCGAACCTACTTATATAAAAGGCATTCTGCTAGCAAATAAAATTTATCCGCTTCCTTCTACCTTTGCACCTGAGGAAAATCCAGAGGCAAGAAAAGCGCTTAATCAAATGCTAGAGGCCGCCAAGCAACAAGGGTTTGATTTAGTTGCTTTTAGCGGTTATCGTTCTTTTGAATATCAAACAACACTTTATAACAACTATGTTAATCGTGATGGACAAGCAGCGGCAGATCGATACAGTGCTCGTCCAGGCTATTCAGAACATCAAACAGGCTTAGCGTTTGATATAGGAGAGCGTGGAAAAGAAGATGTTTGGCTGACAGAGGAATTCGGAGAAACACCAGCAGGTCAGTGGTTATTTGCACACGCTCAAGAGTATGGGTTTATTCTACGATTCCCTCAAAATAAAGAGGAAATTACAGGCTATATGTATGAGTCTTGGCATTATCGTTATGTTGGTAAGGACGTAGCTAAAGAAATTGCTAAGCAAAGCATTACGCTAGAAGAATATTTAGGCGTGAAATAAGAAAAAGGAAGAGATGCGGTTCTACACGAACAAGCTCTCTTCCTTTTTCATTTTATAAAATAGGAGTTAATAACCGAGATATTGATTCTTTAAATTTGATCAATGATGAACGGTTTTGGTACATCTCCCACGTGAGCTCTGTACAATCAAAAATATCCTTTTCAAACAGCTCCGCCAGCTGATGCGAAATGTTGGCATCATAGATAAAGGCATTCACCTCGAAATTTAAGCTAAAGCTTCGAACATCGATATTAGCTGTACCAACAGTGGAAGCTTCATCATCGATAATGATAGCTTTGGCATGAATAAAGCCCTTTTCATAGATATATACTTTTGCTCCTGCACGAAGTAGCTGTCCAACATAGGAATATGTAGCCCAATAAACAAACATGTGATCTGGCTTGTTAGGAATCATAATACGTACATCGATACCGGACAAAGTCGCAATTTTAATGGCATCTAAGAAGCTTACATCTGGAATAAAATAAGGCGTTTGAATATAGATATACTTTTGGGCCATATTTATCAGCTTTAAGTAACCAATCTTAATTTGCTCCCAATCGGAGTCGGGTCCGCTTGAAACAATTTGTAAACCAACATCACCTTTTTTCGGGATGGCAGGGAAGTAGCGGTCCGAGTAACCCATCTTTTGCTGGGAGCTTGCTTGATTCCAATCCAATAAAAAGCGTGTTTGGAGTGGATGTACGGCACTACCTTCAATACGTAAATGTGTATCTCTCCAATACCCAAACTTTTTTTGTAAGCCTAAATATTCATCCCCAACATTAAAACCTCCGATATAGCCAATGCGGCCATCAATGACAACGATTTTTCGGTGATTTCTAAAATTTAAACGGGGATTCAGGAGTGGAAAGATGGAAGGGAAAAAGACTTCTACCTCGCCTCCGGCATTAAGCAATTCTTTGAAATGTCGTTTCTTCACATTACGTGAGCCCATCTCATCATAGAGGAGGCGTACTTTGACACCTTGCTGCGCCTTTTTAATTAGTGCTTGAACGATTCGTGTTCCTAAATCATCAAGACGGAAGATATAGTATTGAATATGGATATGGTCCTTAGCCGCTTCAATATCTTTAAGGAGCTGTTCAAATTTATTGGCCCCATCATCAAAAATATCTAGATGATTGTCCTGCGTTAAAACGGCATTGTTTGTTCTAAGGTGCATGTAAATCATCTCTTGATAATTCTCTGCATTTGAAATACGAAACTCAAATGTTTCATCACGAATGGCATCCATTTGATAGTTGATGAGCGTATCAATACCGATATCTTTACGCCCTTCCCAACGGAATAAATGTTTTTTTCGTAACTGTCTTCCAAGTAATAGATACAAAATAAACCCAACTAATGGTATGAAAAATAGTACGAGAATCCATGCCCATGTAGATGTAGCATCTTTACGTTCTAAAAAAATGATAGTCATGGCTAATAAAATATTAAAAAATAAAGTTAAAGGAACTAAGTATTCTATATCTGTAAAAATGCTCATTCCTACACCTACCTTTACTATTGATAATAACATACTTAGTATAGCCTACTTCAAATGAGGAAAGAAGATTTTAAGTAGCTAGTTAGCATAGAAAAGGATTATCTCTATGACTTACTAGAGATAATCCGAATTGCTTGTTAATCATTCTATCGTAGCCATGATCAATGTTAATCAAAACGCAACGATTTTTTAGAGGCTTTAAAAATAAAAATTAAGCTAATAGAAAGAATAGCGATTACTGCTGATGTATAGTAACCGAGACTTGCATGCATCGTAAATAACCAGGTGAAAAATAGAGGACCTAGTATGCGTCCTAGATTATCCATGGAATAAGATAGTCCAGCTGCTGTACCATATTGCCCGCCAGATTCTTTAGAGGATAGTGAAACAACACATGTTCTTGCAAGTGCGTTTCCGGCTGTAAAGACACATAATGCTAGCCCTGCGATAAATAGGTTAGCGGTTAACGTGAATAAAAGCATCCCCACGGCTGTTACAATTTGTGCCCCGATTAGCCAAGTTGTCTCACTACCGTTTTTAATTCGGCGAACGACACCACCTTGTATCGCAGCATCAACAAAGCCACTAAACATAAATAAATAACCAATTTGTAATGGTGTAATTTGAATTTTTTCGATTTGGAATAGTTGGAATGTAGCTTCAACACCTGCTAACATAAATGTTACTAAAAATGAAAACATAAATAAGTAACGCACACGGTATTGTAGCATTTTCCCAGCACCTTTTGGCACAATAGCACGTTTATTTGAATCTTTTCGTTTTTCAGGTTCTTTTAAGACGAAACTTGCATAAATAAATAATAGTCCAATTAATATAGCTGATGCGATAAACGGTAATTGCAAGCTATAATGCCCTAGTATTCCACCAATTGCTGGGCCAAAAATAAATCCTAGACCGATGGACATACCCATAAAGCCCATATATTTATTACGTGTCTCCTCGCTAGACATATCTGCAATAAATCCTGTTACAGCCGTATATAAAGCTCCAGAAAATAATCCTCCTACAACGCGGGAAACATATAAAATAGCTAAGTTATCAATAAATAATGAAAAAATAACAAAGCTTAGGCTAAAACCAATTAGTCCCGTTAAGATTAGCTGTTTACGACCTACCTTATCTGATAGCATGCCCCAAAATGGTGCAGTGAAAAAGCTAGCTAATGAATAGACGGTCAGTAAGCCACCAACATGGAGATTATCCCAATTTTGCTGCACAATAACCTCAGGTAAGACTGGAATAATAATACCGAACCCCAGGTAAACGAGGAATTGAACAGACATTAATAATAAAATTGCCTTTTTCATACAGTTCCCTGCTTTCATACAATATTTCAATATGTATATTCTAACCCCGTTGTTCTTGCTATTACAAGAAAACGGAAGGAGAAACATGGATAGACGGCTTTTCTTTTGCTGTGAAATAGAGTAAATGAATAAAATATGGGTGTTTAGGTTAGTTTATAAATGTTTGGTGGTGAACAGGGCAGGGTATAAAAAATACAATGTCACAAAAAAGAAAAATTTCAAAGCAAAGTTAAATGGTATGATAAACTTGTCAGACATCATACTCGTAGAAAAATGAAACTTTTTTGCCAATTAAACGTTATATAAAATCGAGGAAAGATTGAGGTGGAATGTATGAGGAAAGAAGTAGATTTGAAAAAGATTGTTTCGAATTTATCTAAGTTGGGTGTAACAGCCACTGTAACAAAGTCTCGACTAGAACTTTTAAAAGTGCTAACACCACCAACGCAGACACCGCAAGTTCAAGCTTAACTCGTTTACAATAGAAAAAGGAAAGTCTCTGTAATAGAGGCTTCCCTTTTTCTATTTTTATTCATCTTCATCATGTGTAGTAAACATGTACGTCCGATAGTGGAACCTCATACTAAAGACAAGTCCGATAGCTAGAGCATTTCCCATTAATGAACTACCACCATAGCTAATGAATGGAAGTGGAATACCGGTAATCGGTAATAATTGAATCGTCATTCCTATATTCTCGAACACATGGAATGTAATCATAGCGATAATACCAGCACAAACATATGTTGAAAATGGATCTTTCAATAAAAGAGTAGTTTTTGTTAAATGATAAATTAGTAGGAAGAAAATACAAATAACAATACTTGCTCCAATAAAGCCCCATTCCTCACCGATTACAGTGAAAATGAAATCGGTATGGTTCTCTGCAACATAAACTTCCCGGTTTCGAAAGCCCTTACCGAAAATTTCACCTGATCCAATTGCATTGAGCGATGTGATTAAATGGTAACCATCACTGGAAGAATAGGAGTAGGGATCAAGCCAAGAATAGATTCGAGCGAACTGATATGTTTTAAAACCGAATGTTTTCTCTAAGAAATCTTGCATGTAGAGAGCCATCCATAATAGTGAACCACCTGCTACTACACCACCTAAAAATGTAGGTAATATTATTTTCCATGAAATACCCGCTACAATAATAAGGGCAGCGGTAATAGCAAAGAATACAAGTGCTGAACCAAGGTCTGGTTGTTTCAAAATAATCGCTAATGGAACGATAAGAGTTAAACCGATTTTTCCTAATAATAAGAAGTCTGTTTTTAATGATTTTAATGAATAGACTTCATGGTGCTTACTAATTAATCGTGCCAGTGCTAAGATGTAGAATGTTTTCATAAACTCTGAAGGTTGAATGTTTCCAAGGGGTGTATGGTACCAGCTTTTTGCGCCATTGACCGGTGCACCAATTTGACCTTCTCCTTCAGGCATAAAAATAAGCAGTACCAATAAGGCAATCCCTGCTCCATACATATACCATGACATTTTTTTATATTGATCTGGCTCAAAAAACATCACTATGCCAATAATTACTGCACCAATTACATACCATTGCATTTGTTTTGGAACGTAGTTAATGCCATATTGACCGGATGTTTGGGCAGATGCAATAGCTAACAAACTAATGACTAGAAAAGTGAAAAGAATAAAAGCAAGGGTCCAGTCAAAACGATTTGCGAAATTTCGTTTATTTTCCATAAAATCCACCTAAATTAAAATAGTATCTCAATATGAGTAAATATAATGCGTTTCTTCCATTTTGGTTTATAATGTTGAAAGAATAGTGCAAATTCAAAATCAGAAAGAATGAATGTCTACTGATAAGATTGCAATTTGCTTTGAACGTTGTCAATGGAACTTTTAAGCAAATATTTTAACTCAATGAGTAATCGAAAACCTGTATGCAAATGCATGTTTAACATTCCTATTATAACGCAAAAAACACTTTTATGCCTGCGTATATAGTTGTGACGACAATTAACATAAAATGTTTCAAAAAAATCGAGTTTAGTCTTATAATGTAGTGAAGAATGGGGTGATGGTTGTGGCTAAAAAATTAAAGTCAGCTGATGATTTTATGTATCATATTTATGTTCATATGAATGATGTAGATAAATTTGTCATTTTTAGCGGGTTGAAATTCTCGCAATTTGCGGCTTCGCTTGAACCACTGCATCACTTACTTTTACTAAAACATTCCTATGAAGACGGTTCTTTTAATATGCATACACAATTTGAATATGTATTGGATGAAGAGGTACCCCATTTTGTAAAAAAATCGGCTGAGTCCAAGGAATTATGTTGGGTCGATTTTATGGATGAGAAGAGGCTAGACCATCTAACACCGATGGAACAAGGGGAATTGCTTTACATAAGTCATAAAAAAGAACCAATTACATCTGCATTTTTTAACAAATTGCAAAATAGATTCGTCTATTACTCTTCAGATTTAGAAAAAATGACAAAAATTTATTTCCGACATTTAAGTGATTCGGATTTATTGGTGGCAAATGTTTTTAATAGTTTAATTCGCGAAAAGGAACGTAGCACTGGATTTTGGCGTCGAAAAGTAAAATCAAGTATCCCTACCATTTCACCTGAATTCTTACGTTCTTATCGATCCTTTTCTAAAGACGGTGCATTATTATCGTTGTACCGTATTGAAAAACCAAAAGCGGCATATGGGATAGAAGTACGCAACTTGTCAGAATATTCTTTTCCTGATGAAGTATGGGACGATTTAAATACCATTTTGAAAACTGAGCACGATGAATTGATTTATATTATTTAACGAAATATACACTCAAATCTCACCGTCGAAAATTACGGTGGGATTTTTATGTCATTTGTCAAGACGTTTCGTGATAAACTAATAGTACTCAAGAAGTATGTGGAGGGCACAAAAATGAAAAAAAGAATCGGTTTATTATACGGCGGAAAGTCAGCAGAGCATGAGGTATCCTTATCAACAGCTCGTGCAGTCACTGGTGCTTTGAATTTCGAGGAGTATGAAGTATATCCGATTTTCATAACATCTGAAGGAGAATGGCGACGCGGAGATCGTTTAGAAAAGCCTGTAAGTACTATCGAAGAACTACAGTTTGGTGATAATACTACAATTTTAGAAAATAATATTACTGATTTTTTAATCGACAAACATGGCAAATCAGTACAGTTCGATGTTATTTTTCCATTGTTACATGGAACAAATGGTGAGGATGGAACCGTGCAAGGTTTACTAGAGGTTCTAAATCTTCCCTATGTAGGAAATGGAGTTTTAGCATCTTCTGCTGGAATGGATAAAGTGGTTATGAAGCAATTATTCGAGATTGCTGGTTTACCACAAGTGCCCTATACGTACTTTATTCGCAGTGAGTGGAAAAATGAACAACAGGCTATTATTGAACGCTGTGAAGAAAGATTGACTTGGCCAATGTTTGTGAAACCTGCAAATTTAGGATCTAGTGTGGGGATTAGCAAAGCAACAAACCGTGATGAATTAATAAAAGCAATCGAGGTTGCTTTACAATACGATCGTAAAATTGTTGTCGAGCAAGGTATTATCGCTCGAGAAATTGAACTTGCCGTCTTAGGAAATGATTATCCAGAAGTTTCAGTACCAGGTGAAATTAAACCTGTTACAGAATTTTATGATTATGATTCTAAGTACAAGGACGGCTCCACAGCACTGATTATTCCAGCTGAGCTACCAGAGGAAACAGAATTAAACTTAAAAGATCTGGCAAAACGGGCTTTTAAAGCGATTGATGGTAGTGGTTTAGTTCGTGCCGACTTTTTTGTAACAGCTGATCATAGCGTTTACATTAATGAAGTCAATACATTGCCTGGTTTCACGCCAGTAAGTATGTATCCACTACTGTGGCAACATACAAATGTAAGCTATCCAGAGCTGATCAATCGTTTGATTACGTTAGCCATTGAACGTTTTGAAGAAAAACAACAGCTTCACTATAAAAAAGACTGAGTGGGATTATTGTGAAAAAAACATTAAAACAATTAGCTGCATGGTTAAATGAGGATATGTCGGCTTACGATGATACGGTTGTATCAGGAATTTCCATTGATACAAGAACAATTCAACAGGGGGATTTATTTGTACCATTTCGTGGTGAGCAAACAAATGGACACCGGTTCGTTGCTCAGGCGTTTGAAAAAGGTGCAGGTGCTGCTCTCTGGCAAAAGGATGAACCTAATCCGCCCGAAGGTATACCTTTATTGTTTGTGGATGATCCAGAAATAGCTTTACAGGAAATGGCTCGAGCTTATCGGAATGAACATAAAGCAAAATTTATTGGTATTACTGGCTCTAACGGTAAAACATCAACAAAAGATATTTTAGCGGGTACACTTGCTCCGTTCTTTAAAGTTCAAAAAACAATTGGGAATTTTAATAATCAACTAGGTTTACCGATTACCATATTACAGCTTGATGAAGATACAGAGGTAGCTGTCCTTGAAATGGGAATGAGTGGATTCGGCGAAATTGAATTTTTAACAAAGCTAGCTCAGCCACATATGACAGTTATTACAAATATCGGTGAGGCCCATATGCAGGACTTAGGGTCCCGTGCAGGTATCGCACAGGCAAAGTTTGAGATTATTCAAGGAATGCAGCCGGATGGCCTATTATTCTATGATGGAGATGAACCATTGCTACAGGAATTAGTGGCTAAGGAACAGCATTTAAATGCCGTAGCGTTTGGATTAGAGCCAAATAACCTTTTATTTGCCGATCATATTCATGCCAATGCTAATGGTAGTAGCTTTACAACCCACGGTATGATAGAGGGTGACTTCTTTATTTCTGTACTTGGAAAGCATCAAGTGAAAAATACATTAGTTGCCATGTTAATTTCTCATCAACTAGGTTTAAAAAATGAGCAAATTCGTACATCCTTAGAGCATGTAGTATTAACAGATATGAGGATGCAACAAGTACAAGGTACAAATGGTGCATTATTTATTAATGATGCTTATAATGCTGCACCTACCTCTGTAAAAGCGGCTATTCAATTTATCGCTACTTCAACTATTCGACCTGAAAAATGGCTTGTATTAGGGGATATGCTAGAGCTTGGGCCGGATGAACAGCGTTTCCATGAAGGGTTAGCGGAGGATATAGATGAGCAAGAAATCGATTACGTTTGTCTATTTGGGCCTCGAATGACTCATCTTTATGAAGTATTAAAAGAGCGCTTTGGAGCAGAGCGATTGTTGTATGCCGAAGATGATTATACGCCTATTATTGAAAAACTAAAACTTGCTAATGAATCATCTATTGTTTTACTAAAGGGTTCCCGTGGGATGAAATTAGAGACAATTTTACAAGCTTTTACGTCATAGTTTTCATTGAATCGGTGGGATAAATTGCTCACCGATTCATTTTTTTTTTAGAGGTTTCTTTGTTAAATGAGGTGAGGGATTTGTCAATAGGTGTACTATGCATTCATGGGTTTTCAGGTGGTCCCTATGAAATGGAGCCGTTTACAACATACTTACGGACGCATACAGATTGGCTCATTGTAGAACCAACATTATCGGGGCATGGCGAAGCCTTGCATATGGATGGATTTACTGCAAAGCACTGGTTAATGGACGCAGAGCTAGCCATACGGTCATTAGCTAAAAAAGTAGATGAGATTATCGTTGTTGGATTTTCAATGGGGGGCATTATAGCTTTATATTTGGCGAAACGTTATAAGGTAAAAAAGCTAGTATTATTGAGTGCTGCCGCAAAATATATTAGTCCTAAGCAACTGGTCATTGATTTCAAATTGCTTGCGACAGATGCATATCATCATAATTTAACGAATAATGAGCTATTTTTACGTTATCGACATAAGTTTAATAATGTGCCATTAGCTTCAACAATTGAATTTATGAAATTGGTCCGAAGCGTGGAACCTTATTATCGGCATATCGAAATTCCTGTCTTTATTGTGCAAGGGAAACAGGATGGAATTGTGCCATTTAACACAGCACAATTTCTTTATGATGAATTGGCTTCCACTAATAAAATTTTGTATTTTTCTGATAATGGAAGGCATCATATATGTCTTGAGGAAGATTGCTCCGATTGGTTTCCGCGGGTTTTGCTGTTTTTAAAGGATACTTGAAGTAGTCAGATTATTACGACTCATGCGTTATCGTTGCATACGTATTAAAGCCATGTTAGACTAGTGTAAGCAATGGATACATTTTGTGCGAAGACTCTTCATATTTGGTTGAAGAGTACTTTTTTTTGAACACAACGGTTTTATTCTAAAGTGAATAATTACGACAGAATCGAACCGCTCGGTAAAGACCGGGCTTTCCTTTTCATATAAGAGAGCTCTTCATGAATGATCATGTAGAGAGAATTTTTAAGTAACGGAAACGTTCCACTACACAGGCTCGAATTTGCCGACAACTTCATCTGAAAATGTAACCATTTGTCAACTTAAAAGGAAAAAAAGGAGATTGAGAAGTTTGACAAATTTTTCAGAATTAAATATTAGCGAATCTACATTACGCTCTGTAAAGCGTATGGGATTTGAAGAAGCAACACCAATCCAAGAAGGTACTATTCGTTTTGCTATTGAAGGCCGTGATGTATTAGGTCAAGCACAAACGGGTACTGGTAAAACTGCCGCTTTCGGGATTCCACTAATTGAAAAAATTGACCCAAAAAACCCAAATATCCAAGCATTGGTTATTGCTCCAACTCGTGAATTAGCTATTCAAGTATCTGAAGAGCTTTACAAGATTGGCTATGATAAACGTGTGAAATTATTATCAGTTTACGGTGGGCAAGAAATTGGCCGTCAAATCCGTGCACTGAAAAATAGACCTCAAATCATTGTTGGTACGCCAGGACGTATTATTGACCATATCAATCGTCGTACGTTGAAATTAGAAGATGTGCAAACATTAGTACTGGATGAAGCTGATGAAATGTTAAACATGGGCTTTATCGATGATATTAATGCCATCTTAGAAAACGTTCCTACTGATCGTCAAACATTACTGTTCTCAGCAACAATGCCACCAGCAATTCGTAAAATTGCGGAAACATTTATGCGTGATCCAGAAATCGTAAAAATTAAAGCAAAAGAATTAACTGTTGATAATATTGATCAATATTTCGTGAAATCAGCTGAACGTGAAAAATTCGATGTTTTATCTCGTTTATTAAATGTTCACCAACCAGAGCTTGCTATTATCTTTGGTCGTACAAAACGTCGTGTAGATGAGCTAGCACAAGCTTTATCAATTCGTGGCTACCTTGCTGAAGGTATTCATGGTGATTTAAGCCAAGCTAAGCGAATTTCTGTATTGCGTCAATTTAAAGAAAATAAAATTGATATCCTTGTTGCGACGGATGTGGCGGCACGTGGTCTGGATATTTCTGGTGTCACACACGTATACAACTTCGATATTCCACAAGACCCTGAATCTTATGTTCACCGTATTGGTCGTACAGGTCGTGCAGGTAAATCTGGTCTTGCTGTTACGTTTGTAACGCCACGTGAAATGGGTTACTTACGTATTGTAGAAGAAACTACGAAAAAACGTATGACTCCACTTCGTCCGCCAACATCAGATGAAGCATTAGTAGGTCAACAACGATTAGCTCTTGATACTCTTGAAGGTCTTATTGCTAATAACAACTTAGGTGATTACCGTACACTTGCTTCAGAAATACTTGATAATCATGAGGCGATTGATGTTGTAGCAGCTGCTCTTCGCTCATTAACGAAAGAGCCAGATGATACACCGGTAACAATTTCAGAAGAACGTCCATTACCAATGCGTCGTGAACGCTCTAGCAATAATCGTGGCGGTGGTGATCGTGGTCGCGGTGGTAATAATCGTAACTACGGTGGACGCCGTGACTCTCGTGGTGGAGATCGCCGTAATAGTAATAGTAGCAGTCGTCGTGAAGGTGGTCGCCGTGAAGGAGGCCGTCGTGAAGGTGGACAAGGTCGTTCTCGTTCTCCTCGACGCCACGAAGATTAATTTTCATAAGTGGATATTTAAACCTTGCAGTCATACTGGCTGTAAGGTTTTTTTTCGTATATAGTTGAAACAAAATGGTCATGAATTCCGTATAAACTAATATAGAAAAGAGGGGGAACGACAATGAGAGCTCAACCAGTGCATCAAATTTCCCGTAAAGGGTTAACTGTATGGCGGTTATATGGTGTCATACAAACAGTGGTGCTATTAATTGCAGCAGGAATCGTAAGCTATGGTACTTATTATTTTGAGTGGCCAACGTTTATTTACTACATAGCTGGGGCAATTGTAGGATTAAGTGCCATTTTATCAGTTTTTATTTTTCCTAAAATTAGATGGGAACGATGGCGCTATGAAGTGCGAGAACATGAAATTGAAGTTCAACATGGCTTATTTGTAGTAAAACGTACGCTCATACCAATGGTTCGTGTCCAACATGTTGATACGACACAGGGACCGATTTTAAAGAAATATGATTTAGGTAATATCTCCATATCAACGGCAGCAACCGTACATACAATTCCCGCACTTATCATGGACGAAGCAGATTCACTTCGTGCTCGTATCTCTGAATTAGCAAGGGTGGCGGAAGATGATGTCTAAGGAGATTAATCGTTTACATCCTATATCAGCAGTAATTACGAGCGTCAAAGCATTAAAAAGTATGATATTACCTATTGCGATCATTATCATAACGAATGGCTTTAACTTTTCACTAAATTTCCGTAGTGATCATTTTTTAAATACCATTTTACTCTTCGGTGTCTGGGGAGTAGCCGCACTCCTTGCATTAATTGGGGGCATTATAAAATGGCGGACATTTGTTTATTGGTTTGAGGATGGAGAACTCCGTATCAAATATGGATTGTTTGTTAAAAAGAAGCGTTATATTCCGTTTGAACGTATTCAAAGTTTGAACTATAATGAAGGAATTTTCCACCGTATTTTTGGATTAGTCAAAGTTCAGGTGGAAACAGCAGGGAGTAAAGGTGGCAAACCCGAAGTAGAACTTACTGCAATTCGTAAAGAAGCGGCAGATGTGATTGAACTAGAAATGCGCCGTGTCAAAAATGAAGGTGTAACCCAACAATATGCAGAACAGACGGAGGTCGCAGACAATTCAATTTCAATTTCCGCGCCGACTATTTACCATATGTCCATGCGTGACTTACTAGTGTTAGCCACAACTTCTGGTGGGATTGGTGTTGTGTTATCTGGTCTTGCTGCTATCGCCTCTCAGTTTTCAGATATTATTCCTTATGAAACTGTTTTCCATGAGTTGGCTGATTTTGTGAAAGTCGGGGCTTTTTTAATAGCGATATCAGTTATGTTAATTTTAATAGTAGCCTGGGTTGTTTCTGTCCTTATTACCCTGATTAATTACTATGATTATACAGTCCGTATCGAAGAAGATAAGCTGATCATAACTAAAGGACTTTTAGAGAAAAAGCGTATAGCCTTACCTTTAAACCGAATCCAGGCTATTCGTATTGTTGAAAATCCATTACGTCAATTAACAGGCTTTGCAACGGTTGTTGTTGAGAGTGCTGGAGGTAACGGTGAAGAGGGGAAAGATAAAAAAATTACCTTATTCCCACTCATTAAGAAACAAGATTGTATGCAGACATTAGAGGATCTTTTTCCAGATATGAATTGGAATCCTTCCTTTACTCGATCACCTAAAAAAGCAAGACCTTTCTTTTACCGCATAGATTTTATTTGGCTTGTCCCTATTATTGGTGCATGTATTTATTTCTTCTACCCGTATGGTTTATTGTCATTGCTATTAATACCATTAACGATATTACTTGGGGTTTGGCAGCATAAAACAGCAGGCTATCAAATAGATGGGAAGCAACTGGCTTTACAATATAGAGTATTCAGTCGAATCACATTGATAGTGGAGAAAAAGCGTATACAATCGATGGGAAGTACACAATCGTATTTTCAAAAAAGAAAAAATGTTATGTCTATAAAAGCAACAGTCATGTCTGGAGCATCCGGTACAACGGGTATAGTTTCGAGTCTGGAACAACGAGATGCTGAAACAATATTATCTTGGTATGAACATTAAATGCAAAGCTAATTCTTTCAAATTTATGGAAGGATTAGCTTTTTTGCATACAAATATTTGGTAATGAAGTTTATAATAAAATAAATAGAACAAAAGGGGTGGGGACTATGTTTAAATATGATATTAATGAAGACGCTTATTTGAAATTATTGGATTTAAGTGATGTTCATGATTTATTTACATTGACTGATCGTTCAAGGAATACATTACGTGAATGGTTACCTTTTGTAGATGGTGTTCAAACAGTTAAAGATACAGAGGCATTTGTAAAAAAGGCTATGCAACAATACGCTGATAACGATGGGATACAGGCAGGAATTTACTATGATGGACAGCTCGCGGGTGTCATTGGGTATCATCAAATCAACTGGCAACATAAATGGACAAGTATTGGCTATTGGTTAGGGAATGAGTTTGTAGGCAAAGGGCTTGTAACAAATTCAATGAAAGCATTAATTGATTATGCCTTTCATTATTTGAAGCTACATCGTATTGAAGTACGGGTAGCAGTTGGAAATATTCGCAGCCGTACGATTCCAAAAGTGTTGGGCTTTCATGAAGAAGGGCGATTAAGGGATGCGGAGTGGCTGTATGATCATCATGTAGACCAAGTGGTTTATGGTATAACGGCAGCTGAATGGAAAAAAATTAAGATGGCCAATGAAGCGACGGTCGTCCTGTAAAAAGCGATTCATACAAAGAGGAGCAGTGCCATGGGATCTAATTTAAAACCCATAGTGCTGCTCCTCTCTTAAATTATGGTCTACCCGCCATTTTTTGTTTGCGCCAGCTTAAAATTCTTTTTGGATGTAAATAAATAAGCCCTAGAATGAATCCGGTTACCAGCCCACCTAAATGTGCAAAAACGTTTACATTCGGTTGAAGAAAAGTCATAATGACACTGATAATGATGATTGGTAAAATAAGCTTACGAAGCATTGGCATTGTTCTACGTGTATAGTACACTAATGCCCCAAAAGCACCAAAAATTCCAAAAATAGCTCCACTTGCACCAAGACTCGCATAACTACTATCATAGAATATGTAGGTTGCCATGTTGCCAACAATACCCGATACTAAATAAATTGTAATAAAACGGGCTTTACCTGCAATTTTTTCAAGCTCTGGTCCAAAGAGATATAAGGAAAACATATTAAAAAACACATGCATAAACCCTGCATGTAAAAACATAGCAGAGAATACACGCCACCACTCACCTTTTTGAACGAGGAAATTCGCTTGAATTCCGTAATTCCACAAAAGAGTTCCTACACCGGGTAAAAGAGACAATACATAAAGAATTAAATTGATTGCTATTAACGTTGACACAACAGGATAATACTTTGTATATTGCTTAAAATTTTCTGTTCTACTAAACATGGCTCCACCTCAATTTACAATTATTATACATGCCTTGTTGGAAATAGGTAAAGGAGAAGGTCACATGATTAAGGGAATTGGTCTTGATATTGTAGAAATAGACCGTATTGAAAAAGCGATGAAGCGTACAGATAAATTTAAAGACCGAATTTTATCAACAAGGGAAAAAAAATTATTTGATGGTTACTCAGAAACTCGTAAAATAGAATTTTTAGCAGGACGCTTTGCTGCGAAAGAAGCATTTTCGAAAGCGATGGGTACTGGCATTGGCGAACAATGTAAACTTCATGATATGGAGATATTACGAGGAGAGGCTGGAAAACCCGTTTTATATTTTAAGGGGGAGATTGCCAATGGTTTTGTTAGTATTACGCATTCCAAGCAATATGCAGCTGCGCAAGTAATCTTATTAGAATAGGAATGAAGTTGTCTAAAAAGGTTAGCCAGTAAATTTAAATATATTGCCTTTTCTACAAATGACATAACTGACAAATACGGTTCATATATTGTCGTAGTGGATTTGAAAGAAGAAAGGGTGAAAGCGTGGGCAACCGAATAGTTAAATGGCTCGTCTTATTTTGTACGATATTACTTCTGTCGGCATGTGGTACAGCCTCACAGGAAAAAGTGTTGAAGAAAGTGAATGGTAAGTGGGGAGAGACAAATGGCTATGAATTAAATGCTACGATGGAGATCAAATCTGGTGGGGAGCCTAGAAATTATAATGTAACAGTATGGCATACTAAACCTGATTTCTATCGTGTAGAAGTTATGGAAAGTGGAAAAGATGTTTCTCAAATGATTGTGCGTAATGCGGATGGCGTATTTGTTGTAACACCAACATTAAACAAAATGTATAAATTCCAAAGTGATTGGCCTAAGAAGAATAGTCAAGCATATCTAATAGGAGCTCTTGCAGAAGATTTAGCAGAAGATAAAAATCTTGTCATGAAAGAGGAAGAGAAAGCATATATATTTGAAGCGGCTACTAGAAATAGCTATAAAAATAGTATGCCTCATCAGGTGATTACAGTAGATAAGAAAACTTTACTACCAACTTCTGTTGTCATTATGAATGATGTGAAAGAAGAACAAATTCGAATTACATTTAAGAAAATTAAACTAGGTGTGCAGCATGCTGCCAAAGAGTATGCAGTTGAGCAATTTACAGATAAAGATAACACTAAAGGTGAACAAGCTACACCAGCAGAGAAAGATGGTAACGAAGACAAAGAAGATAAAGAAGCAGTTGGTGCAGAGGTAGAATATCAAGAGTTCCAAACTAGCTACCCAGTATTAAATTGGGCACAATTGGCGAATGAAAAAGTTGTTCAAGAAAGTGGTATGGAACGCGTTATCTTAACGTTTGAAGGAGAAAAAGCCTTTACAGTTATGCAACAGCCAGTGATAAAGGAAAACTCTATGTTACCAGTATCTTCGCCTGGTGATCCAGTTGATTTAGGATTTACAATAGGTGCGATTACAGATACTTCAGTTAGTTGGGAAAAAGATGGTGTTGAATTCTTTGTAGCTTCCAGTAAACTAACGCGTGAAGAAATGATTGAAGTTGCTACATCTATGACGATAGGTAGTATGAAGTAACTTTTCTAGCTACAGCTTTCTAGTTCATGAAAGCTGTAGCTTATTGACAATATAAAAATTTGTGGTTTAGAAAATGTTAAGTGATTGTCTATAAAGTAAACGTTTCAGGACTAATAAACGTATAATTGTACAAGCTAAATAAAAAATATGTATGTAGTACATAATGTTTTAATTAAAAATAAAGAGGGTATTCTTATGAAGACACAGCAATATTTTCGACCAACGAAAGCAATGATAAATTTACAAGCAATCCAACAAAACGTCAAAAATTTAAAAAAATTTATACGACCTAATGTTCAAATAATTGCTGTAGTAAAGGCGAATGCATATGGTCATGGAGATGTAGCCGTAGCACAGGCAGCTCTTGAGGCTGGTGCCACAATACTTGCAGTGGCAACGCCTGATGAAGCATTACATATTCGAGCACATTTTGAAGACCCAGACATACTAATATTAGGTGCATCTCCAGTTTCCTTTGCTCCTTTCGCAGCTCAACAGCGTATTATGCTCACTGTGTATGGAAGTGAGTGGGTACAGCAAGCAGCACCACTTATAGCCAATGAAGCGCTTCCTTTACAGCTACATATGAAAGTAGATAGTGGTATGGGTAGAATCGGCATTCGCTCTGAGCAGGATTTGTTAGCATTGTATCAAACAATTGAGTCCACTGATAATGTAGAGTTGAACGGAATATTTACGCACTTTGCAACAGCGGATGAGAAAGATACAACTTATTTTGATCAGCAAGTACAATTTTTTGAAAGCTGTTTAGCAGTATTGCCGATAAAGCCGCCACTTGTTCATGCATCTAATACAGCTGCTTCATTAGTAAAGGATTCTAACTTACAGTATGATGCTGTTAGATATGGGATTTCAATGTATGGTTTATCACCGTCCTCCTATGTAGAGAGTATCCTACCCTTTGCCTTACAACCTGCATTTTCACTAGAAAGTGAACTTGTTCATGTGAAGGAAATAAAAAAAGGTGAATCTGTAGGCTATGGAGCTACATATGTTGCGCCAACAGAAATGTGGATTGGAACACTTCCAATAGGTTACGCAGATGGTGTTATTCGTAAGTTAGGTGGACAAGAGGTTTTAATTGATGGACAGAGAATGCCGATTGTTGGACGAATTTGTATGGACCAATGTATGGTTGCCCTACCAAAAGCATATGCTATAGGTGAGAAGGTAACACTTATTGGCCAACAAGGACAGAATAGGATTTCCATCGATGAATGGGCAACTAAGCTTGAAACGATTAACTATGAAATACCATGCATGATCACAGCAAGAGTTCCTAGAATATACTTTTAATGAACACACTTATGCCAATATATTTTAGCTTTCAACTTATGCCAGTATGAAGAATTTGGTCAATTAATAAGCACTGGAGATCCTATTTCTTTTCCAAATGAATCATAATTGGTAATAAGTTGCAATAATAATTATTCGTCATATACCTTCGACAGCCAACATATTTTTACAATTTGTACTTCAAATTGTCAGATATTTTGTCATTTCATGTCTTTTCAACAATATCTTTCAATGATAGAATGGGAAGTAATGAAAAGTGTATGGTTCCGTTGGAGGTGCTTGCTGTGTACGAAAAAAAGTTAAGAGAAGCTACAATTGCTGTTCAAGACAGACTATTTCTACAAACAAAGGAAGTAATTGAAGGTGAATCTTTTGTGCGTTCTTTAGCGCGCAAAAATTTAATGCAGGAGCAACCAAATCAAATACGGGAAGCTATGATTAAAGGATATGTTGAAATGTCTCATATTAATTTAATGATCGCGAGTGAATGCTTGCATGCAGAATATGAAGCACAACATATGGTGGAGCGTCTCGTAAGCGGGGGATGACACTTTGAATGTAAAACGTGGTGACGTTTTTTTTGCAGATTTATCACCGGTAGTAGGCTCTGAACAAGGGGGCACTAGGCCGGTGCTGATAATTCAAAATGATATTGGCAATCGATTTAGTCCGACTGTCATCATCGCGGCTATCACTGCACAGATTCAAAAGGCAAAGTTACCGACACACGTTGAAATCAATGCTGAAAAGTATGGTTTTGAACGTGATTCGGTTATTTTGCTAGAACAAGTGCGGACAATTGATAAGTCAAGATTGACAGATCGTATTACACAACTTGATCATGCTGTGATGGAAAAAGTTGATGGTGCGTTGATGATCAGTTTAGGTCTAGTTAAATTTTGATATACATATGTGTATAGAAAGCATCGAGATAATTGATATCTCGATGCTTTTTTGTCTTTTCTATTCCTTCATTTATTTCGTATACTTTGGAATTCTTATGTCATTAGAACTTAGGAGGAATGTTGAAATGTTTGATGGTAGCAAAAAATCTCTTCGTTATTATGCTATGACGTATTTGATAAATAATAAAAAAAGATTTAAGATATACACAAGATTTTTAATAAAAATAGATTATTGAAAAAATTCTTAAAGGTATATGAAAATATACATAGAATATTCCATTTATAAAAACTATATAGTTTGTGTGTAATATGTCGAATAAAAGTAATAGGTTATTACTCCGTAAGGAAATGGAGGGACAGCAGTGACAAGTAAGTCTTCGGTTGAAATTATTACAGAGTGGGATATTATTACAGCAAGACAACTGGGGCGTAATGAGGCAAAGGCACTTGGATTTGGCACTGTTGATCAAGCTCGTATAACCACAGCTATTAGTGAATTAGCAAGAAATATTTATTTATATGCCAGTATAGGTATAATTGAAATTGAAAGAATTGAGACAGAAACTGAAAAGAAAATAGTAGTTGTTGCAACTGATCAAGGACCTGGAATTAAGGATATTCGCAAAGTAACAGAGGATGGTTATTCTACATCGGGGGGGCTAGGTGCTGGCCTTCCGGGGGTTAAGCGATTGATGGACAGCTTACACATCCAATCTGTCATTGGAGAGGGTACAACAATAAGGACCGAAAAATGGCTGCGTTAGGACGTGAAGAAATTGAAACAATTAGAAGCTCAGTATAAAAAAATATTGTCAGATTATATGTTGAATCAAACAGAAAAAAATTTATATATTGCTCAAAATTTCACACGTCAATTAATTCAAAAAAGTATAGCCCCTGAGGATGTTGTTAGTATTCATAAAAATGCTGTAGAAGCAATATTTCCTAATCGAATGGGTGAATCGCAGCCAGCATATGATTTTCTTATTGAAGTTATGGTGCATTATGGTATGGCACATCGAGAGCATCAAAGTTTACTACAAAAACAGGCTGAGTATGAATTGGAAATGAGGATTGCAACTAACATTCAAAAGACCTTATTAAAATCATATGTGCCTGAGCTACAGAGTATTGATATAGGAATGATTTCTATTCCTATTCGTAAAATGAATGGTGATTATGTTCATTTTTTTCATGATGGAGAGGAATATTTAAGTGTGGCAGTAACAGATGTTGTAGGAAAGGGAGTACCTGCTGCCTTATGTATGTCTATGGTAAAATACGGACTTGAGACATTGGGTTATGCCTATAAAGATCCTTCGTATGTTTTAGAAGTCATTAATAGGGTAATAGAAAAAGGTGTTGATGATAGTATGTTTGTTTCTATGTTCTATGGATGCTTAGATATTCGCCAAAACATATTTTCCTATGCATCTGCAGGACATGAGCCGGCTTTGCATTATAGAGCCAAGCAAGATGAATTTATTCCTTTAGAAGCTAAAGGTTTATTACTAGGTGTGTTATCTGAAACCAAATATACCTTTCATGAAATTGTTTTAGAGGAAGATGATTTGATCATCATGATGACCGATGGAGTAACAGAATTTAGAGGGCAGGATGACTTAAATTCAAGAGAAATTATTTCAGCACTCATAAAAGAAAATAAGGACTTATCAGCTCAACAATTGTGTTTGCTTCTATATAGAGAGATAGAGAAAATACAGGATTTTAAACTGACAGATGATTTTACTGTAGTTATTTTAAAAAAATAGGTTTACGTTTTAATGAAACAGGGAACAGAAAATAGTCTAACAAATATGGTGGAGGTGTGCTATATGGACGTTACAATACATTTTAAAGAAATTGATCATAAATTATTTGGCTATGTTGAAGGTGAAATTGATACGTTTACGGCATCAGGATTACGTGAAGAATTGGAAGCTGTAAAAATTACAGAAGGATTGGAAATTGAACTCGATTTATCAAAAGTAAATTACATGGATAGTACAGGACTCGGGATTTTTGTTGCCTTTTATAAAAGAACATTACGTGAAAACGGCAAGGTGAAGCTCGTTGGTTTATCGACTAGATTACAAAGATTGTTTGAAATTACAGGACTGAGTGATTTGATGGATATCGAAACTGATAAAAAGGTGGAATTAAGATAATGAAGGAATTTGACTATATTGAAATTAGAGTTCCTGCTAAACCGCAATTTGTCAGTGTTATTCGGTTAACTGTCTCTGGCTTAGCAAGCAGGATTGGCTTTAATTATGATGATATCGAAGATTTGAAAATTGCTGCAAGTGAGGCTGTCACTAATGTCGTGCATCACGCTTATAAAGAAGATGAAGAAGGCGAAATCGTCATCGGCTGTGCGTTATACGACAATAAAATGGAATTGATGATTGCTGACTACGGCAATAGTTTTAATTTCGAGGAGATTAAAACTAAAATTGGACCGTACCATCCTGAGGAAAATATTGCAGGGCTAAGAGAAGGTGGATTAGGGCTTTATTTAATGGAAACTTTGATGGATGAGGTGATGATCAATAACGATGGTGGCGTAACTGTCTTTATGACAAAGTATGTCACTAGGGAGCAGGTGGAAAAAAATGTCGAAAGAATCACTACATAAATCTTCATCCAAGGAAGATGTATTAAAGTGGATTGAATTGTACCAATCAACGGAGGATGATGAAGCGCAAACGAATCTAGTGATTCATTATCGATATCTAGTTGAGTCAATAGCACGTAAGTATTCGAATGGTAAATCTTATTATGATGATATTGTTCAAGTAGGGATGCTGGGTTTATTAGGTGCAATAAGACGTTTTGATCCAAATGTTGGCCGTAGTTTTGAGGCATTTGCTGTACCGACTATTGTTGGGGAAATCAAGCGCTTTTTACGTGATAAAACATGGGATGTTCATGTGCCTAGACGCATAAAAGAAATTGGGCCGAGAATCAAATCAACGGTGGAGGCGCTGACTATTGAATTGCAGCGTTCTCCATCCATTCAAGAAATTGCCGAGCGTTTAGAGGTAGCGGAGGAAGAAGTATTAGAGGCTATGGAAATGAGCCGTAGTTATCAAGCTCTTTCTATGGATCATTCAATAGAGTCAGATTCAGATGGTAGTACTGTAACACTATTCGATATTTTGGGTAGGGAAGACGACGGCTATGAAATGACTGATAAACGAATGATTGTTTCCGAGGCAATGGTTGTTTTGAATGAAAGAGAAAAACAAATCATTCAGCTTACATATTTAGAGCAACTAAGTCAAAAAGAAGCTGGAGAACAATTAGGGATTTCTCAAATGCATGTATCTAGAATACAAAGAAAAGCAATCAAGAAATTACAAGAGGCTATTCTAGCAAGTGGCAGTGTGTCGCTCTAATCCATCAATGGGTGTGCTGTGAATCATACTAAACACCCTTTAAATGCAAAAAAATAGT